>JAACFG010000164.1 GCA_009937605.1 Gammaproteobacteria bacterium | reverse complement strand
CCATTCCACCCATCACCACCAAACGAAAAAGGGGAGCCGAATGGCTCCCCTTTTGAGTTTAAAGTCCTTACAAAATGAACAATTAGAAGGGTGACGTGTCCCTGCGATGTCAGGCGGTTCATCCGAGCCCTGCCGGACTTGTCGGTGCCGGTCCTCGTGTGATGAACTGGCAAAGTGGATACTGGCATCAGAATTCTTTGGCTGCTGGCGGGCCTGATTTCGGTCGCCATAGGTATCGTCGGTCTAATACTACCGTTATTACCGACGACCCCGTTCCTGCTGGTTGCCGCTTTCGCGTTCGCCCGTTCCTCGTCCCGGCTGAATAATTGGCTGCGAGAGCACCGGTCCTTCGGGCCGTCAATTACCAACTGGCACCGAGACGGCAGTATCGACCGCAGAGCGAAACGGATTGCGATTATTGTTATCTTGATGACGCCGGTGATCACATGGCTGTTCGGCGCACCGTTATGGATCATCGCCTGTCAGCTTGTCGTGTTGAGCGCCGCGGCCGCGTTTATCCTGACCCGCCCCTTGCCATCTGAAGGCCATCGCGAGTGAACGCGGAGAATCACATCAGTCGAACCCAGAAAG
Organism: Gammaproteobacteria bacterium; assembly: GCA_009937605.1. GTDB lineage: Bacteria > Pseudomonadota > Gammaproteobacteria > Steroidobacterales > Woeseiaceae > UBA1847. The sequence goes on along the minus strand of JAACFG010000164.1, from coordinate 6,145 downwards.
GTGCCAGTCACCCTATTTCCGATCGGAAATTGGGTGACTGGCACCCCTTCTTTTTTGCCTATTCCACTTGTGTAGAATTCGAGGATGCCAAAACTTAAGGACTACCTGAGCGAGCCGCTGCTGGGCAGCATGTACGGCATGATCCGTAGCGCGGGCTCGGTGCGTCCGATATCGCTCGATATCACGAGCAAATGCAATTTGCGTTGTGCCGGTTGCTACTACTACGCCGAAGGTATGGATAAGGTTCAAGTGTCCGGGGACGATCGCGCGTTCGACGAACTGATCGAAAGCGAAAAGGCACGAGGCACCAATTTCGTGACCGTAGTCGGTGGCGAACCAGCGCTCGTCCCGGATCGTCTCAGGAAGCTTCACGACAGTTTCAAAATAAACGTCGCCACGAACGGCCTCATCCAGATCCCCTACAAAGGGTTGGAGGAGATGCCGCTTGGCATCGCGATCTGGGGTAATCGCGAAACCGATTCGCGGCTGCGGGACCGGGGTCGCCGGGACCTTTTTTCAGTTGCGCTGAAATACTATCGAGATGACCCGAGAGCCTTCTGGTATTACACCGTCGCCCCGGGGTGCGCGAATGAAATAGAAGGCGTCGTCGAGGAGTGCATCGAGAACGGCAATCGCGTGCTGTTTAACTACTACAGCGACGTGTCGAATCTGGGCGGAGAGCTGGATTTCTCGCGCGGTTTCGAAGAGGTACACGCTGAAGTTGAACGCATGATCGGGATGTACCCGGACAAGATGTACACGACGCGCTACCTGAGCGAAGTCATAACGTCCGGAACGCTGCACGGCGAGTCCTGGGGCTACGACGTTTGCACGAATCTGTCGGTCGACAATGACGTCAACAAGGCACGACAACAGAACGGCAAACCCTTCAATCGTCATTTCCGGGCGATCAATGCCGATTTCAAAACGTCGCGCCGTTGTTGTACGGGCATCGATCGCGACTGCGATTCGTGTTTCGACACCTGGGAACACTTCTCCTGGATCATGATCAACATGCGCGCGCACCTGGGATCGAGGCAGGAGTTCGGCGATTGGCTGACAACCGTATTCGCATTCTACGTGGTCAACCGTCTCGTTGATTTCGACGAGGGATCAAAGCTGCTGGCAATGGCGCAGGAGGAGAGTTCCGGCGCAAAGCCAGTCGAAATGCACCGAGTCAGCAGCTATTAGTCGCCAGCCGCGCGGGTGATATAGTCTTGGCGAACCCATCAACTGTCTCTTGCTGAGGATGAATATCGTGAAAAAGCTGACCTGGACACCATTACTGGTCTTGTTGGCTGCAATGCCGGCATCGGCTGACACAGCGGAAGATCTAGACCAATGGTTCAGAGACGGTTATGCGGCGTTGTATGTGGAGAATGCCTGGGACCATGCTGACGATTTCGCGCAGTACCTCGCCGAGGAGATCGTCGTTCGCTCGGACGACGGTGTGGAAACGACGGATGTGAACGGTTTTGTTGTCGATTTGCTTGACGGGTGGCGCAATGAAGGCTGGCTGGGAACGGACGTTGCAGATCTTGAGACCAAATTGCTGAATTCGACGACAGCTGTGTTCGATATCAAGTGGCTGGATCGAAATGACGACGGCAGCACGGAGCTCTCCTGCGGTTGGTACCTGGCCGACAAGGTCGGCGATAAGTGGTTGTTGTCCCAGTACATTTCGATGAAATGTACGGATTAGAACTTCTTCGGAGCAGCTGACAGCCTGGCTTTCATCCTGCTAGGCTTGCCCGGAACATGTCGTACCCAAAACAACTACTCGCCCTGGCCATTCTGGCACTCGCCGATTGGACAGGCGCGTCTCCACTTTTCGAAGATGACACGGTTCTCGCCCTCGAATTGACCGGCCCTTTCAGCTCGTTGATCGAAGAAAAGGAAGACAGGGAAGAGTTTTCCTTTGTTCTTCGCGCTGACGGTGTCGAGCAGGAGGTCACTGTCCGGGTGCGCGGCAAGAGCCGTCTTCGAGTATGCGATTTCCCGCCACTGCGGCTGACTTTCAAGGGCGACCAATCTGAAGAAACGGTGTTTGTCGGTCAGCGCAAGTTGAAGCTCGTCACACATTGCAAAGAAAAAGCGTCAGCCCAGACGGACATCCTGGAGGAGTATGCCGCCTACAGGATTTTCAATGTTATTTCAGACGTCGGCTACAGAGTTCGCCTGGTTCAAATTACCTACCGTGATACCGACGAGCGCATGAAGGAAAATGAATTCACGCGCATAGGGTTCCTGATTGAGTCGACATCAGGACTGGCTGACAGAGTCGGCGGGGAACCTGTAAAGGTCGCTGGCGTATCGCTGAATTCACTCAACACGGAACAAGCGGCCGCGGTTTTTGTGTTCCAATATCTTATCGGCAATACGGATTGGTCGTTGGTTACCGCCGATGAGGATGACAAATGCTGCCATAATGTCGATCTCTTCGGTATCGGAGCGCAGCGTTTTCCGGTGCCGTACGATTTCGATCTTTCCGGTCTTGAGAATGCACCTTACGCAAAACCGGATCCGTCAATCGGGATAAGAACAGTGACCCAAAGGCGCTACCGCGGCTACTGCATATCAAACGAGTCGATAGTAGACGCAATCAACGCCATCTCGGGACGAAAGAGTGACATTCTGGGCGTGCTTCCGGCGGTGCCGGGCCTCCCGGAGAAGAGTGTCCGTGAGGGGAACAAGTACCTGGCCAAATTCTTCACGCAGGCGGAAAATGTGGACAAGCTTGCAGGCTCTTTCGACAGAAAATGCCTTTAGTCGAAGCGTATTGAACTTTATCCCGCGTGGCGCTCCGCCAACTCTTTCTCGAACGTTGCGATAGTGGCTTTGTTGATCGTGTAGAAGATAATCGCAGCCGCACTCAGGACCGAGAGAATCGCCGGGAAGATACTGAACAGGAAGCGAATGCCAGCCAGCGAGGATTCCGACTGGACCTCGTTAGCGATGAAGCCGAACCAGCCGAGAATTACACCGGCCAGGCCGGCGCCGACGGCCAGGCCCATCTTCTGCGCGAACAGTACACTCGAGAAGACCAGCCCGGTTGTCCGCCGTCCTGTCTTCCATTCGCCATAGTCTGCAGTGTCTGCGTACATGGCCCAGACGATCGCCGGGGTCGGTCCGATGATAAGCGAGCCCAGGCAGTGCACGCCAAGCATGAGCCAGTACTGATCCGGCGGAATGATATAGAACACCGCCATCGTTATTGCGTTACCAACAGTCAGGGCGATCATCAGCGTGCGCTTTTCGAAGTACGTGCAAAGCGTCTTGGTCAGTGATACGCCGATAACGAATGCGAGCATACCAAGAGATATGAAGATGGCTGTCTTGTCGAAGATCAGGAACATTCGCGACCCGTCATCGCCGACGTAGTACTTGAGGTAATACACCATCGAACCATTACGAACAGCGACGTTCATCAACGCAAAAATGCCGGAAATGAACAGCGCGACCCATGGCCCGTTGGCAGCCATGGCCTTCAGATCCAGCCGTATGTCGGACTTCTCCTGAGTCGGGGCAACGCGCTCCTTGGTCGTGGCAAAACAGATCCAGAACAGCACGACAGATGCCACCGCAAAGATCGCCATGGTCATCTGGAAACCAAGGGCCTCGTTGCCACCGCCAAGCAGGTTCTTCAGGGGCGTCACAAACGTGCCGATCAGCCAGGCTGCGAGGAACGCGCAAATGAAGCGATAACTGGAAACCTTTGTCCGTTCTTCTGACGACGGAGAAATGACGCCGAGCAACGCAGAGTAAGGTACGTTAATTGCGGTGTAGGCGAGCATCATTAATGTGTATGTGACGTACGCGTAGATCAGTTTGCCGCTTTCCGACAGGTCGGGATTGGCGAACATTGCGTAGCCGAGCACGCCGTAGGGAACCGCCACCCAGAGTATGTACGGTCGAAACTTGCCCCATCGTGACTCGGTACGGTCTGCGATCAGGCCCATTACCGGGTCACTGATCGCGTCGACGGCCTTCGTGACAAGGAACATCGTGCCGACGGCTGCCGCCGGCAAACCGAATATATCGGTGTAGTAATACAGCAGGAAGATATTGAATACCTGGAAGAAGAAATTGGACGCACCATCTCCCAGGCCGTAGCCGAGTTTTTCGCTGAACTTCAGTTTTTCTGAATTGTTATTTTCCACGACGTTCCTCGAGTAGCATGCGTATTTCGTGCGCTTTTTCTTCGGTAATGGAATAGGACGCCACGGCCCAGATCGCAATCGCCGAGGCGGCGACCGGGATGAATGCATCGCACAGACGCATCAGCGTCAGGGCTTCTTCAGTTTGCTCTCCACCCAGCGCGACATCAAACCCAGTGATATTCAGCAGGAAGCCGCCGCCGGCGATTGCGACCGACTGCCCGAGCTTCACAACCCACCAGAAGATCGAGCCGTACATGCCTTCGCGGCGTTCTCCGGTATTCAACTCGTCAAAGTCCACCACGTCGGCCACCATCGACGACATCAGCGTAAAGAGACCAGCGAGCCCGAACGCAAGGAACGGCGCCGGCAACAAGACGAGCCAGGGGTTGTCCGGTGTATAGCAAAACCACTTGAGCGCATAACCAATCATGGAGATGCCGGTAGAGATAAAAAAGGCGCGCCGCTTGCCAATCTTGGTTGCCACCCAGGTGATGATGACGATCGCGACAAGGCCGGATACGGTCTGCAAAAGACCAGTGTGACCGACCCAGTCAGCACCCGCATCTGCATCACCCGCGAATACGAAGTAGATGATGACGTAGGATTGAAAGGCTGCAATGAGGATAAAACCGTTGAAGACCAGGAAGGTCGCGACGCAGAGTTTAAGAAATGGTTTGAACTTCAGGGTAATCAGGAAGCCTTTCAGGAACTGCCGAACTCCGTCCGTAAATGACGATATTCCCGAGTCACCGTCATCGGCAAATCGTTCGCGGAGGAAAATCGCTGGCAAGACACCCAGCACGATCGCGACAACGCCGATGACGATGGCGAGTCCCGCAGCACCGTCGACCTGGTTTTCGAAAAGGCGCTTGCTGGTCATGATCGCCAGTAAATAGGGCGTGATCATGTAGGCGCTGGTACCAATAATGTTCTGCACGCCCATCAAACGTGTGCGTTCGTGATAGTCAGGCGTGAGTTCGTAACCCAGCGCAATCCACGGCGTCACGAATACCGTATAAGCGAGGTAAAACAGAAAGAATCCGGCAAGGAAATACCCGAAGTAATACATCTCGGTCTTGCCGATCGGCGTTTGCCATATCAATGCGAAGGTGATACCAGCCGCAATCGCGCCGACGAAAATATAGGGCCTGCGCCGGCCCCAGCGCGATCGTGTCTTGTCAGAAATGAACCCCATCGCCGGGTCGGTCAACGCGTCCGTAAGGCGGGGGAGGGCAGCAACGAGTCCGGCGAGCGCCGGGTTCATTCCGAGGCCCAGGTTCAGGACGATGACCATGCGGCCGATGGCATCGGCGAGCATGTTGTTGACGAAAGCACCGAACCCGTAGATCACTTTCTTGGGGAAAGGAATGCGGTCCTGAGGCGCTGTCGCATAGTGCTCCATAGCCGACCATCGTTTCACAGCATTGACAGCGCTGTCAATCCTCGCTAATTTTGGGCCTCCTTGAACCAAATAGATCCTCCTGACGTATGAATCCACGCGGTACTTCATGCAGGCTGGTACTGGTAATCCTTATGACGTTGACTCAAACGGCGGCGGGCGTCGCCGCATCCAGTGAACAGCGGGTCGCCGATCTGTTGTCGCGCATGACGCTGGAAGAGAAAGTCGGACAGATGCGCCAGGCGAATGCTGGCGACGATCCGATCGCGCACCTGGGCGACGAATTACGCGCCGGACGAATTGGTTCAGTCCTGAATATCGTCGATGTTGAAGTAGTAAACGAATTGCAGCGCATTGCGCTCGAAGAGAGCCGCCTTGGAATTCCGCTGCTGATCGGGCGCGACGTGATTCACGGGTTCAAGACTGTGCTGCCGATTCCGCTTGGCCAGGCCGCAACCTGGAATCCCGACCTCGTCGAGGCCGGCGCGCGCATCGCGGCAACAGAGGCCGCGAAACATGGTGTTAACTGGACATTTGCGCCGATGATCGACGTCACGCGAGACCCTCGCTGGGGCCGCATCGCCGA
>JAACFG010000163.1 GCA_009937605.1 Gammaproteobacteria bacterium | reverse complement strand
GACGTCGGCACCGAATCGATTGATTTTGGTACGATCAGGTTGCCGATAAAGCCGATGGCATACAAGAAAGTGGCAAAGAACACGGCATAAGAAAAAATGCCATAGGTAAGCGTTGCAAGGCGTTTCATACTGGACTCCTCATTCAGGAATGGTCTAAGTAATTGATATAAAGATCATTTCGTAGGAGTCGTAGTTTGAGCGGGGGAGCCGCGGGAGTCATGACGGGCATCTGACGATACGCTGACGATGTTATGGCTGGCGTCGCAGGACTGAATAAAGAGAACGAATGAGCAAATTGTCATCCAATGTACTCCGCTTCAACGGCTGCGAGCTCGATCTCGATAGTCGGGAACTGCGCCGTGACGGCGAGCTCGTTTCGCTCGAGCCACGGGTATTTGCCCTATTGGCCTACCTGATTAATCAGCACCATCGTGCCGTCGACAAGGACGAGATTCAGGATGCGGTCTGGACGGGGAGGATCGTCTCTGAAACGGCCCTGACGCGCGCCATCATGAAAGCCCGCCGGGCCGTTGGCGATAGTGCCGACACGCAGGACGTAATCCGGACGGTACACGGGCACGGCTACCAGTTCGTTGCTGCTCTCCAGGACGAAACGCCCGTTGCCGAAAAACCCGTCGGTGACTCACCAGCGACGAGGTCGCGTATTCTTGCCGCCACAATTGCTATCACCCTGATCGGGTTCATTATCTACTTGTGGCCCGCGGATATACCGGCCGGCACTGTACACCTTGCCATCATGCCGGTAGAGAACCTGACCAACGATAGTGAGTACGACTGGACCGAGCTTGGGCTGCTGGGCTACACAAGTGACCTGGCCTCACAGAGCGGCGAATTCACCGTGATGCGTGCGTCGGATGCCATACGGTTTGCCGAAATTAACGGGCTGCCCGATGACGAACGCGTGCCAGAGGACCTCGAGGAACTCCGGGGTATTTACGGTGCCAGCCACCTTCTGCTGGCCCGGCTCGAGAAGAACGCCGGGGTGCTACGCCTTTCATATGCATTGCACTCGACCGATGGACCGGTCGAGCGCGGCACAATGGTCGGGGCCGAACCGACGCCCCTTGCGCGCGGCATGGTCCGCAGTGTCATGGCCCTGCTCGGCAGTCGCAGCAGCCACTCCGAGATAACAGTCATCACCGACGATCCATTTATCAATGAGGCCTACTCGCGTGCACTTGCACTGTCACTCGAAGGCCGTTGCGGCGAGGCACTGCAGTTATTCGAAGTCGTGAAGTCGGCGGCGGACGACATCAGCCGGGCCCACTATGAGTGGGCTAGCTGTGCGCGAATTCTCGGGCGCTGGCAGGAAGCTGAAGCCGCGTTCACCGAGATTCTGGAGTCCCAGCCCGAGGAGCCTGCGACCACACTTCGGGCATTGGCGCATCATGGACTCGGTACCGTATACATCCGCACCGGCCGCGGCGATGCCGCGCTGGAGACACTGCGGCTCGGCCTGCAAGCGGCGCAGCAAGCCGGTGACCGCTATACCGAGGGGATGATACTCAACAACCTGGCGATCAATGCAAAGAACCGCCGCGAATACGATGAGGCCCGCGACCTGCTGGCACGATCCATGGTTGCTTACACTGAAGCCAAACGTGGCATCTTGCCGGGGCAACTGCCGGCGGCACTCGCCAACATCGACATGGCCGAAGGCAAGTTTGAAGAAGCTGACGAACATCTCACACAGGCACTCGAGACGTTTCGTGCCACCGGTGACCGCCGCAACGAAGCGAAGATGTTGAATAACTTTGGTTACCTGCGCAGGATCCAGGGGCGGATGGATGAAGCCGAGCCCATGCACCTGGAGTCGCTCGCAATACGCCGCGAAATTGGCGACCGGGTCGGCCAGGGACGCATCCTCGGCATGCTGTCCACGATCTATTTGGAAGCGGGCCGCTATGACGACGCCGAAGCAGCCGCAACTGAAGCCATCGAGATAGCAAGCGAGGCGAACGACAAGCTATTCATGGGAACCAGCCTTGCGCAACTTGCGGACGTGCAATTTCGACGGGGCGAACTCGATACGGCTCGCGAAACATACGCTCATTCCGAGGCGGTGTTCACTGAAATCGAAGATCATTCGCGTGCCGCACAGGTGGCTGTACGTCTTGCACGAATCGATGTTGAAGATGACAACCTCACATCGGCCAACCGGCGCATTGACGACGTGCTGGCATTGAGCCTGCGCGAAGCTCTGCATGAACCAGCAATAGAGGCGAGAGAACTGCGCGGTGACATAGCCGCTACGCGGGGCGACACGCCAACTGCTATCGACGCGTACCAGCAGGCCCTGCGCCAAATCGACGAAACAGGATTTATCTCCCAGAAGACAAGAATTACCGTCAAGCTGGCCAACCTGTTCCTTGACCAGAATGATCTCGCTGCCACCGAGCCGCTGCTCGGCTATTTGATCGATAACGGCGACTCGGCGCCTGCGTTGCGAGTGCGGGCGCGCTACGCGTTTTTGAAGAACGACACGGCCAGGGCTTTGGAGTTACTTGAATTTGTTCGATCGTCATTTGCCGATGACTTTACGGATGCGGATGCCAAAACGCTTGCAGAGTATCGCGAAGCGTCGACGGCGGCTGAGTGATATTGCCTGGCATTAAGCGCGATTCCACGAAACATCACCTATACTCGGATTATCTTGTGCCCTGTTTTGCGGAGGCCGTTTCATGATCATTCGCCGCGCGCTCACTCTCCTGCCCCTGTTCATGCTGCTCTTCGGCTGCACCGATACGAAGACAGAGATCGTCGAAATTCAGCTTCCTCCACCTCCGCCACCACAAAGCTCACCACTGGTCATCGACGTCCAGGCCAGTCAACTCGACGGCGCCATTTTGCTGGCCGGCGGCGCTTTTCCAAACTCTGTGTACCAGAGCGGCGAGATCTACTTGCGCGACCAGGTAACCGAGTCGCTGCTGGAACTCGGCAAGACTTTTGATGACGCTTACCAGGCGCTGGTTGTTAACGGCACCTACGACAGCGCCTATCACCACGCAAATGGCAGCGATGTGCCAGCCAATGAATTCGGCATCGTCACTAGCGACATCGCTGTCAATACAGCGGGAACTGTGGATGTCGATGTGCAATCCGCGTCGGTTCGGGCGTCCTTTCAGTTGAATGGTGCTGCGTTTCCGACGTCCGTCTATAACCACGCGACCTTCTACTTACAGCCGGTCGGCGGCGACGAACTAATTGTGCTCGGCGACAGCCATATCGTGAATGACATCATCAACGTGATGCCCGGCAACTATCACGTAATTTACAGCCACCAGCAGGGGGGCCAGGTGCCGGCCAACAGGAACGCGCGTGTCATGAGCAATGTGGCCATTAATGGCAGCGCATCAGTCGACATCGACATCACCTCGGTCGACGTTCGAACAGCCTTCGCACTGAATGGCGGAGCCTTCCCGAATTCCCAGTACCTGTACGCCACCTTCTACCTGGTCGATGCATTAGATGACGAGGTTCTTCTCGGCAACAGTTTCGATGCCCCGGGAACCGTCTCGGTCATCGCCGGCACTTACGACATCGAGTACCGACATCAGCAGGGTGACTCGATTCCGCTGAACAAGAAGACGATCGTTCGCGCGGCCATCGACCTGACGGCCGGTGGGGATGCGAGCGTCGACGTAACAGGAGTCATGCTGAATATTAACGCGACGCTGAACGGGCAGGCGTTTCCGGTCTCCGAATACCAGGATGGTATTCTCGAACTATTTGATGCGGTGACCGGCAGTTACTCTCTGCTCGGCAACACGCACAGCCCATTCGTCGACCTCCTCGTTATTCCCGGCACCTACGATGTCGCTTACAGCCACGAGACGGGTGACGCCGTTCCCCAGAACATTCGCGGTACCGTTTCAAGCGGCTATGTCATCGCAGGAAACCAACAGCTCGACCTCGACGTGACCGGTCATTTTCTGACGGGGTCGATCACGTTGGACACGGCAGCGTTTCCGCAGAGCCAATACAATGCGGCAGATTTCCTGGCGCGGGGACCTGAAACCACAGAGCCAGTCTTCCTGTTTGTCAGCCATTCGCAGGATGAGCCGACCATGGTTCTGCCGGGAACGTACGACATCTTCTATTCCTGCCATAACTGCATCGAAATACCGTTCAACAGCTTCGCGAAAATCCTGGAAGGCCATGTGGTCAATGCAGACGGCGTCGTGGTAGCCAGCCTCAGCAGTGTGCGCGTCGAGGCCAGCGCTACGCTCAATGACAATTCCTTCCCCTCCTCCGTCTACCAAAGCGGCATCGTCTGGGGTGGCATTGGCGATGAGGACCTGGTCGAATTGACAGGGACCCAGGTGTCAACGCCGGACATTATTTTGCTGACCGGCGACTACAACTTCTACTACCAGCACAACAACGGCGACCAGGTACCAGCCAACCTGTGGGCACTCGTGGATCAACAGACGGTAGTAGCTCCACCAAATTAGAGGTAGCAGGTTCGCAGACTATTGGACCACCGGAATCCGCCAAAGCTGCTTCCCGGTATCGATGGTGCCGCCCAGCTCTTCCTCGACGACGCGGTCGATAACCTGCAGTCCCTTGTCGGCCATTGCTTCAAAAGTATCGATGCCATCGTTCGGAAAATTGGCGCGGGTGTGATGAATGTTGAAGCGTTGCGACAGTGGCCTGTCGAACATCGCCTCGATGGCTGCCCGACCGTACATAAACCCGAGCAGGCCACCCCAGGTTGCTGCGGGGTTGTCCGAGTCCCAACCTGTGAGCACGGCGATCTTCACCGTTTCTTTGTAATCGCCCTCGCCGTACCACAGGCTGACTATGCTGGCCGCGAAGTTGATCCCGGACGCGAAGCACCCGTCGCAGTAAAGACCTCTTGAAGGTATGTCATAGCCGTCCTGTTCGTTGACCTGGTAGCGCTCATATACCGCATCCCTCGCCGCTTCCCAGGGCGCACCAGCGTCATACAGGATCTTCACGAAATCGTACATTTTGGCCGTTGTCGAATCATCCGGCAGTCGTGCCCTTGCTTCCCCGGCCAGCCATTGGATCTGCTCTTTCGCAGGCAACTCCGGGTTTACAGCCGACGCGAGTGAATACATCACGACATAGAACTCCGAAGCAAGCGCGGCTTCCCCGCCGGCTGTTGTCCGGATTGGCAGGTACGCCATCTTCAATGCCACGTCCGGACGCGTCGGCGAGAACAGACCGAAGATTTCGGTCGTCAGCTGTGCGTCAATCATCTCGTACTCGGGATTGTTTTCCGGATCGCTGGTGGCCGGCGGCACCAACCCTTCGGTACGCATCAGATCGTGCGCGCGCTGGTTCGACACCCACAGGAAATTCTCCGGCGTTCCGTCGGGGTTTTTGAACGGCGTGTTCTCGTCGGAATAGATGTGCTTCAACCAGCCGTCACGAATCTGTTCGCCGCTTAAGATGCTGGTTCCGTTCTCCAGCATCAGGTGCTGGTAGATGTACTCGATGTCAGTGTCGTCGTCGGCGTTCCAGGTTTCATCTTCGCCCCGGAGAACCCAGTCGATGGTTTCCGATAGAGCGCTTGGCTCCTCGGACCAGATGCTTGGCTGATCGGGCTGCCCCCAACTGTCGCGCGTGTAGAATTCACCGTGCGGACCGTCACCACCGATCTTGTCCATCTCGGTAACGAGGCCGGTCCAGTTGGCAATGGACTGCCCCAACCAGAAGCCCTGCAATTTCTCATGATAGTCAGCGCGCGAAATTTCTACCTGCGGCGGTGCCGGCTCGCAGCCGAGCTGCAAAACGAAAATGAGCGAGAGTATCCAGTTACGGTTTGGCATTTGACTCATCCGCATGCTCGAAGCTGTCTCGTAAGTTCCAACAATCTTTCCTTGTACGCGTCGGCTTGCGAGGGCGACAAGGACACTCCGAGTTCCGCATCGATCTTATCAATTTGATCCCGGTAACGTTTCTTGCATGCCTCGAGCGTCTCGTCCGGTCGTCGGGAAGATGGAACGGTCGACTCAACCGGTTGCGGCTCGGGCAAGAATTCCGTCACGTCTTCGACGTCTTCTTCCTCGTCGGCGACCTCCGGTTCCTGCGCGACTTCGATCGGGCACGGTGTTTGCAGATACGCGACATTGCCGTGTTCATCCGTGCACTTGTATATCTCCGCGTGCGCCACAGGCGTCAGGGCCAAGGCAAGCAACATGCACCCACAAAGCCTCACTGGATCAGGCCCATAATCAGGAACCCAACGCTGGCGATAGCCGCGGCGAGAAGCGCATAGGGAAGCTGGGTACGTACGTGATCGATGTGGTCCGATGCCGACGCCATGGACGCGAGAACCGTCGTGTCGCTGATCGGCGAGGCATGATCACCGAATATCGCGCCGGAAATCGTCGCGCCCAGCATCAACGGCACCGGAATACCGAGCGTCACTGCAATAGGCACCGCGATTGGAATCATGATCGCGAATGTGCCCCAGCTCGAGCCGACGGAAAATGCGATAAATGCCGACACGAGGAACACGAGCGGCGCCAGGAGGACCGGCGCAATATTGCCGCTGACCAGGTTGGCTACGTACACGCCAGTACCGAGTGCGTTCGCGACATCGCCGAGCGCGAGCGCGAACAGCAATATGATCGCGATCGGCAGCATGCCACCGGCGCCTTTCATGAATACGTGCATCAGTTCGCTGACCGAGCTGCTGCCCTTGATCAGGGTCATGGTCCAGGCAACCGCGATCGCGAGACAAACCGACCAGAGCACGGCGACTGAACCGGAACCGTT
>JAACFG010000001.1 GCA_009937605.1 Gammaproteobacteria bacterium | reverse complement strand
GCATGCTGGTCGACCTGAGCGCCAAGGATGGCCATTCGAGCAGCATTTCACCGGCCGGACCATGGAAGGTGTGGCTCCGGCCTTCGGGCCGGAGCCAGATTTGCTAAACGTGGTAATAATAGACTCCTAAGCGCCCAAAAGGCCAGTAAAGTGGGAAATTCCAGATGGTCGACAGCCCCACCTGGTACTGGCATCGCGTGCTGGCAATCCGCTGGTCGATCAATACACTAGTCACAGACCATAAGAATCCGGACCTGAAATGAAAAGAAGAGACTTTGTTGGCGGCCTCGCCGCGGCGGCGGGGCTGGCAGCTTGCGCGCAGGAAGAGAACGATTGCCAGGATACGGGCGCGACCAGCGCTGAAACATTTGAATGGTCCTGTGTGACATCGTGGCCGCCGAAATTTCCTGGCCTGGGAATGGCCCCGGAAAACCTGGCGACACGGATCGAAGCGGCATCCGGTGGGCGCCTCAAGATCAGGGTTTATGGCGGCGGCGAGCTGGTCCCGGCCCTGGAGGTCTTTGATGCCGTTTCACGGGGCACTGTCGAGATGGGACACGGCGCGTCCTATTACCACAAGGGAAAGGTCGACGCGGCCCAGTTCTTCACCGCGATTCCCTTCGGCATGACCAATATGGAACTCAATGGCTGGCTGTACTACGGCGGCGGGCTGGAGTTGTACCGGGAGCTTTACGAACCGTTTAACCTTGTGCCACTTCCAACCGGCAATACCGGCGTGCAGATGGGTGGCTGGTTCAACAGGGAGATCAACTCGATCGATGATCTCAAGGGATTGAAAATGCGCATACCCGGTCTCGGTGGTGAGGTTTTGCGCAGAGCGGGCGGCACGCCCGTCACACTGCCTGGCGCCGAAATCTTCACGGCCCTGCAGACGGGTGCCATCGATGCCACTGAGTGGGTCGGACCCTATAATGATGCGTCGTTCGGGTTGCACAAGGCCGCCAGGTACTACTATTACCCGGGGTGGCAGGAGCCCGGCCCCGGTCTCGAGACCATCATCAATACGACGGCCTGGGAGTCACTACCGCCCGACTTGCAGGAAATTGTAAACGTGACGGCCCAGGCGATTACGACAGACATGGCTGCCGAGTACACGCACGGAAATGCGATGTCGCTCACCCAGCTGGAGGCGGACCCGAACGTTGAGATCCGGCCGTTCCCGGACGAAGTTCTCCGTCTGCTCCGCTCAATCACCAAGGAAGTCGTCGACGAGCTAATGGCTGCCGATCCGGCGTCGGCAAAAATCGGCAAGGCATACTTCGAGTTCCTCGAAAAAGCGTCCGCGAACTCCCGCTTGTCAGAGCTGGCATTCCTGCGTGCCCGGGACCTCTAACGACGCGGTCGACATAGCGGTCATTGGCGCCGGCGTTGCTGGCATCGCGACCGCGTATTACCTGTGCTCGGAACAAGGCAAGACGTCCGTGGTGCTGATCGATCCGCGCCAGCCGATGAGCTACACGAGCGCGCAGTCCGGCGACAATTATCGCAACTGGTGGCCGCACGCGATCATGACGGCGTTCACCAATGACAGCATCGACGAACTGGATCGCCTGGCGCGCGATTCGAACGACGTCTTCAACATGACGCGAGGCGGCTATGTACTCGCCAGTCGCAAGGAGCCGGACCGAGAGGACCAGGCCTCGGGAAGCGCGATTGCCAGCGACTATCCGTGGCTTAGCGACGAGATCAGGAGCGTCACTCACATTCGCCGCGGCGGCGACATCAGCGCACAGCAGCTCGGCATGTATATGCTGGAGAAGATCCGCGGGTGTGGTGGGAGACTGCTACGCGGCGCGGTCACATCGATAGGTGCCGGCCGGACATTCGAACTCGAAATCGATACGGGCATCACCGTCGAGGCAGAACAACTCGTCAACGCTGCCGGCCCTTTCGCCAATTACATTGCCGGCATGCTGGGCGAGACCCTGCCCGTGAGCAATCTGTTTCAGCAGAAGGTCGCCTTCGAGGATCGTCTCGGTGCAATTCGTCGTGACATGCCGTTTTCGATCGACCTGGATGCGAAAACCCTAAGCTGGACTGACGAAGAGCGGGACCTTCTCGCCGATGATCCGGACCTCGCCTGGCTCACCGAGACCATGCCGGGCGGCACGCACTGCCGTCCCGACGGCGGCCCCAGGGGAAAGTGGGTGAAGCTGGGCTGGGCCTACAACAATAAGATCAGCGAGCCGCAGGAAGACCTCGCGAACGAACCGCTGGCGGACCCGCAGTTTCCCGAAATCGTGATGCGCGGTGCAGCCGACTTCATCCCGGCTTTGAAGCCCTACATAGACGAACCGCCAACGCGCTACTCGCATTACGGCGGCTACTACACGATGACCGAAGAAAACTGGCCGCTCATCGGGCCAATGGCCACGGACGGGGCGTTCATGGTTGCCGCACTATCAGGCTTCGGCAGCATGTCGGCCTGCGCGGCGGGCAAACTGTGCGCGGCCTGGATGACGAGCAATATACTGCCCGACTATGCGACTGCATTGAGCAGAGCCCGTTACGACGACGAGGCGCTTATGCAGGAGCTGCGCAATGCCACGAGCAGGGGCATCCTCTGAGCAAACATAAAAAGGCCGGCTGAAAACAGCCGGCCTTCGTCACACAATGCGTATTACTACGCGTCTACCAGCGGTAGATTCCCTTCAGGTACCAGGAACCACCCTCGTAGTTCGCGACTGTACGACGCGGATATTGCAGGCCAACGCTCAGGCGGTTTGCGTTAGGCGGTCCGATTGGGTCGATGTACTCATCGAGGACGTTGGCGCCACCGAGGACAACACGCCAGTTATCGTTAACGTCCCAACCCGCCTCGAGATCGAGGAAGTACGTTGCGTCGATGAGTGCACTCGGATCCACATCGTCGTCGATGCGGCCACGTTCGTCGTAATGCTCACCAAAGTAGGTGATACGCGCCAGGAAGTTGACGTTCTCGCCCACCAACCAATTGCCGGTAAGCGTCCAGCGGTGGTTGGGATAGTTGTTCTGGATATCCTCGACAAGCCCGTCGTTGACCGGCTGCGAACCGTTGATGATTTTCTGGTCCGTTACGTCGATCGTGTTGTAGGCGTAGGCCAGCGACAGGTCGATAGCGGAGGCAGAGCCAACATCGAACGATGAGGTCGCGACAATATCGAGGCCCTGGTGTTCAACATCAAGCGCATTCGTGTAGAACGAAACAGAGCGCGACGGGTCCGTCTGGAGCGGCAGGTCACCCGTACGATAGATGCGATCCGAAACCTCGATCTGGTAGATATCCGCTGTGATAGAAACCGCATCCCCAATATCCCACGAGAAGCCTGCGCTGACGTTAACGGAGGTCTCCTCGGTCAATGCCGTTGCACCGGCGTCCTGGGCGACCGGATTGCTAACCGGGAGCAAGCCTTCTTCCACCTGCTGACCGGTCGTGCCGTCGAACGTCGTGATGATTGTGCTGACATTCGACTGGCCCGGCGTCGGTGCGTGGAAACCGGTCGATACTGCGCCGCGAATCGCGAACGAATCGGTGAACCGGTAACGCGTCGCAATCTTGCCGTTCAATGTGCCGCCGAAGTCCGAGTAGTTCTCGTAGCGGGCTGCATACTGAAGCAACCATGCATCGCTGACATCGTGCTCGATATCCGCGTAAATCGCGACGTTATCCCGCTTAAATACGCCAGCATTTGCGGGCTCGATGCCGCGGAAACCGCTTGAGCCGGACCCGAAGTAAGAGGTTGGCTCGCCGGCCATTGCCGTGAAAGTCTCCTCACGAGCCTCGAACCCAAACGCCAGGTTCACGTTGTCAGTCATCGGCATGGAAAAGTCGAGATTGATGTTGTTCTCTTCCTGCGAATAGCCGCCAACGTCGAAGTCCATTTGTGGCAACGTCTGGTAGTCGCCAGGCCCGAGAGACTGGTTGGCCGTGTTATTCAGGAAGTAGTCCAGCTCGCTCTTGCCGTAGCCGTAGCTCAGGTCATACAGCATGCCGGAATCGAACTCGCCCTGTATACCGACCACGATGCTCGCATCGTCCTGGTCGCCATCAAGGAATGGCGTGAAGCCGCCTGGCAGGCCGACAAAGCCCTGTTCACGCAGGTTCTGCGTCTCGTCATCAGCACAGGTAGGACAGCCTATGGGACTTGAAAGCTGCGTGGTGAAGACGGCATTGGTCGTCGGGTGCCGATAGAAGAAGCGGTACCTGCCTTCTGTTTCAGCAAGACTGAAACGGGCATACAGTTCAGATGAGTTGCTGAGCTCGAACCCGGAGTTCAGGAAGAAGCGCACACCCGCGGTCTCTGGTCGACCCCAGGTCTGAACGAGCGGCGAGTCGCCAAACGGAGCGTCGGTACCTACTTCCGGCACGCCAGCATCAATCAATGCTTGCGCATCCGGGCGTTGCACGCCGCGAGACAACGCGTCGTTGTCAACGTACTCAAGAGTGGCGTTGATGAACCCGCCGTCGCCCACGGAGAAGCCGGCATTGGCGCCGACGTGAATGCTCTGCTCGCCATCGAAGAACTCGCCGTACGTGGCCTGAACACTGCCACCTTCGTCAGCATCGTTGAGGATGAAGTTGATTACGCCGGCGATGGCATCAGAACCGTACTGCGATGCAGCGCCGTCACGCAGCACTTCAACCCGCTTGATCGCCATGCCGGGAATCATGCCGACATCGGCACCATGGGCGCCGTTACCGGCGGCCGGTGCAAAGAACTGTACCAGCGCCGAACGGTGACGACGCTTGCCGTTGATCAATACCAGCGTCTGGTCGGGCGCCGTGCCACGCAGCGAGGTCGGGCGTACAAAAGCACTGCCGTCACCGGTAGCGGGTGTTGCTGTGTAGGAGGGCACTAATGCCTTCAGGTTATCAGTGAGATCGGCCGTGTTGCCCATCGCATTGAATTCCTCGGCATTGAGCACATCAACCGGAACGGGTGAGTCGCCTGCCGAGCGCGGTTTGGCGCTGCGCGACCCGGTGGTCACGATTTCTTCGATGAACTCATCATCTGCGCCGTCTTGTGCAATGGCCGTCTGGAACGCCAGCCCGCCTGTCGCGAGCAACGCAGCCATCACGCCATACGAAACGGAAGTCTTCTTCATTTGGTTTTCCCCCTCTGTTGAAGAATTTCTTACTTTCTTTGTGACACCGAATGTGTCAAATCGTCTTATAACTTCTGGTTCCAAGTTAGCTGATCGACCCTTCTAATGCAACGAATGAGCCAGTATAGTGAAATGATGATTCATTTGTTTCATTTCCGTCCATGAGCCGGCAATATCCAAACACCATTCGCCTGATCGTTGAGTCGTTTTCGCAGTTGACCCCCGAGCTGCAAAAAGCCGCGAAATTCATACTCGAAAACCCCGAGGAAGTGGCCCTGAATTCCATGCGCGCAGTCGCAAGGAAAGCCGGCGTAAAGCCCGCCACCGTCAGCCGCCTGAGCAAGCGACTGGGTTTCGAGGAGTACGGGCGTTTTCGCGAGCCCTTCAGACAGCGACTACGCAAAATTGAACCCGCATTCGCGAGTCGCGTGGCCGATGTGCAGCGCAGAGGCGCAACTGACAACCCGGGGCTGTTCGCAGAACTGCGAGAACAGGAGATAAGAAACATTGAGCTTACGCTCTCGGATGAGAACTACGGGGTTATCCAGGACGCCGCAGAAACGCTGCACCGCTCAAAGCGGGTCTATGCTATCGGGTTGCGTGGCGCCTACGCACCCGCGTTTCTCTTCTATTACGCCTACCAGCTATTCCAGGAGAACTGCCGTATCGTGGATACGCGAGCAGGGATTTTCGCAGACCAGCTTCGTGGTATCGGCGAGCAGGACAGTCTGCTGGTTATCTCGTTTCCGCCGTACACGCAGTTAACGATCGATGCGGTTTCCTACGCGGCAGACGCCAAAGCGAATATCATCGCGATCACGGACAGTGTGGTGTCACCTGTGGCGAATGCGGCGGGACATACGATTATTGCGCAGAATCGGTCCAACACCTTCTATCATTCATTCACGGGTGCGCTGGCGGTGGTCGAATCCCTGCTCACCCTCCTGGTTGCAAAAAAAGGCGGTGACGCGGTCGCGGTCGCGCAGGAGGCGGAGAGACAGCTTTCAAAAGTCAGCGCGTACTGGTAGCGCGCGACGGCGCCGAAGCTAGCTGTTATAGATCCTGTCCGGGAGCCACGTGACGAGCTCCGGGAACAGCGCTATTAGCAACAACGCAAACAACTGAATCGCAACGAACGGTACCGCGCCCCGATAGATGTGGCCGGTAGTGACTGACGGTGGCGCAACTCCGCGCAAATAGAACAGGGCAAAGCCGAACGGCGGTGTCAGGAATGATGTCTGCAGGTTGATTGCAATCATGATTCCCAGCCAAACGGGGTCGAGGCCCATGGCGAGCAGCACCGGCCCCACAATGGGGACAACCACAAAGGTGATTTCGATAAAGTCGAGCACGAAGCCCAGCAGGAACATCACGAGCATCACGACGATGACGGCCCCGACGATCCCGCCCGGTAATGACTCGAGAACAGCCCGTACGCCGTCGTCGCCGCCGTAACCGCGGAAGACCAGCGAGAAGATCGACGCGCCGATCAGAATCATGAAAACCATGCTGCTGATGCGCAATGTAGCGCGCATGATGTCCTGCAAGCGGCCTACGTTCAGCTGGCGCCGCAGCAAGGCGAGCAGCAGGGCGCCCATGGCGCCAACGCCGGCGGCCTCGGTGGGCGTCGCGAGCCCCATGAGGATCGAACCAAGCACGGCAAAAATCAGGATCAACGGCGGCGCCAACGCCCTCAAAACCTGCCACAGGGTGATCGACTGCCCATCGTCAATACGATGCGCGGGCATGGTGTGCGGCCGAAACCACGCAGTGATCAGGATGTAAATGACATACAGCAAGACAAGCAGCAGACCCGGAATCAACGCCCCGGCGAACAGGTCGCCGACCGAGACCGTTTTGGGTGAGTAGACTCCCATCTCCAGCTGCGCTTGCTGGTACGCCGTTGTCATCACATCACCGAGCATCACCAGGATAATCGACGGCGGAATGATTTGACCCAGCGTGCCCGATGCGCAGATCGTCCCGCTCGCGATCTCGGGTGCGTAACCGCGCTTGAGCATCGTGGGCAAAGACAACAGCCCCATCGTCACAACGGTCGCCCCGACGATGCCGGTACTGGCTGCAAGCATCATCCCGACAATCGTCACAGATATCCCGAGACCGCCGCGTAAGGATCCGAAGAGGCCGCTAAGAGTCTCGAGCAATTCCTCGGCGATGCGCGCACGCTCCAGCGTGACGCCCATGAACACGAAGAGCGGCACGGCCATAAGGGTTTCGTTCGTCATTACGCCGAAGACACGATTCGGCAGGCCAAGCAGCAGCGCCTCGTTAAAGCCGCCTCCGATAATGCCGAGGCCGGCAAATATCAACGCAGTCCCGCCCAGCGTGAAGGCGACCGGGAAGCCGGCAAGCAATACGAGAATGACCGTAAGAAACATGACTGCCGCAACCCACTCCATCGCTTACCGGCCTCGCAGCGTTTTGAGTGATTTGAGGGCCAGTGACAAACCCTGCAACGCAACGCTTAGTGGCATCAGTAACAGGACTGACTTGAGCATCGGGACAAACGGATATGGCAGCCCGCCGGATTCACGAGAGGATTCCCGGAGACTCCAGGACTGCGTGACAAAGTCGAACGAATTCCAGCCAAGGAACAGGCACACGGGTAACAGGAAGATGATAACCCCGACGAGATCCACCCACGCGCGTCGTCGCTCACTCATAGTGCGGTAAAGGACATCGACACGCACATGCTCCTCGGCTTGCAGGGTGTACGCGGCACCGAGCATAAACACCACGGCATGCATCCAGACAACGGATTCTTGTACCCAGATAAAA
The DNA here is from genome assembly GCA_009937605.1 of Gammaproteobacteria bacterium. Lineage (GTDB taxonomy): Bacteria > Pseudomonadota > Gammaproteobacteria > Steroidobacterales > Woeseiaceae > UBA1847. The sequence continues at coordinate 71,386 of JAACFG010000001.1, read as the reverse complement.
CCCGCATCAAACGCGTAGCGCATGATGACGACTACGAACGTGACGACGACCATGACGAGCGTGAGCCAGGCGGCCACACGGCCGGACGCAATACTAATGCGATCAATTCGGTTCTGGGTTCGCCCTGCGCCCAAAGCTCAAGTGCGCCAGAATGTTGGCGTAATCAGAACGAGCAGCGTGAAGATCTCGAGACGTCCAAGCAACATACCGGCAACCGATATCCACTTCGCCACGTCACTCAAGTCCATAAACCCGGACGCGACACCGCCGAGGCCGGGGCCGAGGTTATTGAGCGTAGCGGCCACGGCTGAAAAAGCCGTAACCTGGTCCAGCCCGGTTGCCATCATCGCAAGCATCATGGCTCCGAAGACAATAATGTAGACGGAGAAAAACCCCCAGACCGCCTCGACAACGCGGGACGATACCGCTTTGTTACCGAGTTTCACGGGTATCTCGGCACTCGGGTGGACGAGCCGGGCGATTTCGCGAACGCCCTGCTTATAAACGAGCAGCCAGCGAATCACCTTGATGCCGCCAGCCGTCGAGCCAGCCGAGCCACCGATAAAACTCGAGAAGATCAGCAGCACCGGTATTGCGGCGGGCCAGATGGCGAAGTTCTCTGTCGTGAACCCGGTTGTCGTGGCAATGGACACCGACTGAAACAGCCCATTCAGGAATGTGTCGACTGGATCCGCGAACCCGCGATAGATGAATAGTGAACCGATCACGACTGTTGACACGACGAGCAGAACGAAACTGTACGCTCGAAATTCCTGATCCTGGAAATAGTGCCTAATGGAGACATAGCGCCAGGCGAAAAAGTGCAATGAGAAGTTGATGCCGGCGACGAACATGAAGAACACGGCGACCAGGTCGACAGCCGCACTATCGAAATACGCGATGCTTGCGTCATGTGTTGAAAAGCCGCCGATGGCCACTGTCGAGAACGAATGACAAAGCGCGTCGAACCACCCCATGCCGGCGATGCGATATCCGATCATGCACGTGATTGTGAATGCGAGGTAGACGTACCACAGCGCTTTGGCGGTCTCAGTGATTCGCGGCGTTAACTTGGTGTCCTTGACCGGCCCGGGCGTTTCAGCGCGATACAGCTGCATACCACCCACTCCAAGCATCGGAAGAACCGCAACGGCCAAAACGATGATACCCATGCCGCCGAGCCACTGTAGCTGTTGCCGGTAGTAAAGGATCGACACCGGCAGTTCGTCAAGACCCGTAAGGACAGTGGCACCGGTCGTCGTTAGACCGGACATCGACTCGAATACGGCGTCCGTAACAGACAGGGACAGCACATCTGAAAAGTACAGCGGTGCCGCACCGAATGTCCCGAGGACGGTCCAGAATGCAGCGACGACGAGAAAGCCGTCGCGCAGGCGCAGGTCTTTCTTCGACCGGTGGACCGGCAGCCAGCAAAGGAGGCCCGAAGCCAGCGTCAGTCCGAAGCCCTCAACAAACGGAAGCCAGGAATGATCGTCGTAATAGAAGCTAAACAGAACCGGGGGCAGCATCGTCAGGCTGAACATCATTAGCAGCAAGCCGAGGATGCGTTGTACGACCGTCCAGTTCATTAGGTCTCGTCAGCGCTCATACAAAAGAAACGCCAACCTGGAACAGGCTTTCCAGTTTCTCGATCTTGCGCCTGTCGGTCATGAACAGGATGACGTGGTCATCGGGCTCAATGACCGTATCGTGATGCGCAATGATCACCTTGTCGTTCCGAACGATTGCGATAATGGCCGTGCCCTTTGGCAACTCGATATCCTCGATAGCGCGCCCAACGACATTCGAGTTGTCCTCGCTGCCATGTGCTATCGCCTCCATGGCCTCGGCCGCACCGCGCCGTAACGAGTGGACTTTAACGACATCACCACGGCGCACATGCGCAAGCAGCGATCCGATCGTTACCTGTTGTGGCGAGATAGCGATGTCGATGCTGCCGGACTCGACGAGGTCGACATAGGATGCACGATTGATCAGCGCCATCGCCTTGTGAGCGCCCAGGCGCTTCGAAAGCATTGAGCTGAGGATATTGGCTTCTTCCGAGTTCGTCAGCGCACAGAAGACATCAACGTTATCGATGTTCTCCTCAAGCAATAATTCTTCGTCAGCCGCATCGCCAACGAGCACGATGGCCTTGTTGAGTTGTTCCGAGATGACACGAGCACGCACGGGATCACGCTCGATGAGCTTGACCTGGTTGGTCTGTTCAAGAGCGAGGGCCAGCCGCACACCGATATTGCCGCCGCCGGCAATTACGACGCGACGTACCGGGTCTTCGAGACGTCGCATCTCGCTCATGAAGACGCGAATATCTTTGCGGTCCGCAATGAAGAAGACTTCATCGCCCTCCTGGATGATCGTGTCACCATCGGGAAGCATGGCCTTGCCTTGCCGGTAGATGGCCGCAATGCGCCCCTCAGTATTGGAGATGTGCTCCTTGAGTGTCGCCAGCTTCTGTCCGACCAGCAGGCCGTCGCGGTCTGCCTTGACACCTACAAGGCGCGCACGCCCGTTTGCGAAGTCGAGTACCTGCGTCGAGCCGGGGTAAAGAATCAGTTGTTCTACGAATGTGCAGACGAGTTGTTCGGGGCTGATACGAACGTCGATCGGGATCGCATCCTGGGTAAACAGCTTGTGGGCATTCATGTACTCGGCGGAGCGAATGCGTGCAATCTTGGTCGGGGTACGGAACTGCGTATAGGCGATCTGGCAGGCGACCATGTTGGTTTCGTCAGAGTCGGTCAACGCGACGACGATATCCGCATCGCTAGCGCCAGCACGTTCGAGCACTTCGGGGTGAGCCGCGTGCCCGACAACCGTACGAATATCGAGACGATCCTGAAGTTCGCGAAGGACCTCCGGTCGCTTGTCAACGACAGTGACCTCGTTGGCCTCTTCGCGCGACAGGTGATAGGCCGCGGATGAACCAACCTGGCCGGCGCCAAGTATGAGTATTTTCATCGCCTTAATTCTACATCAAGTCGAGGTTTGCATAGCTTAATACGAGCCATTTTGTGCCGGCCGTCTCGAAATTGACTTCCACTCGCGCATGCGCGCCCTGACCCTCGCAATTAAGAATGACGCCATCGCCGAATTTCTTGTGGCGCACTCGCTGGCCGAGTCGAACACCCATTTCGCTTCCAGGTGACGCGGCAGCCGACTTCCGCCTGGGCGAATACGATGTGTGCATCGGGCGAGTAACCTGCACGCGCGGGCGTACTTCTTCGATGTGTTCGACCGGGATTTCGGCGATGAAGCGGGACGGCTGGGAGAAATTATCCATGCCGTGCAGACGGCGTTGCTCAGCGTGCGTGATATAGAGCATCTCCTTGGCGCGCGTGATGCCGACGTAACACAGGCGCCGTTCCTCTTCGAGCCCGTTCGGGTCGGCAATCGACCGCTGGTGCGGGAACAGGCCGTCTTCCATACCGCAGATGAAGACGAGCGGAAACTCGAGGCCTTTGGCGGAGTGCATGGTCATGAGTTGGACGCAGTCCTCCCACGCATCGGCCTGGCCCTCGCCGGCCTCGAGCGCGGCGTGCGACAGGAACTCGTCGAGTGGGGACATTTCCTCCGCTGGGTCGGGTGTGAAGCTCTTTGCGGCACTCACCAGTTCGCCTAAGTTTTCGATGCGAGTCTCGCCCTTCTCGCCCTTGTCCTTCTTGAAGAAGTCGACGAGGCCGCTCAGGTGGATGACATGATCGACCTTGTCCTGCAGTTCGAGTCCGTCGGTCTCGCGCGCCATGCGCTCGATCAGGGACATGAAGGCGTTGACGGCATTTGCGGCGCGCCCGTTCAGGTCGTCGCTGGCGATCGCCCCGGCGGCGCGCCAGAGCGAGCAAGCGTTGGCACGCGCGTAGGAGCGCATCATGTCAATCGTCCGGGCCCCGATCCCGCGCGTGGGCTTGTTGACGATACGCTCGAACGAACTGTCGTCGTCACGGTTTGCGATCAGCCGCAAGTACGCCAGCGCGTCCTTGATTTCCATGCGTTCGAAAAAGCGCAGGCCACCGTACACCCGATAGGGAATACCCGCATTGATAAGACCCTCTTCCAAAACGCGGGACTGCGCGTTCGAGCGATACAGGATGGCCGAGTCTGCGCGCAGGTTGCCGTGGTCGATCCAGTCGCGAAGCCGGCCGATCACGAAGTCGGACTCGTCGCGCTCGTTGTAGGCCGAGTAAACCCTGATCGCTTCGCCCTCAGCACCGTCGGTCCAGAGGTTCTTGCCAAGGCGCGAGGCGTTGTTCGCGATAACCGCGTTGGCCGCGTTGAGGATGGTGGCTGTCGAGCGATAGTTCTGTTCGAGCTTGACGACGCGCGTACCCGGGAAGTCTCTCTGAAACTGGTGAATGTGTTCGACACGAGCACCACGCCAGCGATAGATAGACTGGTCATCATCGCCGACCACAAAGGGTACGCCGTCGGCACCAGCCAGGAGCCTTAGCCAGGCGTACTGAATGGCATTGGTGTCCTGGAATTCGTCGACGAGCAAATGCTTGAAGCGCCGCCGGTAGTGTCCAAGCAGCTCGGCGTTGTCGCGCAGCAACTCGTGGGCGCGCAGCAGGAGCTCGGCGAAGTCTACCAGGCCGCCGCGCTGGCAGACCTCTTCGTAGGATGCGTACAGTGAGATCTTCTGCCGCAGATTCGGGTCACCGCCATCGTCAATATGCTGCGGTCGCCGCCCCTCGTCCTTCTCTGCGTTTATGAACCACTGAATTTCCTTGGGTGCAAATTGACTGTCGTCGACTTCGAGATTCTTGAACAGGCGCTTGATCAATCGAATCTGATCGTCGGAATCGATAATCTGGAAGTTCTGGGGCAGGTTCGCCTCGCGCCAGTGACGCCGCAGCATGCGGTGCGCCAGGCCATGAAAGGTGCCAATCCAGAGGTGCTGTACCGGCAGGTTGAGCAAGGCTTCGATGCGATGTCGCATCTCCGCTGCCGCCTTGTTCGTGAACGTTACGGCCAGCAATCCCTGCGGGGAGACGCCCTCAACGTCAATCAACCAGGCGGCGCGATGGACGAGCACGCGCGTCTTGCCACTACCCGCGCCCGCAATAACGAGCGTGGGTTCTGCGGGTGAGGTTACCGCCTGACGCTGAGCGTCATTAAGGCTGTCGAGGATGGGGGTGACGTCCATAACGCACTTTCGAAAGCGCGAAAGTGTAGCAGTATTAGCGGTCCCACCGTACGCCAATAGCGTACTGCGTTCGGTCATACTGGATGCGGATGTCGTTGGACACCGTTTCCTTGTGCCGCACCGAGAGGAACAAATACCAATCACGCTTGAAACGGTAGGACGCGAGGACCCTGGCGAGCAGTCCTTCCTGGGTTCTCTGGCCCTGGGTCGGCTCGTGAAACGCGAACGCATTGGGGAAATCGTAGAGCTGGTAGACAGCGCCGACCTCGAAGTCGAATCGGTAGCTTGGGGACCAGTGATACTCAATGCCGAGGCTGTCCCGCGTGTAGTCGTAGTAACCAGCATACCGGTCGGTCCGCTGTGTGCGCCTTGCATTGATGCCAGCCCACATGTCGTCGGTAAAGCGGTGTCGGTATCGCAGGGCGAGCGCGGCGTAGTCATAGCGAATGTTCGGGTTGCCAATGCGCTGCTGCCCGTCCAGGTCGTATGAGGGCCGATCGTTGAAGCGGCGGGTGTAGTACTCGGCCGTGAGTCGCAGTAACGATGAGCGGGTGAACTCGTATTGACCAAATACGCGGCTCCGGAAATATTGATGATCGTACTGGGCGGCGGCCGTCTCCTCGTAATCCCAGAGCTCGCCTTTGATACCGATGCCCATCGAGAACTTCTCGCCTGATTGCCGGGCAAAGAACTGCGGTCCATAGCGGATGTAGTTCATTCGGTCGTCGATAGCCTCGCCACCGATAATGCGGGAGCCACCGTCGTCCGGGTCGTAGTAAACCTCATTGTGCTGCGCGACCCTGAACGCGCTTTGCACGTGACGTTCGCGATTCTCTTCCCGGCGGGTGTACTCGCTGCCGAAGCTCAACTGGTGCAGGTACTCGTTGCCATTCTCGAGCGCCTTGTCCGGGTAGTAACGGCCGGTCAGGATGTACTCGCCGTAGAATCCCTCGAAAGGCAGTGTGTTAACCAGGTACTTGGCGCCAAGTGTTACCGGAATAAATGCACCGCTTTGGACGACAGGCGTCACGAGTGGCTGGTTGGGGTTCGAAAAATCGATGTACGGCTCGTTTGGCGAACGGAAGACATTGCTGTCGTGGCCGTAGCCGATGGACGCTGTCAATTCGAGTTCGCTGAACTCCTTTTCCTTCTCGCGTTTGACCGCGCGCTTTTCAAACTCGGTCGGCTCTTCCTGCTCCACCCGAATCCTCGAGATGGCGATCACCGCGAAATATTGAAGTGCCTGGTTTTCGTTCTGGTCGCGCACCAGGCGGAACCAGCGTAGCGCTTCCTCGGTCTCGCCAAGTGCGTAGGCATTCAGGCCGAGATTGTATTGAGCCGCGACCCGTAAGCTCGGATCTTCGACTGCCCGCAGGAACGACTCGCGTGCACGGATATGCTGATCGGCGCGATAGTGTGCGATGCCCGTGTTGTAGTGCAGCAGGGGCGTATCGAGCCCAGCTTCGCCGGCCTGTTCGTAGCGGAGCAGCGCGGCCCAGTAGAGGTCGTCCTTGAACAGTCGATTGGCGTCTGCGAAATACTGCTCGGCGGTCATCGCATTTGCGGGCAGCACCGGCGCCAGCCATGCGATGGCGGCGACTGCGATGAATAGCGTGCTTGTGAATGTCCTGTTTCGCATGCAACTCAGACTTGGCGGGTTATGTCAGATGCACAATTATGGGCTTTCTGAGAATTGAAACTATGACGTGGCGCAAAAAAATCCCCCCGAATGCGTCACAAACGGGGGGATTCGGCTCAATTCTGGCTTCGGCAGCCCTCTAGCCGATGCCAGGATGATTATTCGACGTCGTCCTCTTCTTCTTCCTCGGAATCGTCGTCGTCCATTTCGTCTTCTTCGTCATCCTCGTCATCCTCGTCGAATTCGTCGTCTTCCTCTTCGTCATCCTCGTCGAACTCGTCCTCGTCGATGTCTTCACCGTCTTCGAAGTCATCTTCGTGTTCCATTTCCTCTTCTTCGTCGAGCTCGTCATTCTCGAACTCGTCTTCGAACTCTTCTTCGTGCTCGTCCTCAAGCTCACGTTCTTCTTCGCGCTCGTCCTCACGCTCCTCATCGGACTCTTCGTCACGCTCGTCTTCGCGCTCGTCCTCACGCTCCTCATCGGACTCTTCGTCACGCTCCTCGTCAGACTCGTCTTCACGTTCTTCGTCCGACTCGTCGTGGTCTTCCTCGTCTTCCCAGTCCTCATCGCGGACGTCGTCGTCATCAGGACCGTCCATTTCGGCGAAACTCTCATCGAAATCGCTCACGTCATCGAGAACCATCATCGTGACTTCGAGGTCGTCCATGTCCTCGTCGGCGCGCACGACCGCCGGCGCGAACGCCAGTACCGTCAGCGCCAGGGTGGCGATAAATATATTCAGCTGTTTCATTGACCTACTCCGTTAGCTCACTTCTATACGTAGCCGGAAAGTCCGGTCACGGTTGTCATGTTCAAGGCGCGCGAGCACTTCGCCACCAACCGGTGTCAGTGCAATGAGCTCGAGCGGTAAATAATTCTTGCCTTCGACGAGGCTCGTTTCCCAGGTGATCTCGCGCTGCCCCGGGAAGCCGGCCAGCTCGATGCCGTCGGGGAGCGTAACTGTCAGGGTCGCTCCCTCCAGCGCCGTTTCCGAAGCAAACATCATGTTGATCGTGCGCGGCTCTTCGAGCGTCATCGCGATACCCGGAATGCTCGCGTCAGGTTCCGGCAGATTGGGCGTGGTCAGGAAGAAGCCGCCGACCAGCCACAGGACGAGACCCGCGGCGATTGCAGATCCGAACCCGGCCATGACCCAGCTATTGCGCTGGCGACGCGTCCCTTCGTGGGTGGCGCGGGCCAGTGCCTGATCATAGAAACCTGCGGTTGCTTCAGCCATCGGGTAATCCTTTAACAGTTCCAGGACCTCCTGGTCCTCTTTGCTGATGTCGCTTGTGTGCATAGTCTTATCCTGCCTGATCCTTACACGAAAGGGCTCAGGAAAAGGTTCCACTCGTCGTTAGAATTTCGCGCAGTCGAGCGCGGGCGCGGTGCAGCCGGGATTTAACAGTACCCAAAGGAATATCAATAAGTTTATGAATTTCTTCGAGTTTATAGCCCTCGGTATCGTGCAATAGAACAATAATCCGGTGCTCGTCGCTGAGTTGCGCGAGGGCCTGGTCGAGCTGTTTGAGCTTCTCGAGTCGCTGGTGGTCACGAACCGGGTCTTCGGTGCCGGCAAAGCCTTCGAGGCCGTCGCCGGGCAGGTAGCCTTCTTCCACCGTGTGCAGTCGCTGCCGGGCAAAGCGGCGCCGCTCGTCGATGAACAGGTTGTACATAATCCTGGACAACCAGGAGCCAGGCTCGTCAATGGCGACGAGATCGTCGAGTTTGCCGTAGGCCTTGATAAGGAGTTCCTGGAACAGGTCCTCGGCCTCGGCCTTGCGTCCGGTCAGCCGAAAGGCGAGCCGGTACAGCCGGTCGAAGTGCGGCTGCACGAGCCGTTCAAATGCCAGGTTGTTGGCTTCCGAGCTCATAATCCGTCCGAGTGTAGTACGTCAGCTGGGACGCCGTCCCGATGGGGTTGGCAATTTCTCCTCAGAACTCGAAGGTGGGCTTTTTGTTGTCATTTGCGCGCAGAAGGTCGCGCTGCTCGGTCATGCGACGCTCGAACTCAGCCCACATCCTTACGAACCGCGGGTTGTCACGAATCGCATCATAATGACATCGCCCGATTCTACCCAACTCCGTCCATCGAGGCGTGCCTGTTCCGCCCCACCGTTTGTCGCAGGGCAGGCACGCCTCGTCGCATAAATACGGATTGTCAGGCCGAACGCTGGTCTATTACGCTAAGCAGAAGGAGCCGCAGCAAAATGATCGAATTCAAAGTCAATTCCGAATCCGTTTCGTTTGACGGAGACTCGGGCACGCCCCTCCTATGGGTAATTCGCGACCACCTGCAAATGACCGGGACCAAGTTCGGTTGTGGGGTCGGTGAGTGTGGTGCCTGCACCGTGCACATTAACGGCCGGGCGCGCAAAGCCTGCATGCTTCCGGTGAGTTCTGTGGCGGGTCGCTCCGTCACCACGATCGAAGGCCTGGCGCCCGATGATGCCAACCTGCACCCGGTGCAACAGGCGTGGCTCGAACACGATGTCCCTCAGTGCGGTTATTGCCAGGCGGGCCAGATCATGGCTGCCGTGGATTTCCTGAAGAGTCATCCGCAACCGACCGATGAGGATATCGACAACAACATCGACAATCTCTGCCGCTGCGGCACCTACGTTCGTATCCGCAAAGCGATCCATCGTGCCGCCCAGTTGATGGCCGCAGGAGAGAAGACGTGAGTGCCCGCAGGCAGGAAGTCCGGCTGAACCGTCGCGAGTTCATTGTCATGGGTATCGGCGTAGCCGGCAGCCTCGTTATCGGAATACCGGCCGCCGCGTTGGCCGAGGGCGACCGGGAGCGCATGATCGGCTTCTTCGTGCAGATCGATGCCGACGGCAACGTCATCATCGGCAGCAATCAGCCGGAAATAGGCCAGGGAATACGCACGGCACTACCGATGCTGGTGGCCGAGGAACTGGATGCTGAGTGGTCCAAGGTCAGCGTCCGGCAGATGCCTCTCGGCATCGTTAAGACCGAGGACGGCTACACCTGGAAATACGGTGGCCAGGGTGTTGGTGGCAGCACGGGCCTGACAGACAACTGGGATTACATGCGCGAGGTCGGAGCTATCGCGCGCCAGCAGCTGGTGCGGGCGGCCGCGGCACGTATTGGTGTCGATCCGGCACAGTGCACGACCCGGCCGGGCGTCGTGCTGTGCAGCGCAGCGGGCGTTGAGATTTCGTACGGCAGCCTGATTGCAGATGCGGCGCAACTCGACCTGCCGGATGAACCGCCAGAATTAAAGAGCGTAGACGATTATCGAATCGTCGGGTCGCGCAGGAAAACGGTTGACGCGTTCGAAATTGTTACGGGCCGGGCGAAATACGGCACGGACACGATCCGGCCAGACATGCGTTACGCCGCAATTGCGCGAGCGCCTGTTCTGAACGCCGGTGTCGAGTCATTCGACGATAGCCGCGCTCGGCAGATTGAAGGCGTACTCGATGTGTTTGCTATCGAGGGCCCGAAGATGGGCGAGCCCTATTTTCTATTGGCAAGCGGCGTTGCCGTGGTTGCCACGTCGACGTGGGCGGCGATGGAGGGTAAGGCCGCCCTGGACATCAAGTGGCAGGAAAGCCCGAGTGCGGACGACAGCAGTAACAAGTTCTGGCAGGAAAACGAGGCGATGCTGCAGACTCGCGGCCAGGTCGTTCTCGATGACGGCAACTTTGACAGCGCGATGGCCGACGCCACGAAGGTTGTCGAGCATCGGTACCGGATACCGTTTGTCGCGCACGCACCCATGGAACCGCAGAACTGCTACGCGTACGTGCAGGAAGACCGTTGTCACGTCATCGTTCCGACCCAGATGCCGAGCGGCGCGTCGCGAGCGGCCGCCAGGGTAACGGGCTTGCCGCGCGAAAACATCCACGTCGACATGACGCGCGTTGGCGGCGGCTTCGGCCGTCGGATGCCGGTCGACTATGTCACCGAGGCGACGCTGATCTCGCAGCGAACCGGGTGGCCGATACAACTCCTGTGGTCGCGCGAGGACGACATGAGGAACGACTTCTATCGACCGGGCGGCCTGCACGAGATGCGAGCTGGCCTCGATGACGATGGCAAAGTGGTCGCGTGGACGCAGCGACTTGCGAGCGGCAGCAAACACTATCGTCGCCCGAACAAGCCGGATGATGAATTGTGGACGCCGGAGTTGTATCCGGATGACTTCCCTCGCCGCATGGTCGACAACATGCGCCTGGAATACTTCCACAATGCCATCGGCCTGCCGAGAGGTTCCTGGCGAGCACCGGCCCATACGGCCAATGCTTTTGTCGTCCAAAGCTTCCTCGATGAGATCGCGCACGAAACCGGGCAGGACCCGCTGCAGCTGCGACTGGAAATGCTCGGCGAAGATCGCGAGCTCGGCTACAGCAACCACGGTGGGCCTACGTTCAATCCGGGTCGCCTCGCGCGCCTTGTCGATTTTGTCGCCGAACGGATCGACTACACGCAAGAACTACCGAAAGGTCGCGGCATTGGCTTCGCCACTCACTTTACGTTCGGTGGCTACGCGGCGCATGCGATGGAGGTTACCGTAAGTGACGCGGGTGAACTGACCATAGAGCGCATCGTCGCAGCGATCGACTGCGGTCTTGCGGTCCACCCAAACGCCGTTGCGGCGCAGCTCGAAGGCGGCACGATCGACGGTCTGAGTACTGCGCTGGGGCTGGAAATCACGGTCAAGGATGGCCAGGTGGAACAATCGAACTTCGACAATTATCCGCTGGCCCGAATTGCCGCGTTCCCGGCGAAGTTCGAGACCCACATCCTGCCATTCAACGATATTCCGACCGGCGTCGGTGAAATAGGGCTGCCATCGGCGGCCCCTGCGCTGACCAACGCGATATTTGCGGCGACAGGAAAGCGCATCCGGACGCTACCGATTGGCGACCAGCTCAGGCGCCGGGCGTGAACCAGAAAGAACCTTCGCATCGCGATCGCTAAGCCGAATCTCGGGTTCGTGCGCCGGTTCCGTGCCATGTTTATGGACGGGGAGTAACAGGTAGCCGAATCCATAGCCGAGCTGGCAAAAGGACAAAACTACGCGGCAAGGACGGAACACGCGAGGCGTGTTCGGCTACCTGTTACTCCTCGTCCTTGTGCGCAAATGTCAGGTATCGTCAACGGAAGATACCGAAAGAACAACCTATTGAGAGATCACACCTAGTCGTCGATCTTGTCGGCAGACCTAAGCTGAGAGATCGTCATGAAGACGAGCGGTGCCACCATCAGGGCGCCAAGAATAATCATTGGCACGGCAAGTGCTCGCAGGTCCATGAGCTCGGCGAAAGGGAGAGGCCCGCTGGCAACCTGGCCGTAGATACCGAGACCGACGAGGAATGTGCCGACGATGTCGAGCGCGAGGACCCATGCGGGCCAGCGTAATCTTGCATGCGCCATTACGGCCTCCTACAGGCTGATCTGGAACAACAGGTAGTGATCGACGAGCAGCGCTGCGAACAGGAACCCTAGATAGCTGATGGAGAACTTGAAGGTCTTCATCGGCAATTCCATGTCGTCACGCACTCGGTACATCTGGATGGCGTAGTACAGGAAGTACGCGTCGAGCACGAGCGCGACCAGCAGGTAGATAATGCCACTCATGCCGATCAGGTACGGCAGGATCGTGACGAGTACGAGCAGGATCGTATACAGCAGAATATTGAGTCGCGTGTACGCCTCACCATGCGTGACGGGCAACATCGGGATGTCGACCTTGGCGTACTCTTCCTTGCGCGCGATCGCCAGCGCCCAGAAGTGCGGTGGTGTCCACACGAACACGATAAGGAACATCAGCAAGGCCCCGGCTTCGACCTGGTTGGTCACTGACGTCCAGCCGAGAACGGGCGGCGCAGCACCCGCCGCCCCACCGATCACAATATTTTGCGGCGTCGCGCGCTTTAACCATGCTGTGTAAACGACCGCATAGCCAATCAGTGAACAGAAAGTGAGGATCGCTGTCAGCGGGTTCACGAGGAACCAGAGGATCAGCATTGAGATGATGCACAGCACGGTCGCAAACGTGATTGCGGACCTCTCTGTCAACTTGCCTTGCGGCAACGGGCGACCCCGCGTGCGCATCATCTGGATGTCGATGCGCGCATCAAGCACGTGGTTGTAGACTGCAGCCGACGATGACGCGAGCCCAATGCCGAGCGTGCCAAAAATGAGTGGCATGGCGCCGGGCCAGCCGGGCACAGAAACAAACATACCGACGATTGCCGTGAATACGATCAACATGACGACACGCGGCTTGGTCAGCTCGTAGTAATCGCGCCAGGCGATGTAGGCCTCTACTCTCGTGTTCAATGCATTGTCCATTCAGCCGATGCGCGATAACTCAAGAAGATGCTTGATGTCCTCGACCATGGCGCTTGGGTCGATATCCGGTCGGAAATATATAACCAGGTTTCCGAGCGGATCGATGAGGTAATAGCCGCCGGCCTCGAGGGCTGCGGGCTTTTTCTTATCCAGCAGCACTCTGAGCGCGCCGTCATTGATTACCACCAGGCCACCGTTTTCGTCGGCAAGCAGCACTGTATCGGGCGCCGTATCTCCGTGCAAGAAAACACGGACCAGCCGGTCCATTTCCCTGCCGAGCATTAGCCGGGACTGTCGCAGCGTATATAACGAGTGTGCGCAAGCGTCGTCGCACAGACCGTCATTGGCGTACAGGAGCACCCAGTAACCATCGTTATGCGCATGGAGTGGTGATCCCGGTACGCCATCCTTCAGGTTAGTAATCGGTTGCAGCAGTGCGCCGTTGTTTGTGCGGCCCGCCGGAGTCAGGTCCTGGCCCACAAAGTACAGGTACGCAGCGAGCGCCAGCGGCCCCAGGAATATGGCGGCAATCAGCAAAAGCTGTACGCGACCCTTGCCTTTCTTTTCGGTAGCCATTACTTGAAGCGCTTCTTACGGTAGTTCCAGGCCAGGAGGCCGGACAGGACAGCGGCCATGGCAAACCACTGCAGCGCGTAGCCGAAGTGCTTGCCAGGACCGAACTCGGTCGGCACCCAGTGACGGAAGAAGCCGCTGTCTTCCTCATGATCCATAAGCAGGACAAATGGCTGGACGTCGGTGCCGAGCGCCACGGCTACCTCCTCTGTCGATGGATAGACAGCCTCCATCGGCCAATCCTGCCCGGGCCGGAAGGCTTCGCCCATCTTCATTCCGGCTCGTGGTAGTGATCCCGCCCGGCCACGCACTGTCACGCGCCCGGGTGGAACGTCGAGGCGCGTCATGTCCAGCGGTTCAGTGGTCTTCTCGATCCAGCCGCGGTTGACGAGCAGAACGGGCTCGCCATCGAGACCGACCAATGGCGTGATCACGTAGTAGCCATAGCGGCTGTTAACGATAATGTTCTCGAGCAGTACCTGGTGGGCGCCATCGTAGCTGCCGGTTGCTTTGATTCGCTGGAACGGCCGGACTTCCATGCCATCATGCCAGGAGGCGAATCCGGTCTCATCGCGGAACATCTGTTGGTCCGCTCGTTTCTCGAGCCCGCGGCTGATTTGCCAGGCGCCCAGCCCGGCGAACTGGGCGACGAGCAGCGCGCCGACGACGAGCGGAAGCCAGCTCGGCAGTTGCTTTTTCGTCCCGGTGTTCACGATATACTGCCCGCCCCTGTCCAATGTGAATCGACTATGAAGTCCATCGTTTTTATTCTACTGGCTGCGATCATTATCAGCCTTGGTTCGGGGTTGTTCTACCTGTCCGGGAAGAACCACGATTCTGAAAAAATCCAGCGTGCGTTACGCATTCGCGTAGCACTCTCCGCCATTCTCATCCTGTTCCTGGTCGTATCCTACCTGGGCGGCTGGATACAGCCCTGACAAGAACGAAACGGGCGCCGAAGCGCCCGTTCGAATTACATCCAGTAGACGAAGACGTACAGGCCGATCCAGACAACGTCGACAAAGTGCCAGTACCAGGCGACAGCCTCGAACGCGAAATGGTTCTCCGCTGTGAAGTGCCCCTTCAATACACGGAAGAACATGATCGTCAGCATGATGGCGCCAATCGTCACGTGCATGCCGTGGAAGCCGGTCAGCATGAAGAACGTCGATCCGTAGATGCCTGACGTGAGCTTCAGGTTCAGGTCCTGGTAGGCATGGATGTACTCGACGCCTTGCAGGTAGACGAATATGAAGCCAAGCAGGAACGTGGCAGCGAGGAACAGCTTCAGCTGCGCACGCCTGCCCTCGATCAGTGCGTGGTGTGCGATCGTCACCGTGATCGATGACGTTAGCAGCAGCGCCGTGTTGATCAGCGGCAGGCCGAACGGCGGCATTATCTCGTATTCTCCGCCAACGTTCCCCGGGCCGTTGGTCGGCCAGGTGCTTTCGTAGCCTTCCCACAAGAGCAGGTTTGTAAAAAAGTTGTTGCTGTCGCCGCCAAGCCAGGGAATCGACATATTGCGTGCGTAGAACAGCGCGCCGAAGAAGGCCGCGAAGAACATGACCTCCGAGAAGATGAACCAGAACATGCCCTGACGGAAAGACTTGTCTACCTGTGCGTTGTACAGACCGCTCTGGCTTTCGCCGATCACCGTGCCGAACCAGCCAGTAATCATAAAGATGAGTATGGCAAAGCCCACCAGCATTACGTAGAAGCCAAAATCCGCGCCGTTCAACCAGCTTGATACGCCAGTCATCAGGAACAGCAGGCCGATTGAGCCGACAACGGGCCAGTGGCTGCCGTGTGGGACGTAATAATGTTCGTCTGTGTGAGTGGTCATGATGATTCTCAGGTACTTGTCAGTATTTTTTATTCGACGCCACAGGAGCGGTGTCGAAGAATGTGTATTGCAGGGTAATGGTGTCTACGTAATCCGGCAGGTCCGGATCGACAATGAACTGCAGTGGCATGGCCCGCTCTTCGTTCGCGAGGAATTCCTGCTGGTCGAAGCAAAAACACTCGATCTTCACGAAGTGTTCCGCGGCCGCCCCGGGTGCAACGCTCGGCACGGCCTGGGCAACCTTGTCCTTGTCGGTCAGATTCTTCGCGGTAAACGTCGCGAAGTACATCTTGCCCGGGTTGACCATCATGCTGTCCGCGTCGGCTCCGAACTCGAATGGTGCGTACGAGTTGATCGTCGTGACGAACTCAATCCGAATCTCGCGCGACAGGTCCGGCGCCTCAACCCTGGCCACGGCTTCCGCATTGGTGCGACCGCCGAAGCCCGTGATCTCGCAGAACACGTCGTAAAGCGGCACGAGCGCGTAGCCGAAAGCAAACGCTCCGACAACGACCACCAACAACGATGTTACGAGATTACGATGCATATCAGGAACGCAGCACGCCCATCATGATGAAGCCGACGTAGAACGCGAGAGCAACCGCCACGACGATCAGCGTCGTGCGGCGAATGTTCTTTTTGCGCTCCTTCTCGTCCACGTTCTACTCGAAAGATTCGTTAGCGATGCGCGCTTTCGGCGGCGTCGTAAACGTGTGCCACGGCGCCGGCGACGGTACCGTCCATTCGAGACCGTGCGAACCTTCCCAAACCCGGTCGGTCGCCTTGGCGCCCTTCTTTGCGGTCAAAATCACAAGCACGAACAGCAATTGCGACAGGCCGAAGCCAATGGCGCCGACACTGGCGATCGTGTTGAAGTCCGTGAACTGGGTTGAGTAGTCCGGGATACGACGCGGCATGCCGGCCAGCCCAAGGAAGTGCATTGGGAAGAACGTGAGGTTCACGAAGATCGTCGAGGTCCAGAAGTGCAGCTTGCCGAGACCCTCGTTATACATATGGCCGGTCCACTTCGGGAGCCAGTAGTAGGCGCCCGCCATGATCGCGAAGACCGAACCCGGGACCAGTACGTAGTGGAAGTGAGCCACAACGAAATAGCTGTCGTGGTACTGCACATCCGCTGGCTGGATCGCGAGCATCAGGCCGGAGAAACCACCGATTGTGAACAGGAAGACGAATGCCAGCGAGAACAGCATCGGCGTCTCGAACGTCATCGAGCCGCGCCACATCGTCGCAACCCAGTTGAAAATCTTCACACCGGTCGGAACAGCGATGAGCATTGTCGCGAACATGAAGAACAGCTGGCCCGTTAACGGCATGCCCACCGTGAACATGTGGTGCGCCCAGACGATGAACGACAGGAATGCGATACACGATGCCGCGTATACCATCGAGTCGTGACCGAACAGTTTCTTGCGCGAGAACGTCGGGATGATTTCTGATACGACACCGAAGGCCGGCAGAATCATGATGTAGACCTCGGGGTGCCCGAAGAACCAGAAGATGTGCTGGAACATGACGGGATCGCCACCGCCGGCCGCGAGGAAGAAGCTCGTGCCGAAGAACTGGTCGGTCAGCAGCATGGTAACCGCGCCAGCCAGTACCGGCATCACGGCGATCAACAGATACGCGGTAATCAGCCAGGTCCACACAAACATCGGCATCTTGAGCAGCGTCATGTCAGGCGCGCGCATGTTGATGATCGTCACGATCACGTTGATGGAGCCCATGATCGACGAGATGCCCATCAGGTGGACGGAGAAAATCAGGAACGGGAACGCATCGCCGGTCTGAAGGACGAGCGGCGGGTACATCGTCCAGCCACTGGCAGGAGCGCCGCCCGGCATAAGGAGCGTCGAAAGCAGGATGCCGAACGCGACCGGCAGGATCCAGAACGACCAGTTGTTCATGCGTGGCAGCGCCATGTCGGGTGCGCCGATCATCAGCGGGATCATCCAGTTGGCGAGGCCAACGAAGGCCGGCATTACTGCGCCGAAGACCATGATCAAAGCGTGCATCGTGGTCATCGAGTTGAAGAACTCCGGATGAACGAATTGCAGGCCCGGGACAGCTAGTTCCGAGCGAATGACCATCGCCATTGCGCCGCCAACAAAGAACATGACGAGGCTGAAGATGAGGTACATCGTGCCAATGTCTTTGTGGTTGGTTGAGAACAACCAGCGCTTGATGCCCTTCTCGGGGCCATGTTCGTCGTGGTCCGCGGCGTGTGCGTCGTGTGTGCTGGCGAGTCTTTCTTCGCCATCACTGTGGGTGTTGACCCAGGCCTGGTAGGCCTCGGGCTCAACCACTTCGACAACGACCGGCATGTAGCCGTGATCCTTGCCGCACAACTCGGCGCACTGGCCGCGAAAAGTGCCGGTTTCATTGGCGTTGAACCAGGTTTCGTTAACGATGCCTGGAATAGCGTCTTTCTTGATTGCCAAATCAGGAACCCACCACGAGTGGATGACGTCATTTGATGTCAGCAGCACGCGAACTTTTGCGCCCCTCGGCACGACCAGGGGGCGGTCAACTTCAAGCAGGTAGTTCTCAACGCTGTTCACGTCGACGCCCGATTGCTTCGGACGGGCGGCCAGGCTCGGGCGCGCGAGGCTCGAGTAGAACTCAATGCCTTCGTCCTGGTATTTGTAGTGCCACTTCCATTGGTAGCCCGTGACCACGATGGATATATCAGGGTCGCGGGAATCTTCGAGCCGGATCATCGTCTCCGCTGCCGGCACCGCCATGATCAGCAGTATGACAACGGGAATCGCCGTCCAGATGACCTCCGCAACCGTACTGTGAGAGAACGACGCAGGTTCCGCGCCTTTCGACTTTCTGTGCTTGAACAGCGAGATGATCATGACGCCGAAAACGACGACCCCGATGGCAACGCACCACCAGAAGACCATCATGTGCAGTTCGAACGTCTCGACGCTGAGATCGGTTACGCCCCTGGGCATGTTGAGCGCCCAGTCGGCTTTCGCCGTGCTTGCCAGAACCAGGCCCACCAGGCTCAGGAACGATTTTCGTATCATTACTTGTCCACCCTGCAACCGTCGCCACGATCGCAATCATTTCAATTTCCGGAAGTCGCGAATACTGGGATCGCCAGCGTCCTGCTGGCCCGGTCATGCCGGAGATTCGCTTTTCGGCCGGTTTGACCGCCGTGCCGGTCAAAAAAGCTCGCGCAGTTTACTGAAATCGCGACAGCCATGCAATGCTGAGCCCCGGATTCTTGTTGAGATTAAATCTTATTTAACAAGAGCTTAGCGACGCCTCGGAATCTGATTTGCGTCAATTCGGTAGTTTTCGGGGTCATTTTTGGGGCCCGCGCCCCAGCAATGGCCGTAAACGAGCTCCAGTTCCAGCGTGATTTTGCCCTGCGAATCAGCCAGCGCGGCGGCCATGGCGGCAAATGAGCGGCGTCCTGTCAGGCCGCGCGCGCGGTCAGCAAGGGCGTTCCGCGCTCCAGCCCGGGTCAGGTCCGCGAACAGCTTGTCAGCGCTTTCGTAGCAAACACTCAGGCGGTCAACATCGAGTACCGGATCGCTCAATCCGGCCCTGACGAGGCCGTCACCGAGGTCATGCATGTCCGCAAAGCGATTGACATGAATGCCACTGTCAACACTCGCCCAGGCTTGTGCAACTTCCCGCAGGCTATCGGGCCCGAGCGTGGCGAAAGCGAAGACCCCGCCCGGTACCAACACACGGGCGACCTCCTCAAGCACGGGCTGCAACTCCGGCGCCCAGGGCAGCAACTGGTTGGTGACAACCATGTCGAAAGAGGAATCCGCGAATGGCAGGTGACTGGCATCGCCCTGGACGAACGAAGCTCGCGAAAACCACGACTTTTGCCGTTGTCCCTGTTTGAGCATTGGCTGACTGAGGTCCAGGGAGACAATGTGAGCTCGCTTAAAACGCTTGCGGAGCAGGCGACCGGTGGCACCCGTCGCCGATCCGAGGTCGAGAATGGTTGTCGGCTCGAGCAGCAGCGGTTCCAGGCGTGCGGCCAGCCCGTCTCGCGTCACCTCGTGGACGAAATCGCTGTCGTCAAAGGTCGCGGCGGCGCAATCGAAGCGGCGTTGAATGTCTCGCAGGCGAAGCATGCGCGAACCGTAGCACGCTTTACTGGGCAAGCCGCGGCGATTAGCGGATGGTTGACCAGTGGCGGCCGGCCGATACTGACGCCATGCTACTGCGAGCCCTGGAGAATGCGGTCATGCCGCTGCGCTGTGTCTTTTGCGGCATACGAACCGAGCCTCCTGAGCAATACGTCTGCAAGGGTTGCGATGGGGACCTGCCGCGAATCAACTCGCCGCCGCCACCGGTGTCATCGCCACTGGTGTACGACGTAGCGCCGCTGGCCTACGAGTTTCCCGTGGATGCCGCGATCAAGGCGCTGAAGTTTCGGCGCAAGCTTTTCTATGGGCCGGGGCTGGCGGAACTGCTTTGTCGGGAATGCCAGCGTCTCCCCGATGACATCGATGCGGTTCTTCCCGTGCCGCTCCATTGGCGGCGGCGATGGTTGCGCGGCTTCAACCAGGCAGACGAGATCGCGGGACCCGTAGCCAAGAACCTTGGGGTACCGTTGCTGCGCAACGTGAGGAGAGTCCGCGCGACGCCGTTTCAGTCGGGTTTGAGTGCTCGTGAACGGGCGCGGAACCTGCGCGGTGCCTTCGTTGTGCGCAGCTCACTGCCCGCGAAACACGTGTTGATCGTCGACGACGTCATCACGACCGGCGCGACTGTACATCACCTCGCGAGAGTATTGCGGCGGGCTGGCGCGAGCAGCGTCAGCGCATTTGCCATAGCCCGAGCATAAATTTAGGTGAAAGCCGCCGTTTGGCCTTGACCTAGATCATGGTTGCCGCGCACCAAAGGGGGACAATTCAGTATTCGAACTGCCCGAGTCATGGGAAAGTACATGCGAAACAACGCTATCCTGTCCGCGGCGGCTGCCGCACTGGCCATTGTGGCCGCGCCTGACACCGCGTTCGGCGAAGACACCGCAGCCGAGGAACCCCTCGAGCAGATCGTCGTGGTGGCCAACAAGGATGAGCGCTCGATACGCGAGGTGGCGGCGAACGTCACGGTCCTGTCCCGTGTGGACCTCAACAACCAGCTCGCGACGTCGGTGAGTGACGTGTTTCGATATGTCCCCGGTGTCGACTACGAAGGGGCTGGCACGCGGTTCGGCACTGAGGGCATCAGCATTCGCGGTATTGGCGGCAATCGCGTCGCCATCCAGGTCGACGGGATCCCGCTGACGGACCAGTTCGACACAGGTAGCTTTTCCAACGCCACCCGCGATTTCATTGACGCGGGCATGATCAACGACATCGAAGTGCTGCACGGCCCCGCCTCCGCTCTCTACGGCAGTTCCGCCATCGGCGGCGTTGTTGCCGTGCGTACACCCGATCCGGCGGATATCGCGAACCAGGGCATCGGTGGTGACGTCCTGGCGACGTGGCGAGGTGCCGACAACAGCACCCATGGGCAGGCAATGATGGCTGTGGGCGATAACGCGCTCGGTTTCATGGCTGGCTACAGCAGGCGCGAGGGCGAGGAAACGGATTCGGCTGCGGCGCCTGACAATCTCGATACGCGAAACTACAACCGGGAAACCGTATTACTGAAGTTCGTGGCGGATAATCGCTGGGGACAGACGTTCCGTGCAAGCATCATTCACCAGGGTGCGCACACGTTGTCGAGCCAGAACTCGATGCTGGGTGCCGGACGCTACCGCTC
Organism: Gammaproteobacteria bacterium; assembly: GCA_009937605.1. Lineage (GTDB taxonomy): Bacteria > Pseudomonadota > Gammaproteobacteria > Steroidobacterales > Woeseiaceae > UBA1847. The sequence continues at coordinate 50,070 of JAACFG010000001.1, read as the reverse complement.
GACAACGGCGCTGGAAGGAGACGATTCCTACCAGATGGATGTCCTGAACCTGGCCTATGAATTCGGTTCGCCCGAAAGTTGGATCGATTCGGGTGTCATTCGAGCATTCTGGGAAACGGCCGAGATCGGCCAGTACACGCTGGACGAGCGCGCAGCAGCCCGCACGCCGGTGTCTATTGACCGCTATTTCTCTTTCGACCAGGAGATTCAGGGTTTCGAGATTAACCTGTGGAAGAATTTCGCTGGCGACGTTGTGTCCCAGCGGCTCGGCATCGGCGCCCAGTACCGGGACCGCACTACCGAAGAATATCGCGACGGCTTGTCGACCAATCTTGAAACGGGCGAACAGACCAATGTTCTGCTCGGCGAAGTCTTTCCATTACGCGACTTCCCAATCAGCGGCACGAGAGAGACGGCCGCCTACATCGAAGACACGATTTCGATTGGTGATCGCTGGACTGTAATTGCCGCGCTGCGCGCAGACCGTTTCGAGCTGGACCCGGCGGTCGACGCCATGTACCTGGCTGACTACCCCGACTACGAGATTGTCAGTCTCGACGAGTCGGATGTCTCGCCGAAGCTGGGCGTCATCTACAGCTTTGGCCCGTCGACGGATATTTACCTGCAGTATTCGCACGGCTTCCGGGCGCCGCCGTACTCGGACGCCAACGTGAGTCTCGACCTGCCGTTGTTCCAGTACCGTGCTGTCCCGAACCCCGATCTGCGGTCCGAGTCATCGGACGGAATCGATATTGGTCTGCGCTGGCACGGGATCCGGTCAACCGCATACCTATCGGCCTTTCGAACTGACTACGTCGACTTTATCGAGACCAAGGTGAATATCGGTATCGATCCGGTCAGCGGCTACACCGAGTTCCAGTCGCTGAACATCGAAGACACGACGATCCAGGGTTTCGAGGCGGGCTGGCAGACACGTTTCGGTGCGTACGAGTCATTCGGCTTTGATGGCTCGGCTTTTTATGCGCGTGGCGACAACAAGGTCACGGGCCAGCCGATCAACTCGGTCGGACCGGCTCAGGGTGTTCTGGGGCTCAGCTGGTTCTCGCGCGACGAAAAGCGGGAGCTGCGTTTCAAGGGAACGTTCACCGACGCCTATGATCGCCTCGACGAGTCGAATGGTGAACTGTTCAAGCCAGCCGGCTACGCTGTTTTCGACCTCTTTCTCACGCAGAAGCTGGGCAACAACACCATCGTGCGAGCGGGCCTGCACAACCTGACAGACCGCACCTACTGGAACTGGTCCGATGTGCGCGGTTTGCAACCAGACAATCCAGTTATTCCATACCTCGCCCAGGCCGGACGTAGTGCGTCCGTCAGCCTGAACATGGTCTGGTGATTTCGATTTACACACAAGTGACAGGGGAGTAGATGTCATGACACGCAAGACAATTTGCCTGCTTTTCGCAGTTCCGTTGCTGGGGCTCGCGTTAGGAGCATGCTCACAAGATTCGGCTGATTCTCCAGCCGCAAACGACACGGCCGTTCATACAGCCGAAGTCGCCGTCGCATCCGCCGACGAGCTGATGACAAGGGGCCAGGGTGTTTACAACGCTAACTGCGCCGCTTGCCACCAGCCGGATGGCTCAGGCCTGACCGGAGCATTTCCTCCGCTCGCCGGTTCTGACTATCTGAAAGGTGATCGCAACCAGGTTATGGCAGCCGCATTATTCGGCCTGTCGGGTCCGATTACGGTCAATGGCGTCGACTACAACGGCGTAATGCCGAGCATTGGCTACTTGCCTGATGCCGATCTCGCCGCCGCACTGACGTATGTATTCGGTTCCTGGGGCAATGACGGCGCAGCTGTCAGTGTCGAGGAAGTTGCAGCACTGCGTGCGGAACTCGGCCAGACCGACCGTGCCAGCGGTGAACGTCACCAAGGCGCAACCGAGGGCGAGCTCAAGTACCAGGGCGCGCCATCGGCCATCTCCGGCGAAGATACTCGCCAGATCATGGCCGCCGGTGGTCCGGTTCTGAGTGAAGCGGAGTTCGCTACTGCGACTCAGCTGTACTTCGAACGCTGCGCGGGTTGCCACGGTGTACTCCGCAAGGGTGCAACGGGTAAAGCACTGACACCGGACATTACGAAAGAGAAAGGCACGGACTACCTGAAAGCCCTGATCACGTACGGTTCGCCAGCCGGTATGCCCAACTGGGGTACTTCGGGCGAAATGACGCCGGAACAGATCGACATAATGGCTCGTTTCCTGCAACAGGAACCACCTGCGCCACCTGAGTTTGGCATGCCCGAAATGATGGATACGTGGCAGGTTCTCGTCGCGCCGGGAGATCGGCCTTCAGCACCGCAACATGATCGCAACATCGATAACTTCTTCTCAGTTACGCTCCGTGACTCGGGCCAGGTCGCCATCATCGACGGTGACACGAAGGAAATCGTCACAATCGTCGAGACTGGCTACGCAGTACACATCTCGCGTGTTTCTGCTTCCGGTCGTTACGTATTCACGATTGGTCGCGATGCGCTGATCAACATGGTCGACCTGTATATGGATCCACCGGCAACGGTTGCCCAGATCAAGGTCGGCCTGGAAGCGCGTTCCGTCGAAACCTCGAAGTACAAAGGGTTCGAAGACAAGTACGCGATTGCCGGTTCTTACTGGCCGCCGCAATACGTCATCATGGATGGCGATACGCTAGAGCCGCTGAAGATCGTCTCGACGCGCGGCATGACCGTCGACACGCAGGAATACCATCCGGAACCGCGTGTGGCAGCCATCGTTGCTTCGCACGAGCACCCGGACTTCATCGTCAACGTTAAGGAAACAGGCCACATCCTGCTGGTCGATTACAGCGATATCGAAAACATCGCCGTTACCGATATCGGTGCAGCCAAGTTCCTGCATGACGGTGGCTGGGATCGCACCAAGCGCTACTTCCTGACGGCTGCCAACCAGTCCGACAAGATCGCCGTCGTTGACTCGAAAGAGCGCAAGCTGGTTGCACTGACTGACGTCACCAAGACGCCTCATCCGGGTCGTGGCGCCAACCTCGATGATCCGGAGTACGGACCTGTCTGGGTAACGAGCGCGCTGGGTAATGCCAACGTGACGTTCCTCGGCACAGACCCCGAGGGTCATCCGGACAACGCCTGGAAGACGGTTCGTGTCGTGGATGGCATGGGCGGCGGTTCGCTGTTCGTGAAATCACACCCGAACTCTTCGAACCTTTGGGTCGATGCGCCGCTGAATCCCGACACCGGATTCAGCCAGAGCATTGCCGTCTTCGACGTCAACAACATCGAAGCGGGTTTTGAAGTTCTTCCGATTGCTGAATGGGCTGATCTGGGTGAAGGACCTAAACGCGTCGTACAGCCTGAGTACAACAAGGCCGGTGACGAAGTCTGGTTCTCCGTATGGAGTGGCAAGGAACAGGAATCTGCAATCGTTGTAGTCGACGACAAGACGCGTGAACTGAAGGCCGTCATAAAGGGACCGGAGATGGTTACGCCGACTGGCAAGTTCAACGTCTACAACACCCTGCACGATATCTACTAAAGGAAAAGAGACCATGAAACGCAATACGATTGGTCTCCTGTCAGCCGCGACGGTGCTGCTTGCAGCACCGTCGCCCTCGCTGAGGAGGCTGGTTCCTTCAAGGTGTTATTCGGACCGTTACCGATCAACCTAACTCGTGATGCAGCCTGGCATCGTGTGTTCGAAAGTGGTCCGAAAACCAGCGGTCGAGGCTCCTCGACAAGTCCGCTCGATCGTAGCGGCCTTCATCGTCGACACTGTCAATCACATCGAGCAGCTCATCGAGTAGCTGCTCGTGGTCCTGCTTGTGCTCGGCAAGCTGGCTGTAGCGCGCATCGCGCATCGTCTTTTCCTCGAGCGCGAAGTGGGCTGAGATCCGGGCATAAATTTCACCAAGTGCTTCGACGACGGTCGCCTGGCTGGCGTCGTCCTGCATCGCTTCGTCGAGCTCATTGATTAGCGCAATCATCTCGCGATGCTCATGATCGACCGCATCGACACCGACGCTGAACTCGTTTCTCCAGGCTATTAAAGTCATCGGTACCTGAAACCTCCCGTCTCGGCCCGGAACGTAATCGAGAAATAGCGCCCGGGCAAGAGCACTACCTCGTCACTGTGTGAGTAATCCCAGCCATGCTCGCGCGCGGTATCGCGAAGCCTGGCGGTAATAATGTGGGGGCCGGGTGCAAGCTCGAAGCGCTCGTAGACCGATGCCGGGCCGTCGCTCCACAGGCCTGACGGCAGCGGCTCATCGCGGAACACGATGACTCCGTCTATCTCCAGCTCGATCGTCAGCGGCAGGCGTTCGCGGCCACACTCGGATATCGGCTCGCCTGCGAGGGCGCGCCTGTTGATTTCGTCGGGTGTCAGCTTGACGCAGTCTTCGACGCGCTTGGCGGCGTGGCTGAGTGACAGCTTGATCGACGCCATCTCCTCGTCCGCATACTGGTACGGCGGCGACAGGGAGAAGTACCCGATGCCCACCGCAAATGCGGCGTAGAGGACGACCTGTACGAGTCTATTCATCGTCTGTCTCCTTCAGGTCAATGCCGGCCAACGCCGAGTGGAACGCCTCAAGGGCCTTTCTGCGCCGGCGTCCCGCATTGCGCGGCAACCAGTTCAATGACAGACGGCGCGTATCTACGCGCTTGCGCAGATATGGATCTCGCTCGCCCGCCATGCGAGCCATGGTCCATTCGTTGCCCAGGCGATGGTAGCAGTCGCACTCGGCACAGCCGGCAATCATGACGCCGTCCGCGAAGCGGCGCGACAGGGCAAAGTCGACGAAAGATGGCGGCAGCATGCCGACGCACGGCAGCTTGATCACGCGCGTGCCGTCCCCGTGCAATTCATCGACATTGCTCGTGTCGCAGCCGAAGACGAGTACCCGCGGTCCCGCGGCTTCTGTGTCCGGTTCCGCAATGAGTTCTTCACGTAAGGCGCCGATCGTTCGATCGGGCAGTTCGATACCGGGCTGGATCGGGACCGCGCGCCGGAACGGTGTGGACGTCGGGCAGGATCCGGCACATATGCCGCAACTGGTGCAGTTTGCGGCGTTGACGACCGGCTCAACATCATAGGCGCGTCCGTCACTACGCGGCACCATGGAAATGGCGCCGAACGGGCAGTCGTCGAAGCAACGCGTACAGCCGTTGCAATTGTCGAGATTGACCAGGGCAGGTTTGACGGGCTTAGCGGGTGGCGCCCAGGGAAGCAGTGCCAGCAACACGAGGCCACCGACGATATACAGCCAGAGCTGCCCGCCAGGCACAATGTCGAGCAATGGATACGCAGCGAGGTAGAACCAGTCGAGTCCGACGTCCGTCGGCACCAAGTCGAGGTCGGCCGGACCCTGGCTGACGGCCGGGTAAACAAATGACAGCACCACGAGCATGACCATTGTGCCGATTGCCAGTTCTTTGGGCGGGTTCACCCGCGCGCCGGAGTGCCGCTGGATGTGTACCCACATCAACAGCAGCATGAACAGCGGCCCAAAGATATGAATGAATACCATCAGCGTGAAGAAGCGGCCGCCGAGCGTGGTGTTGTTGAGGAAGTTATTGGCGATGGGCTCACCAAACATGGGTAAGGTGTCGAGCCACTCGGTGGTTGCTATTGCTATGTACTGTGCCAGTTGGTCCCACACCAGCCAGTAGCCACTGATGCCGCAGATGTAGATAAAGGCGAGCAGCGGCACGCCGGTCAGCCAGGCAAAAAAGCGCCTGCCACGCAGGCGATCATGGGCGAACTCACGGAAGATGTGCAGGACAATGACGACGACCAGGGCATCGGATGCGTAGCGGTGCAGGCTGCGCATCAAGCCGGCCGCGTACCACTGTTCGTTGGTGATGTACTCGACCGACGCATAGGCATCAGTGACGCCAGTGTCAAAGAAGATATACAGGTAGACGCCGGTAGCTGCGACGATCCAGTAGAAATACCAGCCGAGCGCTCCCAGCCAGACGAAAGGGTTGTTTCGCTGGCCGAACGCGTACTCGAATACCGCCTCGCACCTGGTGAACGCGCGTGCCAGGGCACGTTTGATCAATGCCATATCGTTCCTAGCGTGCGTGCCGCCATTCCCTGATGATGAATATGGCGACCATGCCGAGACACAGGACGCCGACGATTATCGCCATGAAAATGGAGTAGTCGAAGCGATAACGGTCGCTGTTCGGATCGTAAACCGTGCAGAACAGTCTGAAGGTGCTCATCCAGTGCTCGATGAACCCGGCACTTCGTGGTGTGTTGAACACAAGTTCCTTGAGTGGCTCGACAATCGCTGTGGTCTCGACGTCGACGCCATACACCTGGCGATAGATCTCGCCTTCAGCATCGATGACGGTTGCCTGTGCCAGGTGATCGAAGCCCTTCGCACTGGGGTAGAACAAAAAGCCAAGGTTTTCGCTTAGCTTGTCGACGACAAGTGCTTCGGTCGCGAGAAAGTGCCAGTTCGGGACGTCATCCATACCGAGGCCCGCGGCAAAACTGCGCATGCGCTCCGGGGTGTCTACTTTCCAGTCGAAGCCCACCGTGATTACGGAGAACGCATCTTCACCCAGCGCTTCCTGGGCGACGTCGATAGTATCGCCGAGGTTGCGGGTAATCGTCGGGCAGATGTGGTAACAGCTTGTGTAAATCATACTGATGACCAGCGGCTTGCCACGAAACCGTGCCAGGTCAAACGGTTGTCCATCGACGTCACGCAGCGAGTAGTTGTCGAGTTCACGCCCGATGGCGCCCTGGCTGATCTCGAGCGCGTCTTTGCGGTCGTATGACTGCGCCCCAGTCGCAGCGTGGCCGGCAGAAACGCCGGCCACGATACAAACGACTACAAGCAAACGGAAATAATCCATTATTTGCCTAGCTCAGAGGCCAGATCTCCGACAGGTATTTCCAGTTAACGAAGTAGTACAGCACAAAGGCGATGAAGAAGATCGCGACGAGCATCGTCGTGCCCGGAATCTTCAGGGACTCAGCGCTGCCGTGCTGGGCAACCGCCGCGGATTGCGGTGGCACTTCCGGATAGCTCGGCTTCTCGTCCTTCTCCAGTTTGCGGCCGAAGAACACGGAACCGACCACTACAACGACAAACATGATGCCGCCGACCGCCGCGAGTACCGCTGACATACCGTTGAGACCCATCATCAGGAACGCGGCAGAGGGGTAGTCGAATGGCAGGACCGCATCGGCGAACTGCATGTCCCAGTGACGGCGGGAAACGCCAAGTGTGCCGGCGCCCATCATGAATACCGAGATGCCGGCAACACCGATACCGAACACATACGGCTGCAGCTTCGCCAGCTTCATGAACATGAGCTCACGGCGGAAGATCAGCGGCACCAGGTAATAGGTGATCGCCATGAACGCGAGCGTCGTGCCTGCCACAACAGTGCCATGGAAGTGACCTGGAACGTAGAGCGTGTTGTGCATGATCAGGTTGATCTGCTCGGTTCCCATGACCACGCCGGAGATACCGCCGATAAACCCGAAGAACACGAGCGACATGAACATGCCGGCAAACGCCGGGTTGCCCCACGGCGCTTTGCGCAGCCACTCGAACATACCCTTGTTCAGGCCGCGCGAGCGCTGGGCCGCTTCGATCGAACCGGGAACGGTCATGCCATGGACCATGCTGCCGAGGACGGCCAGGTACATGGCGTAACTCGTGTTGAAGATCTTCCATTCCGAGCTGAACCCGGGTTCCACCAGCATGTGGTGAGCACTGGCGATCTGCAGGAACAGGATGTACATCAGAAACGCCATGCGGCTGACTTTCTCGGACAGTGGTTTGGCGCCGAAGGTCATGGCAGCAATCGCGTACCAGATGGACACGTGCGCAGCGACGTTGATTTGCTGCGACGAGTGTCCCATGGCCCACCAGATGGTCTTATAGAGAATCGGGTCGATGTTGGCCACGTAGCCCAGGGACCAGAGCAGCGTCGGGATCAGGATGATCGCGCCGGATGCGATAGTAAAGACGGCAATGATAGCGGCCGTCATGGCGCCAAACGTCACCAGAGGTATCGACCCCTGGTAGGTTCGTTCCTGGCGCGCCACAACCAGCGTGGCGAAGAACACGAAGCAGCCGATCAAAGCACCGACGGCGAACAGGATGATGCCGAGATAAAAGCCCGGTTCGGCTTTCAATGGTACATAGGACGTAAACATCACGCTCGATTTGCCCTGCAGGACGACGATATTCGTAATCACTGCGCCGACGAGCATTAGCACAAAGCCCGCCCACGCAAACTTGGGGGCGGCCAGGCGACTGCCCAGCAGAACGGCCGACGCGAAATAGAGTACGGCCATCTCGAAGAAGATGATCCAGACCAGCAGGACGTCGAGACCGTGAGCGGTCAGGGCCAGGTAGAAGAAATCGGCTGGCAGCAAGTGCACCTCGGGCCAGCGCGTCAGCGCGACGAGCAGGCCGAAGAGCCCACCGATTGCGAGGAACACGACGGCGGCCACTGCGTTGACCTTGATCAGCTTTTCAGCCGCCAGGTCAACCTTGAGGCCGGTTGTCGGGCAAGTGCGAAATTCTGTGTTATTTGACATGTTCGTACTCCCCTACTCGACGACGTAGATCTTGCCGACCATCAGGTGGTGGCCGATCCCGCAGAATTCGTTACAGACGATGCCGTACTCGCCCGCCCTGTCCGGCTTGATCGTGAAGACCAGGTCATAGCCCGGGTGCACCTGGACGTTGATGTTCACAGGCTGTAACGAAAAGCCGTGTTGCACATCGGTCGACGACAGGTGCAGGCGGTAGGTCTGGTCTTTCTCCAGCTCGAGTATCGGCCACCAGTTATACAGGCGGCCCGTCAGGTAGATATCGTCGCCAGCCGGCGGATGCACGACCGGAAAACCGCTCTCATTGCGCACTGTGTAGGCGTCAATCATTTCCTGGGTGTGCTCGGCAAAACGTTCGGGTTTGATCTTGTACGCCTCATTGGAGAGGTTCTGTTCACCAGCCCCGTGCCAGTAGATCATCATGAAGAACATGATGAGGCCCCATGTGAAGGCAATGATGATCCAGGAGAGCTCGATCTTTGCGATCGGTTCCTTCCACCAGATCCGTTCACTCGGTGGTGTTATAGCCATGGTTCTGTCCCCTTAATGTTCAGTCGGCGATCGGAATCTGGGTGATTTCGATGATGCCCCAGATGAGATAAAAGACCGTCGGCACCGCGATCCCTAAGAACAGCAGGAGGAACGGGTTATCCAGCACCCGTTGCATCAGCGGAATCGGCTCATTGTCCGGAGTGTTGTCGTCGACTTCTTCGTTATGGTCAGACATTTCTTTGCCTCCCTTGTCCTGCTTCTCTAGGCGCTGCCTGTAATGTTGCCAAGCAGCGAAAAACTGGTGAGCGCGAGCGTCAGCAGGATGGCGAAGAAGATGAGCGACCGGTGCTCGAAGCGCCGGCCCACGGCAACTTCGACGCGCTGCAGTACCCAGTCCGAAAAAAGGTACAGAAGGGCTGCAACCAGCGTGAAATAGACGATGCTCATAAGCGATCTGCTGTAGCCATGCACAATGCGGCCTATACGACAACATCCTGAACTCGCTGGCCCACGGTCTCCATGACCTAGGTCAAGGCGGGATTTCAGTCGTAGGGGCGCAGTCTCGCGAGGCTGTGGACAAAGATGAGGCGATCGTCGACCGTCAGGATGCCCTCCTCGGACATCACGCGGAGAAGCCGTGACAGGGTCTCGGGCGTAATCGACAGACGTGATGCGATGACGTGCTTGGGCAGGTCAAGGCGTATGGTCGCCTCGTCGTCATCGACCTCGGTGGCATGGTCGATCAGGTAGCTGGACAGCCGGCTTCGTGCGTTCTGGATGGTCAGCTGCTCGATTTCCTGGACGCGCTGGTGCAAGTGGCGGCAGACGTCACTGAGCAGGCGCATGCAGGCATCGTTGTTGTTGTGCAGCAGGGTCCGGTACGGGTCGTTCGGGATTCGATAGACGACGGTGGCTGTCAGCGCTTCGGCACTGACCGGAAATTTGCCCGAGCGTATGAACACCAACGCCTCGGCGAAGGTTCGGTCGTGGTCGATGACCTCGACGGTCTTCTTTTGGCCGTCGGGAGATATCAGGCTCAGCTCGACGTGGCCAGTCTCGATGAAGAAGAAAGCCTGCGCCGGGTCGCCTCGATGAAACAGCACCTCGCCTTTGTCGTAGGCTTCAACCGTGATGTCGGCCGCGAGCGCATCGAAAACGTCTTCGTCGAGACCTGAAAACAGGTAGTGACGACGAATCGCTTCATACTGTGCCGTGTCCTTCTCCATGCTGGGGAAGTCTAGCACCTTGGGGTTTACTCGGATCATCGGGCACAGTCTAGTCCCGGCACCGTCTGGCGCATTGACTCAGGTCAATTTACGGCTAGTCTTGATCGGAATCGCCGCCCGCCGCTCTGCCTCCGCCTCTGCGTTTGTCCATGTACTCGGTAATCGCGCTGCGGATTTCCCGGGTCTCTTCCGGCCCGAGACGATCAATGGCTTTGCCGAGAGAGTCGAATGTTGCCATCAAAAGCTTTTGAAGCTTCTGAAAGCCAATCTCATTCTTGCGTCCGCAGACTGACATGTCGCCGCGAATGACTCGCTCTATGACGCCGGGGTCTTTTAGCCGTACATCGCAAGCGATGGTCAGGCGAACCAGTTCGTCGGCTATGCCCTCAAAGTGTCGTGTCCACTGTGGATTTGTTGTCATTGCTAACGTCCGTTTCTGGTCAGTAGCGGTCATTCTACCCCTGAGCTTTCGCTTCGTGACCATCGTACCAGATACCGTACTTGTCCCCCTGCCAGGTAAGCAGTGAGAACAGGTAGCCGTTCGCAAGCATTATCAGCCCGCCGGCGAGCGCTGGTTCACTGACGAAGCCCAGCGCGCACAGGATGAAGCCACTCACATGCGACACCGTTCGGATCCTTGTAGCTACGCCCCTGGTCGTACGAACGCTGAGGAAGTTAAGGAAGAACCAACATTTGAGCCAAAGCGGGAGCTCGTGCCAATTGCCTGAGTCTTTGTCCATCGAAAATGTCTCCTGATTCAAAGTCGCAACATCAACTTCGAGCGCCGCGGCGAGACACTTCAGAGACTCCAGGCTGGCATTCTGACCGCTTTCTATTCGCTGGATCGTTCTGACATTCAGCCCGGATATTTGGGCCAGCTGTTCCTGCGACAGGTGCCGGCTGATGCGTATCTGTTTGAGTATCATCAATGTGCCCAGTGCTCGTGAACCAGGAGTATTCCCGAATTCTAGCGCTGTCAGGTACGGCAATCACACGACAATTACCCGACACCATGCTCTTAACCACTCATTCGGCAGTTTTGCATTGTCCAAAAAGCAATCGGCCCCTGTTACGGGGCCGATGCTTTACTTCTTTTGTGAAGGTCTTATCAGTTCTGATAGGTAAATCGCAGGTAGCCGACACGCCCCGGAAGGTCGTGTGAGACCGGACTCATGCCGATCACGCCACATGCGTCGCATACCGGTGGGTCCTCATCCAACAAGTTGTTCACGCCGACACTGAATGTAAATCCGTCACTCATCCAGTCCGGGTTCCAGCTCAGGCGCAAGTCGGTGAACATCGCAGAATCCAGCGTGCTGCCGCTGTCGAGGAGCATCTCATCAACCCAGCGGAACCGCAGCGAACCTGTGAATCGATCCTTGAGCCATTCCAGGGTTGTTACGCTGCGCCATTCGGGGAACGCGCGGAAGAAAGTCTCGTCCGGATGCCTTCCCGTCAGATCGTTGACCGTTATCGAGGCGTCCGGATTGTTGGTCGATTCCTTGTACTCGTTCAGGTGAGTCGCATCGATTCTCAGCGTGAATGCGCCGGCACGTGTTTCCGGGCTCAGGTAACTGAACATGATGTCGTAACCCGAAGCGTCGATTGCGCCGATGTTCCGCAGCTCGTTCCGAACGGTGTCCAACTGACCGGAACTCGTTCGCGGCGTGTTGTCGCAATAGATATCATCGAGGGTAGCGACACACGCATCAATAAGATCACCGGGGGCGATTCCCTGTACCGCATCGGTAATCTCCACTCGGTAGAAGTCGATGGAGAATGTCATGCCGGAAGACCACGCCAGGCCTTCGGACCAAGCGGGGCTGTAGACGATACCAAACGTCTGGTTGTCCGATTCCTCAGGCTCAAGCTGAGCATTGCCCGTTGACAGTGCGGACAACTGCGGGTTGATCTGCGTAAGACCGGGATCAACGCCCAGCGTTTGACAGTTCGCCTGGATATTTGCCGGTTGCGGTGTATCACGGCCCCCGTTATCCGAACCCTCGGTGGCCGTGTAGTCTGCACAGGGATCGAGCTTTGTGAAATCTTCACGCGCAGCGCCGCCGAAGAGCTCACCTATTCCCGGTGCCCTGAAGCCTGTCGAGAGAGAGGCTCGGAACCCCAACTGATCGATGGGCCGCCACAAGGCGCTTGCCTTGTAGGTCGACTTGGATCCCGACGTACTGTAGTCAGAGGATCGTGCCGCCAAACTGACTTCGAGGATGTCAGCAAATGCAGCTTCTGCAACCAGGGGAATATTCAGCTCACCATAAAACTCGGTGACATCGAAGCCGCCATCTGTCGGACCTGACGGAATGCCGGCCGTATCGCCGCTCGCCGCAATTGGATCAGGTCGGAATGAACCGGCGTGATCGCGATATTCCAAACCGGCTGCGAAGCCCATCGTTCCACCGGGCAACTCGACAACGTCGCCACCAATATTGAACGCGTAATTCTTTAGTGTCTGTTCACTGTAGTCGCGTTGCGTATAGCGCACGAAATCGAGCATCTCCTCGGTGATCGAGCCAGTTCCGTCCGGACCCTGGCCACCGAAGAAATTGAACGGCACACAACCTGGCGTCGCGTCGCACACAGCCAGTGGACCCATGGCAACCTGGAGCTTGGCCGCATTGTGCGAGTTGTACTTCTCCTGGAAGCCGCGGTTGTCGCCATAGCCTGCCGTCAAGTCCCAATAGAAGTTGCGATCTGCCGCGTTGAATTCGCCTTCGAGGCCCGCTGTGATCATGTAGGTATTGACGTCCTGGAAGAACAGGCGGCCACCAGACTCGATCGGCCTGCGGCCGAAGAACTCGAGATTGCCATTTGCTACCGATAATTCGAGGCCGGTGAAGTTGTACGGATTGTCCGCTCCGATTACGAAATTATCGGTAATGCGGGTTCCGCAGCCGTTGCCGAGACACAGCGGTTCCGGCGCGCCCTTGGTTTCTGACGAGCGATTCGTGTATGACGCGCGCGCAAACAGTGTGACGTTTGGTGCGAGCTCATGGCGGACGTTCGCATAGAAATTGATGCGCTCGTTCGGTGTCCTCAGGAAGTTGTAGCCCGGACCGTTGTAGTTAAAACGATCAGCGGCCGAGAACGCATGGAAGTCAGCGCCACCATCCGGATCAGTGGGGTCCCATTCCGGAATATTCGCTCCGCCATCATTCAGGACGCCGTCGTTCAGCGTAATGTCCTGGAAGCCGACGCCTGGCGGGATGTTCGGCCCGAAGATAAGGCGTGCCTGCGGCGTGAAGGATGAGCAGCGTGTGCCTGGTACGTCGCAGCTCGTGGTGTCCGGTACCGGGTACGCAGAGCGCGCACGGTCCCACGTTTCGATACCGCCCTCGTCCTTGTAGCTCAGGCTCAGAACAAGATTCGTCGTCTCATTGCCGGCGCCAAACAGCGCTGCGAGCTCAAGGGATTCACCGTCGCCTTCAGACATATAGCTGCCGGTCTGGGCATCCAGCCGGAAGCCTTCAAAGGTCTGCTTTGTGATGACATTGACGACGCCACCGATCGCGTCCGATCCGTAAATGGCGGACGCGCCGTCCTGCAGGACTTCAACGCGTTGAATAACGTTGTCCGGAATTGTATTCAGGTCAACAGCGCCCGGTACGCCCGATGCGGAAGCGCCAGCGATCCAGCGCTTGCCATCGACAAGCACCAGGGTGCGTTTCGCGCTGACGTTACGAATTGACAACTGCGCAGCGCCTGCACCGATACCTGAGCCATCCTGTGGGAAGCCAGAGTTACCGGGAACGTTGAATTGCGAATTGATCGCCGACCCCGAAATTGGCAACTGCTGCAAGGCGTCGGCCAGGTTCGTTAAGCCGGTACTCTCAATATCGTCGGCTCCGATTTCCATGATGGCTACAGCCTCGTCCAGCGGGTTGCGCCGAATACGTGATCCTGTAACGACCACTTCTTCCAATTCCTCTGCTTCCTGTGCCTGCGCAATATTGGCAGGTGTCACGGCAAGACTGAGGACCAGGGCGGAAGTCACCCCGGCTAGTGCGATTGAATTTTTCATTACCCCCTCCTGTGAAGCCGAACGTCGCGTTTTTGCAACTAACCGGCAATTCGATATTTACGCCGACCAGCGGCCCTTACATCATGCTCTTTACTCTGAGGCAGCTGGATTCGACATAAGTTCATTACAGTACAACAGCATGTCGGCTGATGCACGCCGCGCCGGGTGTTGTAAATTCGCAACGGACCGTTGAATTTGGCGCGTCAGGGCGTCAGAACGCCGCGCCTCCCGAGAACCGGGGTCTTATGAATGCCCGAGGCTCCGTGCTGCCGCGTCATAGCCGAGAGCAATCATTTCATTAGCCCGGTCGAACTCGAGCGTGCCACAAACGTCGCGAGCAATTTCTATGGTGTGATCCGGCGGATAAGTCGCCAGTTTTTGCCTCGCGATCGTTCCCTGCATGGCATCGAAGGTCTGGTCGGCGATATCGAGCATTGTCCAGCCGTCGGAATCACCGCTCGAGCTACGTTTCATCAGATCATCGATGAATGAGTTGATCTTTTCCTGCAAGCGCCCAACAGCGGAGTTGTCGTCATCTTTCGCGCCACGCTTCGCCGTGGACGTTACTGTGCCTGTCGGTGTTCCGCCGAGATTCACTGCAAGAGTGATGTCGTTGTGGTCTTCGAAAGTTGGTGCAATTGGCACCGGATTAAGAATGCCACCGTCGAGCAGTTTCATGCCGTTCATCTCAAACGGGGTGAGAAACAACGGCAATGAAATTGATGCGCGAATCGCATCGAATACGGACCCACTCTTGAGCCAGATTTCCTTCTCGCGACGGACATTGGTCGCGATGGCTGTGTACTTGATCGGCAAATCCTCGATCCTGCGGTCGCCCACGAGTTCCTTGAGTGTATCGATCACGCGGTCGCCTTCGACCAGGCCCTGTTTGCCCCATGACACATCGAGCAACTTCACTATCTGCATCTTCGTAATCGCGCGGACCCACTTCTCGAAGACGTCGAGCTCACCGCACGCGTAGATACCGCCGACCAATGCGCCAATCGAGGCGCCGCTGATCGACCGAATTTCATAGTTGTTTTCTTCGAGCCAGTGAATGACCCCGATATGCGCGAGGCCACGCGCGCCACCGCTACCCAGAACGAGTGAAACCGTTTTCTTGGACATTTAGATCAGACCACAGGATTGAATGTGTAGTGAAGCGCGATGCCGATGAATACCACCATGCCAATCAGGTGATTACTCAGAAAAGCCTGGAAGCAACCGGCTGGCTGGCGATCACGCGCGAGCCACAGGTGCCATGCCATCATGGCGGCGGCAATTGCGACAGAAAAGTAGTACCAGAATCCGAGTTCAGCGCGGTAACCCGTGAGTATCAGCGCCAGGAGCATGAGCAACTGCAGACCGGCGATGACAAACAGATCCACTTCGCCGAAAAGAACGGCCGTGGATTTAACGCCAATCTTGATGTCGTCCTCGCGATCCACCATCGCGTAGAAGGTGTCGTAGATAACCGCCCAGATCACCGCGGTGCCGAACACGAGCCAGGCAAGCTCCGGCGTTCCGCCGGTTTGCGCAGCGAACGCCATGGGCGCCGCCCAGCCGAAGGCCGCACCAAGCACAAACTGCGGGATGGACACATAGCGCTTGATGAACGGGTAGGCGATCGTAAGTACGGCACCGATGACGGCGAGCAGCTGCGCCTGCGGGTTGAGCATCGTCGCGAGCCCGATCGCGATCAGCCCGAGTGCAGCGAACAATGTCAGCGCTTCGAATGGCGCCACGGCACCAGTCGCCAGCGGACGCGTGCGTGTGCGTTCCACGTACGGATCGATCTTCCGGTCGACGAAGTCATTCAGTACACATCCTGCTGAACGCATGACGAATACGCCGACAACGAAGATCACGAACAGCCCCTGGTCAGGCGAGCCCTCGCCCGCCAACCACAATGCCCAGAGCGTAGGCCACAGCAATAGCCAGGTGCCGATGGGTTTATCGACACGCATCAGCTTGCCGTAGTTGCGCAACTGGCTTGTGATCTCGGGCGCGAAGTTGGCGACGATTGAGCTCTTCATCTGCGCGATTCTACACTTTGCCGTAGCGTCCGGCATCGCCAAGCCAGCGTCGGACGATCGCCGCCGCGCGCTCGGTCGACGACTTGCGAATTGCCTCTGCTGTTATCTGTACCTGCGGCATGAGATCGGCATCGCGCACGAGGTTCGCGACGCGATAATCGGGCAAGCCCGTCTGGCGCGTCCCGAGCAGTTCGCCGGGACCCCTTAGTTCGAGGTCGCGCTGCGCAACGACGAAGCCGTCATTGGTGTCGCGCAATACAGCAAGCCGTTCCTTGGCAATACGCCCCAGAGGCGGCTTGTACAGAAGCACGCAATGGCTCTGCGCTGCGCCACGACCAACGCGACCGCGAAGCTGGTGGAGTTGCGACAACCCCATGCGCTCCGCGTTCTCGATAATCATCAGGCTCGCATTCGGCACGTCCACGCCTACTTCGATGACGGTCGTTGCCACGAGCACCTGTATTAGCCCTTCCTTGAACGCTTGCATACCGCGCTCTTTTTCGGCCGGGCGCATGCGACCGTGCACCAGGCCTACCCGTAGCTCGGGCAACGCCTCGGTTAGCATCTGGTAGCTTGCCTCCGCGGCCTGGTAATCCAGGATCTCGGACTCCTCGATCAGCGGACACACCCAGTAGGCCTGCTGGCCGGAGGCACAGGCCGCTCGTACGCGTTCCACAATCTCGCCGCGCCGCGAATCCGGCACAGCAATTGTCGAGACAGGCTGACGGCCCGGCGGGAGCTCATCGATTACGGACGTGTCCAGGTCGGCGTAAGCAGCCATAGCCAACGTGCGCGGAATTGGTGTTGCCGTCATCACGAGTTGGTGTGGGTGGCCAGCGCTGTCGATACCTTTATCACGCAGGGCCATGCGCTGGTGCACCCCAAAGCGATGTTGTTCATCGATGACAACGAGGGCAAGCTGACTGAAGTCCACGCCTTCCTGGAACAATGCATGTGTTCCAACGACCAGTTTGGCGCTACCGTCCGCGATGGCTGCCAATGATTCGCGTCGGGCTGCCGCCTTCTGGCTGCCACTCAACCACGCCGGCTCGATACCGAGTGGTCGAAACCAGTCGGAGAAATTGCGCCAGTGCTGCTCGGCGAGAATTTCCGTCGGCGCCATAATGGCAGCCTGCACGCCGCAGGCGATTGCCTTGAGACAGGCGATTGCCGCAACGACTGTTTTCCCCGAGCCGACATCACCCTGGATCAGGCGCATCATCGGGTGCGGTTGCGACAGGTCGGTGAGGATCTCATCAACCACGCGCTTCTGCGCAGTGGTCAATTTGAATGGCAGATCGCCGATAAAGTCATCGACCCGGTCCTGGTTCTTGGTCAGCGCAATTGCGTCCTCTGTCTCGGCAAGGGCACGCAGGCTTCGCAAACTAAGGTAGTGCGCCAACAGCTCTTCAAACGCCAATCGATGTTGGCAGGGATGTTTGCCGTCGAGCATCACCTGGACGTCGGCATCGGGTGGGGGCCGATGCAGGTAGCGAATAGCGTCGGCCAGCGATGGCATACCCAGTTTCCCGGTGACGGATGCTGGCAGCAGCTCTTCCGGCGGAGCCTCGTCCATGGCGCGCAGCGCCTGGTCCGTCAGGTTACGTAACCGCCCCTGCTGAACACCTTCGGTGGTCGGATAGATCGGTGTCAGCGAATCACTCATCGCCGCGCCCTGCTCTTCTCGCAGTATCCGGTACTCGGGGTGGATCATCTCGAAGCCGGACGAACTGCGCCGCACCTCGCCGAAACAAGTGACGTGCTTGCCGGCCTCGAACTGCGCCTGTTGTTGTCGCGAAAAATGAAAGAAGCGCAGGGTGAGCTGACCACTGCCGTCACCGATGCGGACCAACAGGTTACGGCGACCACGAAAGGCAACTTCCGACAGCAGGACCTCACCGGTCACGAGGCAACGCGTGCCCGCAACGAGTGAGCCAATCTTTACAAGCTGCGTTCGATCTTCGTAGCGCAGCGGCAACAGGAACAACAAGTCCTCAGCCCTGCTGAGGCCGAGCTTCTCGAGCCTGGTCGCGAGCGCCGGACCGACGCCTTTCAGGGACGTTAACGGTGTCACGGCCCGCGTGCCCTCGGGGTGCAATGCCGCTCCTACGCCAGCGCGAGTATGGCGTCAGCCTCGATATCGACGCCCCTGGGAAGCGCCGCGACCTGCACGGCCGCTCGCGCCGGAAAAGGTTCGTCGCAAAACTCGGCCATGACCTCGTTTACGGTCGCGAAGTCATTGAGGTCGGTCAGGAAAATAGTGATCTTGACGGCGTCGTTGAGGCTCCCGCCCGCAGCCTCCGCAATTGCCTTCAGGTTCTCAAAAACCTGGCGCGCACGTGTCGCGAAGTCGCCGTCGACAACTTCCATGGTTTCCGGCACAAACGGGATTTGTCCCGACAGGAATACGAACTGACCGACCCTGGTGGCCTGGGAGTAAGTGCCGATCGCCGCCGGCGCGCGATCGGTATGAATAGTCTCTTTGCTCATCAAAAATAGTCCAGAAAAGAAAAGGCTTATGCGCAGTCTCGCGAGACACGAATGACGCTGGGCATCTTGCGAACGTTGCGCATAATTTGTGCGAGATGAATACGATCGTGAACCTGCAGCAGGAATGTTAATACCGAGACATCTTCGTGTCGTGAAATGACTTCGACCTGTTCTATGTTCGAGCCACTGTCAGCGAGCGTTGCCGCAACTTCCGCGAGCACCCCGGTGCGGTTGCGTGTCTCGCACTGGATTTGGCAATGGAACTCGCGGGCAACATCCTTCTCCCAACTTACCGCAATCCACTTTTCGGGCTGCTTGCGGAAGTTCGAGAGGTTGCCACAGGTGTTGCGATGAATTACAACGCCGCGCCCGGTTGTCAGGTAGCCCATCACGTCGTCACCGGGCAGCGGATAGCAGCACTTGGCATAACTCACGACCATACCTTCTGTGCCGGCAATAACGAGGCTGGCGACTTGTTCGTCGGTTTCACCTTCTTCGTTGGCGCCTACGAGAAGACGTGCGGTCAGGGGCGAGAGGCGCTCGCCGAGTCCGAGCTGTTCATATAAATCTTCGGCGCTACTCAGGCCGAGTTCCTCGAGCGCTTCACCCATGCGTACCTTGCCAACCTTGCGCAGCGACGAGCCGATGTCCTTGAGCGACTTGTCGAGCAAGCGTTTGCCCAGATCAACAGATTCTGTCGAGCGCAGGTTCTTCATGTGATTACGAATTGCGGTTCTTGCCTTGGCGGAGCGTACGAATGTCAGCCAGGTCGGGTTTGGTTTCGCGCCGCGCGACGTGACGATCTCCACGGTCTGCCCGTTCTGCAGCGGTGTTCGCAGCGGCACGAGCCCTCGATTGATCTTCGCGGCCACGGTGCGGTTACCGATGTCTGTATGCACGGCGTAGGCAAAATCGACGGTCGTCGCGCCCTTGGGTAATGGCATGATGTCACCCTTCGGCGTGAACACGTAGATCTTGTCCGGGAACAGGTCGACCCTCACGCTCTCGAGAAATTCTTCGGATGTTCCGGACTGCTGCAATTCAGCGAGATTCGATAACCATTCACGGGCGCGCCGCTGCGGTGTCGCATCAGATTTTTCATCGGCCTTGTAGATCCAGTGCGACGCAACGCCCGACTCAGCAACGCGGTCCATGTCGCGAGTGCGAATCTGCACCTCCAATGGCAAGCCCTTCGGCCCGAACAGCGTTGTGTGCAGCGACTGGTAGCCGTTAATGCGTGGGATGGCGATGTAGTCCTTGAAACGACCGGGCATGGGCTTGTAAAGCTGATGAACGAGGCCCAGCGTTTGGTAGCAGGTGCTGACATCGTCGACGATTATGCGAAATCCATACACATCGACGACATCGGAAAGCAGGCGCTTTTTTTCCGCCATTTTTCTGTAGATGCTGTACAGGTGTTTCTGGCGCCCGATCACCTGACCTTCGATACCGTCCTCCGCCATGGCCTTGCCAAATTGATCGGAGATGCGTTTGACAATCTGTTTCTGGCTGCCCTTGCTTTTGCGCAACGCGTTCTCGAGCACGCGGTAGCGGAACGGGTGCAGGTGCTTGAAGCCAAGGTCTTCGAGTTGCACCTTGAGGCGGTTGATACCGAGGCGATTCGCAATGGGTGCGTAGATGTCGAGCGTCTCGCGCGCGATTCGTTTCTTCTTGACGGCCGGCATGGCACCGAGCGTCTGCATGTTGTGCAACCGGTCTGACAGCTTTACAAGGATGACGCGAATGTCCTCGATCATCGCAAGCATCATCTTGCGAAAACTCTCGGCCTGGGCTTCAGCGCGGCTGCGGAACTGAATCTGATCGAGCTTGCTGACGCCATCGACAATCTGCGCGACGTCCTCGCCAAACTTCTCCTGTATCTCGCCAAGTGTAGCGGACGTGTCCTCTACGACATCGTGCAATATAGCGGCGCAGATCGCTTCCGAGTCGAGATGCATCTCGGCCAGTTCCTGGGCAACGGCAACCGGATGCGTGATGTAGGCTTCGCCCGATTGTCGGGTCTGGCCTTTGTGCGCCGCCTCACCGAATGCGTAGGCCTCCAGGATCTGGGCGACCTGGTCATCCGGCAGGTAGGACTCGAGCGTCTCAACCAACTGGCGCACGCCGTGATCCCTGCGCGAGGCGCCGGGGAGTCTGGACAAGATGGAAGCCGCGTAATCCATGCCCCCATAGTAACGGGGTCGCGGGCGTTTTTGGACTAGTCGCCTGGACTAGTCTCCAATCGAGATGCCGCGTACCGGCAGAATTTCGTCGGTCGCCTCAGGCTGCAGCAATTCTTCGACCTCCGGCTGATCAATCTCTTCGAGGATTGACGAGGTCACAAGCCCGTCGGCGATTTCGCGAAGTGCGATAACCGTCGGCTTGTCGTTTTCCAGTGGGAGCATTGGGTCTGCGCCATGGGCGATGCGACGCGCGCGTTTCGCGGCGACAAGCACCATCTCGAAAATGTTTTCGACGTTGTCGAGGCAGTCTTCGACGGTAATACGAGCCATGGTGTTTTCCTTGGGGGCGGGCCAAAAGCGGCGTTGAACGAGGCGGGGATTGTAGGTGAGGCGCCCGGTGCCACGTCAGCCCATATAAGCAATCGTTATAAGCAGTTAGTCGATGATTCGCTCAACGGCGCGGCGCAGAGCTGCATTCGAGGTCGCGGTTGCCTCGCCTTTTCCGCCCAGGACATCCTCGAGGTCCGCGATCGCCTGGTTCAGGTCGTCATTGATGATGACATGGTCGAACTCATCCCAGTGGGACATATCCGAGAGCGCATCGCACAGGCGCCGCTCGATAACCTCAGGCGCATCGGTGCCCCGATCGCGCAGGCGTCGCTCGAGCTCCTCCACCGAGGGTGGCAGGATGAATATCGTGACGCATTCGGGCATGGATTCACGCACCTGCTGCGCGCCTTGCCAATCGATTTCCAGGATCACGTTGCGGCTGTCGGCAAGGTGCTTCTCAACCTGGCTGCGACTCGATGCGTAGTAGTTATCGAAGACTTCGGCGTATTCGAGCATCTCGCCCTGATCGCGAAGCCGCATGAACTCGTCCTCGTCGACGAACAGGTAGTCGACGCCATCCGCTTCGTTCTTGCGCGGTTTCCGCGTTGTGTAGGAAATTGAAAACCGGAGTTCCGGATGCTTCGTAACGACGGCGTGGACAAGGGTGGTCTTGCCCGCACCGGAAGGCGCGGCAAATACGAAGAGTTTCCCGGTGTCTTGCTGCACGTTGCTTACTCGACGTTCTGAATCTGTTCGCGCATTTGCTCGATCAGTACTTTGAGATCAACAGCCGCCTTTGTCGTCTCGGTGTCGGCCGATTTCGATCCCAGCGTATTGGCCTCGCGATTGAGTTCCTGCATCAGGAAGTCGAGGCGACGGCCGACGGGCTTCTTCGATTTAAGGGCATCGCGAATTTCAACGAGGTGACTATCGAGTCGATCGAGTTCCTCATCGACATCAATCTTTGTCGCGAGCAGCGCCAACTCAACCTCGAGACGTGCCGGGTCAGCCTCCACGTCGAGGTTGGCGATGCGTTCCTTCTGTTTGGCGCGGGCCGCATCGAGCACCTCGGGCATGCGTGCCCTCACCGACTTCGCAATCGCTTCAATCTCGGCGCAGCGTGATTCGAGCATGTCCCCGATGCGCGCACCTTCGCTCGATCGCATTTCGCCAATTGCTGCCAGGGCTTTGGTGAGCAACTGCCCGGCCTCTGCAAACAGCGGCTCGACCTCGAGATCGGATTGTTGCACGACGCCAGGCCAACGCAGGATTTCGATGGGGTTAACTGCCGCCACGTTGGGCAGCTTCGCAGTCAGGTCGGAAATGCGATGGCCGATGAGTTCGACGAGCTCCGTATTGATCTGCATCTCGCTGTCCTGATCAAACGCCCGACGAAAATAGAGCGCGCATTCGACCTTGCCACGTCCGAGCGACGAGCTTGCCTGCTGCCGAAAAACCTGTTCCTTCGGCCGCAGATCCTCCGGCAGTTTGAATTGCACATCGAGGTAACGGTGGTTGACTGCGCGAATTTCCCACGTGAGAGTGCCGATAGCGGATTCCGCTGACTCTCGCGCGAAGCCTGTCATACTGTGTAACATCTGATGCCCACGTCACGTTTTTCCAAGGACGGACATTCTAAGCTGTCGCCGCTAGAGAAGGCCACACAACACCGAAGTCTATGCAAATCGAATACGCAAAAGTCTCCGCGCTCGGCGATCGCCAGGACAACCAGGATCGAGCGGCAATAGTCGTCTCCGACGAAGCGGCGCTGATGCTGGTCTTCGACGGCATGGGCGGGCACTCGGACGGGGCCAAGGCCGCTGAAACCGGGCTCAGGGCGGTTCAGGAGGCGTTCATGGAGGCGGTGCAGCCGATCTTTGACCCGCAAGGCTTCCTGTACATGTCACTGTCGAAGGCGCATGACGAGGTTGTAAAACTGGGCGCCGACGTTGCCGTGGATTTTCGACCTCGTGCCACGTGTGCGGTTTGCCTGGTGCAGGAAGGTGGCTCGTTTTGGGCGCATATCGGCGATAGTCGTATCTACCAGGTGCGCGAGCGAAGCGTGCTGACACGTTCGCGCGATCACAGTCACGTTGAGGTCCTGATCCAGGAAGGCGCGATTTCGGAAGAAGAAGCGCAAGACCATCCGATGCGCAATTTTGTTGAGTGCTGCATTGGCGGCGACTCTCCGGTTCCTGATATGAGCATCACGAGTCGCCAGGCGCTCGAGCCGGGCGATGTCCTGCTGGCCTGCTCTGATGGCCTGTGGTCCGGGCTTGGCGACGCCGATATGGCAGAAATTGGCAATCCGGGCGATGACAATCTCGTTGAGAACCTGAAGGCGCTCAGCATGAAAGCGTTGAACGTCAACTCTCCCTACAGCGACAATACGACCGGTACGGCATTACGCTGGCTCGGCCTCTAGGTACGCCGACAACTATTTGTTCCTTTTCCGGGAGACTAGACATGCGTCCAAGTGGCCGCGAAGCATCACAGATGCGCGAATTGCGCTTCACCCCCGATTTTACGATCCACGCCGAAGGCAGTGTGCTTGCCGAGTTTGGTAACACGCGCGTGCTTTGCACTGCCAGCATCGAAGAGCGCGTCCCGGGTTGGATGCGCAATACGGGTCGCGGCTGGGTGACGGCCGAATACGGCATGTTGCCGCGGTCGACGCACACACGTTCCGGACGCGAAGCGTCGCGCGGAAAGCAAGGCGGCCGCACGCTTGAGATACAGCGGCTAATCGGTCGCTCGCTGCGCGCCGTAACCGATCTTGAAGCGCTCGGTGAACGCTCAGTGACACTCGACTGCGATGTCATCCAGGCGGATGGAGGTACACGAACGGCATCGATTAGCGGTGCTTACGTTGCGCTGGCCATTGCGATACAGCGCATGCAGAAAGCCGGAAAGCTCAAGAAGAACCCCCTGCACGGACAGGTTGCCGCGGTTTCCGTCGGAATCTATCGTGGAATGCCGGTTCTCGACCTTGATTACCCCGAGGATTCCGAGGCAGAGACCGACATGAACATCGTCATGAATGACGCGAGTCGATTCATCGAAGTGCAGGGTACCGCGGAGGGGCACGCATTCACCGATGATGAATTTACCGCCATGATCAGTCTTGCGCGCGCGGGCATCGCGGACATCATCACCGTGCAGAACGAGGCGATCACAGCCGCGACCTCGTGAGCCAGCGCCCAGCCAAAATCGTCATGGCCACCGGCAATCCGGGCAAGATTCGCGAGATCGCACGCCTGCTTGGGGGGCTCGGCATCGAGGTCGTGGCGCAGTCCGAGTTCGGTGTCACTGACGCCGACGAAACCGGCACCACGTTCGCCGAGAACTCACTCATTAAGGCGCAACACGCGTCCGATGCGACCGGGCTGCCCGCAATTGGCGATGATTCCGGACTATCGGTTGACGCGCTCGACGGGGCGCCTGGCGTTTACTCGTCGCGTTATGCTGGCCCTGAGTGCGACGACGAGTCGAACAACGACAAACTACTCGCCGAGCTCGATGGCATCGCTGATCGTGGCGCTGCATTTCACTGCGTCGCGACGTTTGTTGAGCCGGGTGGTGGCGCACCGCTGGTCGCGCATGGTGAATGGCGAGGCTCAATCCTGCACGCGCGCCAGGGTAATGGCGGCTTCGGTTACGATCCGTTGTTCTTTGTGCCCGATTGCTATTGTAGTTCCGCCGAACTTGAAGCGGACGAGAAGAACGCGCGCAGCCATCGTGGGCAGGCACTCAGAAAGCTCGTCGATCTGTTGCAACAGAAGTACGCGTGAACGAGCCGCCGCTGTCTCTCTACGCGCATTTGCCCTGGTGCGTGCGCAAGTGCCCATACTGCGATTTCAACTCGCATACGGCAGGCGATGCACCCCCGAAGCAGCGTTACATTGACGCGCTGCTTGCAGATCTCGATCGTGAAAAGGAGAGGGCCGCCGGACGAACAATCGAGAGCATATTTCTTGGCGGTGGCACGCCGAGCCTTTTTTCGCCCGGCGAGATAGGACGGCTGCTCGAGGGCGTGGCCGGGCGTTTCTCGGTTGCTGCCGACGCCGAAGTCACGATGGAAGCAAACCCGGGTACTGTGGAGTTCGGGACGCCTGCGGCTTATCGCGATGCTGGAGTCAATCGATTATCAATTGGCGCCCAAAGCTTTGATGACGACGCGCTCAAGCGCCTGGGGCGTATTCACGGCAGCGATGATATTCGTCGTACGGTCGAAGACGTGGTGACCGCCGGATTCGACAACTTCAACATTGACTTGATGAACGGCCTGCCTGGGCAGACAACTGAATCCGCGACGATCGATATCGAGTCAGCGGCGGCACTGGGCCCGACACACATTTCCTGGTACGAGCTGACGCTCGAACCCAATACGGTCTTTTTCGCACGACCGCCCGACGGACTGCCACAGGAAGAGGGCGCCTGCGAGATACAGGACGCCGGCGCGCAAAAACTGCGGTCGCTTGGTTATCGGCAGTACGAGGTATCAGCCTGGGCCGTCGACGAGAAGCGACGTTGCCGGCATAACGTCAATTACTGGCTGTTTGGCGACTACCTGGCAGTGGGTGCGGGCGCGCACGGAAAAATCAGCGGGTCCGGCGGCGCCGCGCGCTACCGCAAACCCGCCAATCCACTCCAGTACATGCTGGCAATGGAGGAGGGTAGCGCTGCCGCACAGCCGCAATTGCTGTCAGAAGACGACCTGGTGTTCGAATTCATGCTTAATGCGTTGCGTCTTGTCGACGGCTTTCCCGAGCGCCTGTTCCTGGAGCGTACCGGCCTCTCGAGCGAGCAGCTGAAAACTGCGATGCTTGGTCCACTGGAAAAAGGTCTCGTCGAGCGCGATGCCTCGAATTCCTGGCGAGCAACAGCCCTTGGGCAGCAGTTTCTTAATGACCTGCAGGCCGAATTTTTGCGCAAATCCTGAGCACGCAGGGGCGAAAATCACGCTCGCGACCGAGTACCTGGGCTCGTTCAATTATGCACAAGACGGTAGCGGGTACTGTATTTTCAGCATTTGAAGGCACTCATCTCATTTTGTGCGTCGCAAAAGCATTATAAGTCGTTGTTTTTATTAATATTCTAAAAATGGACACAAAATAGTCATTTTGGTGTCGCTGCTTGAAAATCCGCACCTTACGGCACTCGTTCAATTTTCTTCCACAACCTTATCCACAGGATCTGTGGATAAGAATTGGGGGCTTGCGGAGATTGCGTCTTCGCTATATCCTACGCGACCTTTTTCGCATAGAAGCGTGCTCTGGAGAGCCAAGATGAAAGCCGATATCCACCCCAATTACGAACCCATCAAGGTGATCTGTAGTTGCGGCAACGAGTTTGAAACCCGCTCGACGCTCGGTGAGGAACTCCACATCGAAGTGTGCTCCTCATGCCACCCGTTTTACACCGGCAAGCAGAAGATCGTTGATACTGGCGGTCGCGTCGACAAGTTCCGCAAGAAATACGGAATGGGCTCCGCGAAGGCCGAATAAGCTAGTACCGGACCCGCGCCGCAGGCTGTCCGCCGGCCCCCGCCTGGTACTCAATATAGTGTTCTTCCACTACTCCGCTACGCGGGGCGCTCTGCTATGCTCGACTGGTTTGGTAGAACGAAAATAAGAGGAGAGACATGAGCCAGGATGCATATCGGCTGATAAGCCCCAACGGCACCGAGTCCGAGTTGCCCGTACATACCGGTACGACCGGACCAGACGTAATCGACATTGCACGTCTCTATAAAGAGCAGGGCGCGTTCACCTACGACCCCGGCTTCGTTGCGACGGGCAGCTGCAAGTCTGACATCACCTTTATTGATGGTGAGAAAGGCATTCTTATGTACCGGGGTTACCCGGTAGAGCAGCTGGCGGCGCATTCGAGCTTCATGGAAGTATGCTTCCTGTTGCTGAATGGCGAGTTGCCTACGGCGGACGAGCTGGAGTCTTTCGAGGAGACAATTCGTCGCCACACCATGCTCAACGAGGGCATGCTGAATTTCTTCAAGGGATTTCGCTACGATGCGCACCCGATGGCGCAACTCTCTGCGGTCGTGGGTTCAATGTCTGCGTACTACCACAGCGAGATGGACGCCTCGAATCGCAATCACCGGGAGATTTTCTCGCACCGGATTATCGCAAAGTTGCCGACGATTGCTGCTGCGGCCTACAAGCTGAATACGGGCCAGCCGTTCATGTATCCGCGCAATGACCTCAATTATTGCGACAATCTCCTTCAAATGCTGTTCGCTGTACCGGCAGAGCCCTACGAAATCAATCCGGTCGCCTCCGAGGCACTCGACCTGCTGTTCATCTTGCACGCAGACCACGAGCAGAACTGCTCAACATCGACGGTACGCATGGCAGGTAGTTCGGGCGCCAACCCTTACTCGGCCATTGCCGCAGGCATCTCAGCCCTGTGGGGCCCGGCGCACGGTGGTGCCAACGAGGCTGTGCTCGAGATGCTTAAGGAGATCGGTGATGTCAGCCAGATAGGCAAGTACATCGAGAAGGCCAAAGACAAAGACGATCCGTTCCGCCTGATGGGCTTCGGTCACCGCGTCTACAAGAACTTTGATCCGCGCGCGACGATCATCCGCGAGATGTGCCACAAAGTGCTTGATGCTCTCGACAACGATGACACACCGTTGTTTGATCTTGCTCGTGAACTCGAACAGGTCGCACTCAGTGATGACTACTTCAAAGAGAAGAACCTATACCCGAACGTCGACTTCTACTCCGGCATCATCTACAAGGCGCTCGGTATCCCGACGTCGATGTTTACGGTGATGTTCGCGCTTGGTCGCTCGGTAGGCTGGGTTTCGCACTGGCGCGAGATGATCTCAGACCCGAAGGGCAAGATTGCACGTCCGCGGCAGCTTTATATCGGAGCGGACACGCGGGATTACACGCCGATAGGCGACCGCTAATAAGAAGGGGGACACCTTTCAAGGTGTCCCCCTTCTTATTTGTGTTCAAGCAAAGCTTGAACACTTTCACGGTCAACGCGCTTCATTGGCTTGCCATCAATCGGGCTCATCGGTGCCTGGCGAATACCGTCGATTGGAAACACGGTCGCCTGGATCGTCTCGTTGCAGTGACTGAATTCGAAGCCGGGGTACAGCTCTACCTGTCCCCGGCGACTCTTTAACCGGCGCTCGTACGGTCGAAACTGGATGCCCATGTCGCCAATTTCCATAGCGATCATTTCCGCGCTGTCCGCGAACAGGTGCAGGTTGACCGCAGAGTTGTCATCTGCAGTGCCAATCAGCACAGGGCCGACCAGCCGTGGAGAAAAATCACCCAACAGTTCCATGGCTGAAAGCGCGGCTGTGCGCATCAGGCGTAGCAGGTCTGCATGTGATTCGCCGCCGAAAATCTGCAGGTGGTCGACAACCGCCGCTTCTATCTCGGCATTGCCGGGCAGAGAGCCACGCGAGCTGACGCCGAGCCGTTCGGCTGCTTTCTGCTTCGCAACCCGGTAGTCGCGAATGCCGTGATCAACGATGATGCGCGCAGCTTCCTGCGCAAGCACCTGGCGCGCACGTTCCGTTCCATTGTTGCGCTTCCTGGCCATCTCTCAGAAGATCGACTCGTCGTCTTCCCCCAACTCTTCTTCGGGATCCGGATCGATCCCGGATGCGTCATTGAAGATACTTGGTGTGTCGTCGATAGCCTCGCATACAGGTACGTGACCCTCCCTGAACACCTCAAATATGGCGTTTGCCTGGCCAGCGCGCGCGGGACAGCCGGTTTCGCGATCAATACGGACCGTGACGATTCCGTCCGGCATTGGCATCTGATTGTTGGGGACACCGTTCAGGGCAATACGGGCAAATTCGACCCAGATGGGGAGCGCGGTGCGGGACCCTTCTTCACCCGGGCCGAGCGGGAGATCGTCGTCGTATCCGACCCAGACAATGGCGGCGATGTCAGCGTTGAAACCGCCGAACCACGCGTCGCGTCGATCATTCGATGTGCCTGTCTTGCCGGAGAGGTCATTGCGGCCGAGGGCCATGGCACGGCGACCAGTGCCGGCCCGCACGACGTCGCGCATCATGTCCTGCACGAGAAAGATGTTCTGGGGCGAAACGGCCTGCGGCGCGAGCACCACGTCTTCGAATAACTCCGGCGCAGCCGTCGCATCGGGCCGGTATACGGTTGCAATCTCCGCCATCTCGTCGAGCGTCAGTTCTGCAACCAGTTCATCGTCGAAATCCAGCTCAGGGTCGTCGGATGGAACGCACTCATCACAGACGATGGCGGGTTCGGCGCGGTACAAGGTTTCGCCTTCCGGCCCGTAGATGGCATCGATCACGTAAGGCTTGACCGCGTGGCCACCGTTGGCAAGCGTGGCGTAGCCCTGTGCCATATCGAGTGGCGACGCAGCACCGCCACCCAGCGCAAGCGACCCGTTGTGGGGCAGGGCGGCACCGCCGAAACCGAACTTCGCTATATGACGAACGGCATTGCCGACACCCGTCTCAAATAACAGCAGGCGGACCGATACGAGGTTCATCGAACGCTTCAGAGCTTCACGCATGCGCGTCGGACCATAGAAGCGACCGCTGTAGTTGATCGGGCGCCAGACGGCTTCGAGCTCCGAGGAGTTGATTACGACGGGCGCGTCGAGAACAACGGTTGCCGGCGTGTTGCCATGTTCCAGCGCCGCCGAATAGATAAATGGTTTAAAGGACGAGCCCGGTTGCCGGAATGCTTGCCGGGCACGATTGAACTTACTGGTCGTAAAATCGAAACCGCCGGTCAATGCATTGATTGCGCCATCAAACGGGTCGATCGAAACGACCGCGCCCTGCGCTTCGGGCACCTGCGCAAGCGCCCAAATTCCCATCGTGGTGGGCATGACATAGATAAGGTCGCCAACAGCCAGTACGTCGGCCGCGGACTCAGGCTCCGGTCCGGTTGTCGTACGATCAATGAACGGCTTCGCCCATTTTATTCCAGCCCACGGCAACACGGACGTTACACCCGCACGCAACAGCAGCGATGCGCTGTTGTTCTCATTGACCGCCGTAACCAGCGCAGTGGAAAGCCCGCCGGGCGCATACTGTTCAAGCAGTTCACGAATTTCGACTGGCCATTCCTCGAATGGCGTCGCCAGCAAATCGTCTGTTACTTCGACATTCTGAATCGGACCCTTGTAGCCGCGGCGCCGCGTAAACTCCAGCAGGCCGTTGCGCAGCGAGTAGTTCGCAGCCTTCTGCAGTCGCGAGTCCAGTGATGTGACGACCTGGTATCCATCGGTATAGGTGCCTTCACCATAGCGCTTGAGCATCTCGCTGCGGACCATTTCCGCGACGAACGGCGCGCTGAGCTCCACGGCGGTTCCATGCAGGCGTGATTCCATGGGCCAGGCCATGTTTTGCTCATAGACCGACTCGTCGATGTAGTCGAGGTCGAGCATTCGTCCCAATACATACCCTCGACGAATCTCGGCGTTTGCTGCGCTGTAGACAGGGTTATAGCGCGACGGTGCGGGCAGCACACCGGCCAGCGTTGCCGCCTCTGCCTCGTTGATGTCGGCCAGATTCTTGTTGAAATAGACCTGCGCCGCCGCCGCGACACCGTAGGCACGCTGCCCGAAAAACATCTTGTTCAGGAACAGCGCCATGATCTGCTCCTTCGTGAATTCCTGCTCGATCTTGTAAGCAAGAAATGCCTCGCGCAGCTTGCGAGTGAACTTCTGTTCGCGTGTCAGGAAGTAATCGCGAGCAAGCTGCTGCGTTAGCGTGCTGCCACCGCTTGAGATATCACCCGTTGCGGCCAATTGAGCAAACGCGCGCAGAATACCGCGGTAGTCGATGCCCGGGTGAACAAAGAATCGCTGGTCCTCAGCCGCGACAAACGCGTGGACCACGTGCTGCGGGAGATCGTCGAAAGTAACCAGGATACGCCGCCGCTCCCCGATCTCGGAGACCAGGAGGCCATCGCGGCTGAATATACGCAGGGGAATCTGCAGCGGGATATCGCGAATAGTCTCTGCGGCCGGCAGTCCCGGCTGGACATAGTAATAAGCTCCGACTACGCCTGCGACCGCGCCAACGGCCGTAATGACGCCTAATCCGAGAAGGACAATCACCGCCCGAATCATCTTATGTCGCCTAATGTGACGTGAGTTGGATTTTTTTTTCGTTGAATTATGCATAGTTACAGTCGTTTTCGGCTGTACACCCCGAATTCTAAAGGCCTAGCAGGGCCTTATTAAAGAGTAACGTGGTGTTCGACCGATGACGAGAATGTGGCTTTCTTGGGGCAAATGCTCAGCAAAGCAGGATATGGCGGCGATGATAGTCATACCTGGCTGAAGCCTGCAATAAGGAGTCTCGGGTCGCCACATCGACTGGTTCACGGAAACCATCCCGTCAGCTGCTTAACATAGGGATTGTTGGATCGTGAACACAGTCACGTTTTATTTAACATTTTATTGATATATAGTTAAATCGCTTTGCTAAGTTCCGACTTACATTTGACTCGCAACTTACCGACTTAGAAGGAAAAACACGTGCTTTTTGGCAAAAAATCACAGCCATTGCTGGGCCTCGATATAACGACGTCGTCGGTGAAGCTGATAGAGCTCTCGCAGAGCGGGAAGCGCTATCGGGTCGAGTCTTATTCAGCAGAGCCTACTCCCCCGAGCTCGGTGAGCGAAAAAGCCATCGTCGACGCTAAAGCTGTCGGTGAGGCCATTCGCCGCGCCGTCAAGCGTGCGGGAGCCAAGGCTACCGATGTGGCCGTCGCCATCAGTGGTGATGCGGCCATTACTAAAGTCATCCAGATGCCTTCGAGCCTCTCCGAGCGAGATCTTGAGGGTCAAGTCGAAATCCAGGCGGACCAGTACATCCCCTTCCCGATGGAAGAGGTGAGCTTCGACTACGAAGTCATCGGTCCCAATGACAAGGATCCCGAGCTGATGGACGTGTTGCTTGTCGCGACACGCACAGAAAACGTTGAACAGCGCCAGTCTTCTGTCGATGCTGCGGGCCTTGCCACGCAGATCGTCGACGTTGAAGCATTCGCGCTGGAAAATGCCTGCCGCCTCTTAAGTCACCAGATTCCTGACGGTGGCATGGGTCAGGCAGTAGCCGTCGTCGACATTGGCGCCTCCAGCACGACATTTAGTGTTCTGACGGACCTCAAAGTGGTCTACACGCGCGACTTCAACTTTGGCGGCCAGCAGCTGACCGAGGAAATCATGCGCACATACGGACTGTCGATGGAAGACGCCGGTCGTGCGAAGAAGCAGGGCGGCCTGCCGTCGAACTACCAGCCCGAAGTGCTGGAGCCGTTCATTGACGATATGACGCAACAGGTTAGCCGTTCGCTGCAGTTCTACCTTGCCTCGGGCGGTGGACGCGAGCAGCCAGACATGATCCTGGTATGTGGCGGTTGCGCCAACATTCCGGGAATCGCAGACGTCATCTCAAGCCGCGTTGGCATCCCGACTGAAGTCGGTGATCCGCTCGGCCAGATGAAGATCTCATCCAAGGCCAAGTCACAAGGTGTGCACAAAGACGCAACGGCACTGCTTACGGCCTGTGGTCTCGCACTCAGGAGTTTTGACTAATGCCAAGTATTAATCTACTCCCCTGGCGCGAGGCGGAACGCAAGAAACGCCAACGGGACTTCGGTGTCGCAACGGGCGGCGCGGTTATCGCCGGTGTTGCAGTTGTCATGCTGGCGATGC
The DNA here is from genome assembly GCA_009937605.1 of Gammaproteobacteria bacterium. GTDB lineage: Bacteria > Pseudomonadota > Gammaproteobacteria > Steroidobacterales > Woeseiaceae > UBA1847. Next base: position 16,980 of record JAACFG010000001.1, on the reverse strand, counting down.
TCGCGTACTCGCAGATGATTGACGGACAACAGGCGCGCAACCAGCGACTGACCAGTGAGATTCGCGAGCTCGAATTGACTATTGAGAAGATCGATGGACTTGAACGCGAGAAGGAAAGACGTCTCGCACGCATGGAAATTATTGAAGAGCTGCAAAAGAGCCGCCCGGAGATCGTGCATCTCTTTGACGAACTCGTCAGGCAATTGCCCGAGGGCGTTTACCTGACCGGTGCGAAACAGACGGGGTCTCGTGTCGAGATTCGCGGTGTTGCGCAATCGAGTACACGCGTATCCGCGCTGATGAGACAGATTGACTCGTCGGAGTGGTTGGGCGACCCGGAGGTCGAAAGGGTTGAAACCACGCAGTCCGGCGCATCGCGTCAGTCTAATTTTGTTGTCTACCTCAAGCAGACGCCACCGAATTCTGATGCGGAGGATATGCAATGAACCTCGTTGAAGAACTTCAGAGCCTGGACGCGAATGACGTCGGCCGCTGGCCTTTGGCTTTCCGCGTCGCGGTCATAATCATTGTATTCGTGCTGGTAACGGGTCTTGGAATCTATTGGTTCATCGTCAAGGACAAGGCACCACAGCTCGAGCGCGAACGCGCGACGGAGATTGATCTGCGCTTGTCTTTTGAGAACAAACAGGACAAGGCAGCTAACTACCAGGCTTACGAAGATCAGCTTGAAGAGATCAAAGAGTCGTTCGGAACGATGCTCCGGCAGCTTCCGGGTGAGACGGAGATTCCAAGCCTGATCGTCGACATCTCGCAAACGGGTCTCGCCGCAGGGTTGCAGGAAAAACTATTCGTACCGCAGGCCGAGATCCCGAGAGATTTCTACGCCGAGAAACCGATCAATATTCGCCTGACGGGCAGTTATCACGAGATTGGCAATTTTGTGAGCGGTATTGCCGCGCTGCCGCGAATCGTGACCTTGCACAACATCAATATTACGCCGGAAGGCGGACAGGGTTACGACAACCTGAGTATGGAAGTAACAGCCAAAACCTACCGCTATATTGAGGAGGCACAGTAATGCAGGCTTCCCAAAAATTTGAACGAGTCATCAGGTACGGGCTGGCATTGATTCTTACTACCGTCGGTCTCACGGCCTGCAGTAGTGATATGGATGAACTGGACGCTTACATCAACGAAGTGAAGCAACGGGAAGGTGACGGAATCGCTCCTTTGCCCGAAGTTTTGCCGTACGAGGCATTTACGTATGTCGCGGATGTCCAGGGCCTGCGTTCGCCGTTTGTTCCGGACACGCCACAGGCTACCGGTGCCGGAGTCGGTGGTACGCGTCCGGATCTCGATCGGAGCCGCGAGTACCTCGAGAGCTTTCCACTCGATACGCTCGGCATGGTAGGAACGCTTTACATCGGTGAAACGATGTATGGCCTTGTACAAACCTCAGACGGTCTGATTCACCGCGTCGTTCCCGGTAACTACATGGGACAGAACGACGGACGAATTACGGATATTTCTGAATCAGAAATCGCACTGATGGAAATTATTTCTGATGGTATCGGCGGCTATATAGAGAGAGACGCCGCTGTTGGTCTTTCAGACTAACGCCTGAATGGAACTGGGAGTAATTGGAATGATGCTCAAAACTAAACCGACGGCTGGACATCGCATAGCGAAGTTTGCCGTATTGGCACAGGCAGCGTTGTTGCTTTTCTGGGGTGCTTTTGCCAGCGCCCAGGAAGGTAACAGGTTGCAAGACATTCAGGTGCAGAGTCTGCCCGGCGACCGCGTCGAGCTTAAGCTCATCATGAGTGACACGGCTCCAGAGCCGCTGGACTTCACGATCGAGGACCCTGCGCGCATCGCACTCGACTTGCCGGAAACGTCGCTCGGCCTTGCTTCACGTCGTCGTGATGTGAATATGGGGCCACTGGATACGGTACTGACAGCAGAGGCCAATGGCCGCACGCGTGTCGTACTAAATCTCGACACCATGGTTGCGTACCAGACCCGCGTAAGCGGAAATACCCTTGTCGTTACCCTTGGCGATGGAGATGACTACAGCGCAGGTACTACCCAGTTCGCCAGCGCACCGGCATCCGAGACCCGTTCCTACGCAGCGCCAGGCGCCCGTGCAATTTCTTCTGTTGATTTCCGCCGCACCCGCGATGGTGGCGGTCGCGTCATTGTTAACCTCACCGATCCGTCCACGCCTGTCGACATTCGCCAGGAAGGCGGTCGCGTAGTCGCCGTGTTCAAAGACACGAGCTTGCCTGCTGAGTTAATGCGTCGTCTCGACGTTAATGACTTTGCGACGCCGGTAACGACCGTTGACGCACTGCGCACCAATCTGGATACGCGCATTGTTATTTCCGCCGATGGCAAGTACGAGCAGCTTGCCTACCAGTCGGATAACGAGTTTACGATTGAAATCAACCCTGCGGTGGAAGACAGCGACGCCGAGTCGAGCCTGTTCTCCGAGACGAAGGATTATGAGGGTCAACGCCTGACACTGAACTTCCAGGACATTGAAACACGCGCTGTATTGCAGCTTCTGGCCGAGACCTCCGGTAAGAACATCGTTGTTTCAGACACGGTGCAAGGCAACGTTACTTTGCGTCTGCGTAATGTTCCGTGGGATCAGGCCCTCGATATTGTCATGACGACGAAGGGTCTGGATATGCGCCAGAATGGCAACGTCATCATGGTAGCGCCGGCCGAAGAAATCGCGGCACGCGAGACTGCTGATCTTGAAGCACAATTGGCGATCGCCGAGCTGGAACCTATCTACTCAGAGTACCTGCAGGTTAATTATGCGAAAGCGTCTGACCTGGCTGCGCTGATGGAGGGTGCAGGCGGCGCTGGATCCATGATTTCGGATCGCGGCAGCGTTTCCGTTGACGATCGCACGAATACACTGCTCGTGCAGGATACGGCAGAGCGTCTCCAGGACATTCGCCGATTGGTTCGAGCGCTGGATGTCCCGATCAAGCAGGTGTTGATCGAGTCGCGCATTGTGGTTGTCAACGATAACTTCAGCCGCGACCTCGGTATACGGCTTGGTGTTACGGCCTACAACGAAGACAATAATGACCTGATCGTTACCTCCGGTACCGGCACGGGTACGGATACGATGATCGGCTCCGCTTTGGACAACCTGGCGGATCCCGCCAACGGCACCGTCTACCCGATCGAAGTACCGTCGCTCCAGAACCGTTACAACGTTAATGTACCTATTGCGGACGCCGCGGGACGCTTCTCGCTTGCTGTACTCGCGAGTGACTACCTGGTCGATCTCGAACTGACGGCGCTCGAAGCCGAAGGCCAGGGCGAGATTGTATCGACGCCTCGCGTAATTACGGCAAACCAGAAGGAAGCCACGATCAAACAGGGCGTGGAGATTCCTTACCAGCAGTCAGCTTCGTCGGGTGCAACGACCGTACAGTTCAAGGAAGCAGTACTGGAGCTGACAGTTACCCCGCAGATCACGCCGGACAACAACATCATTATGGACCTGAGGGTTCACAAAGATAGCGTTGGTGAAGTCATTTCGACTGGCGGCCTGGGCGGTACCGTACCGAGTATTGATACACGTTCAGTTGAAACGCAGGTGCTTGTCGCGGACGGCCAAACGGTCGTACTCGGCGGTATCTACGAGACAGAGCGTCGCGAGGCGGAAAAGAAAGTACCGTATCTCGGTGATATTCCGTTCGTAGGTGCATTGTTCCGTAGCAAGAGGCGGATCGACAACAAGGCCGAGTTGCTGATCTTCGTCACGCCGCGAATTCTTGAGGAAGGCTCGAGTATCTACTAAGCTGGCCATTCTCTATAGAATCAGGAAAGCCAACCTTCGGGTTGGCTTTCGTTTATGAAGCATCCAAAGAACATATTCCTCGTAGGCCCCATGGGGGCCGGTAAATCAGCTGTCGGACGGCAGCTGGCACGCGCGTTGCACCTGACGTTTGTCGATAGTGACGACGAAATCGAGTCACGTACGGGAGTCGATATTGCCTTCATCTTCGAGAAAGAGGGCGAAGAGGGTTTTCGCAAGCGAGAATCTGCAGCGATTGATGACTTGACGAGATTGGATGGCGCGGTGCTGGCGACGGGCGGCGGCGCGGTTCTTAGCCCCGTAAATCGCAGCCATCTCGGCGGACGTGGATTCGTTGTGTATCTCTACACAACGGTTGACCAGCAGGTCGCTCGGACCGAAAAAGGTCGGCAGCGTCCTTTGCTGGAGAGCGGCGATCCGCGTGGCATTCTCGAAGACCTGCTGCGGCAGCGCGATCCGCTGTACCGTGAAGTTGCCGACCTCGTGGTCGAGACGGATGGCCGCAGGGTCCACGCGGTGGCCAAGGAAATCGTCGAGCACATCACGTAGGAGCGGCCATAGGCCGCGACAATGCGGTAATCTTCCCCCTATGTCTTCCACCATCCACGTTGATCTTGGTGACCGCAGCTACCCGATAGTCATCGGTAGCGGCCTGCTCGACGGTGGCTTCGACCTGGCCGAATTTGTCCACGGTTCCGACTGTATGGTCGTGAGCAATGAAACCGTCGCGCCGCTCTACTACGAGAAATTGCTGCCGAACCTTTCGGGATGCGATGTCGCGAGCGTGAATCTGCCGGATGGCGAGGCGTACAAGACCGTGTCGACGATGCAGACCATCATCGATGGGCTTGTCGAGACCGGCGCAAACCGGGACACGACGGTTATTGCCCTTGGCGGTGGTGTCGTCGGCGACATTGCCGGTTTCGCGGCGGCCTGTTACCTGCGGGGCGTAAATTTCATCCAGGTGCCAACGACATTGCTGGCCCAGGTTGACTCGTCCGTCGGCGGTAAGACCGGCGTCAACCACGAGAAGGGCAAGAACCTGATCGGTGCGTTTCACCAGCCGCAGGTTGTGCTGATCGATACGGCAACACTGGCAACGCTGCCAGATCGCGAACTCAAGGCCGGGTTGGCCGAAGTGATCAAGCATGGCGCGATCTGCGATGCCGGGTTCTTTGCCTGGCTCGAGGAAAACATGGAAGAGCTGCTGCAACGCAATCCGGAGGCGCTGGTGCATGCGATCCGCCGATCCTGCGAAATCAAGGCCGAAGTCGTCGCGGCCGACGAACGCGAAGGCGGCCGCAGGGCAGTTCTCAATTTCGGTCATACCTTCGGTCATGCAATAGAACACTGCCAGGGTTACGGGCAGTGGCTGCATGGCGAAGCGGTTGCTGCCGGCATGGTGATGGCGGCGAAACTCAGCGGGCTGCCCGCCGGCGATGTCGAGCGCCTGGCGAACCTGCTTGCAAGCGCAGGTTTGCCGGTCGAGCCTCCGCCGATAGGCGCGGATGGCTGGCTTGGGGCGATGGGTCTCGACAAGAAGGTACAGGGCAAGAAGCTGCGCTTCGTTCTGCTGGATGCCATCGGCGACAGTCATGTTACGGCGGACTACGATCAGGGCCGACTCGATGAAGTCATACGCCGCTAACGAATTGCATAGCCGTGGCAGGCGCTACAATGAGCCACCTCCGACTTATCGCGGTGAATACCAGCGCGACCGCGACCGCATTATTCATTCGACCGCATTTCGGCGCCTTGTCTACAAGACCCAGGTCTTCGTCAACCACGAAGGCGATCTTTACCGTACGCGACTGACGCACTCGCTCGAGGTGTCGCAGATTGGGCGCTCCGTAGCGGTCGCCCTTGGCCTCAACGAACCCCTGACGGAAGCCATCTGCCTTGCCCACGATCTCGGCCACACGCCCTTCGGACATGCCGGGCAAGACACGCTCAACGCCTGTATGCGTGACTACGGGGGTTTCGAGCACAACCTGCAATCCTTGCGTGTCGTTGACAAGCTTGAGGCCAAGTACGCCGATTTCGCGGGTCTGAACCTGATGTTCGAAACCAGGGAAGGCATCCTGAAGCACTGCTCGGTGCGCAATGCGCGCGAGCTTGGCGATGTGGGCGAGCGTTTCCTGGAACGCAGGCAGCCCGGCCTCGAGGCGCAGATCGCCAACCTGGCCGACGCGATCGCCTACAACAATCACGATGTCGACGACGGCTTCCGCGCTGGCCTGCTTACCCTCGAGCAGCTGCGCGAACAGCCCTTGTTCGAAGCGCAGCACCTGGATGTGCGCGCTCACTACCCGGATCTCGAGGATCGGCGGCTTATCTACGAGATCATTCGCCGCATGATCGGGACTGTCGTGACGGACCTGATCGAGGAGACACAGCGGCGGATCGAAGCGTCGGGCGTAGCGTCGATCGACGATGTCCGTGAGGCGGATGAGTCCCTGGTACAAATGTCGCCGGAGATTTACGAGCAACACGTGTCCCTGAAGCGCTTCCTGAACAAGCACCTTTACCGCCACGAGCAGAAGCTCGAGATGACGCGGCGCGCGCAGGCGATTGTGCGAGAGCTGTTCGAGGCATATTCGGGCGACCCATTCCTGATGCCGCTGGAGTTCGCCGAGAAGGCGGCGAGTCGAAATGAAGCGCAGCGGGCGCGCGTAATTGCCGACTACATTGCGGGCATGACGGATCGGTACGCGATCGCCGCCCACGAAGGGCTCGCAGGCTGATAGAATGCGCGGCCTGACGGCCGCCGAGTTGCTTCGCGCGCAAGGCGCGCTCCCACGGTGACCAGGCAAACAAAGGAAGCCTTGTGAAGCACAAAGACATACCCGCCAAAGACAGGCTGATATTCGCGATGGATGTCCCGACCTGTGATCGAGCCAGGGAGCTTGCTGACGAACTCGGCGATTCGGTGACCTTCTACAAGATAGGCCTCGAACTGATGATGAGCGGTGAGTACTTCGACCTGCTCGACTGGATGCTGGCCCGTGACAAGAAGATCTTCTGTGACCTCAAGTTCTTCGACATTCCGGCAACCGTCGGGTCCGCTGTTCGCTCACTCAAGGATCGTGGCGCGACGTTTGTGACCGTCCACGGCAATCGCTCGATCATGGAGGCGGCGGCCGAGAACAAGGGCGACAGTCTCAAGGTCCTGGGCGTCACGGTATTGACCAGTCTCGACCGCGGTGACCTCGACGATCTCGGCTTCGACTGCAATATCGGCGACCTGGTCCTGTCGCGCGCGAAACAATGTCTGGAGTCGGGTTGTGACGGCGTCATCTCGTCCGGTCTCGAAGTACCCGCCCTGCGTGAGCACGTGGACGACAAGTTGCTGGTGGTTTCGCCGGGGATTCGTCCTGTCGACAATAAACCAGTCGGCGACCAGAAGCGCGTCGTAACGGTCGAGACCGCATTCCAGAACGGTTGCGACTACATCGTTGTCGGCCGTCCGATCCGCGATGCAGGAAGCCCCAGGGCCGCGGCCGAGGCCATGCAGGCATCGATAGCAGAACAGGTTGGAGCCTTATGAGCGAACTCAAAAACGATTTGTTGCTACGCGCGTTGCTGCGTGAACCCGTATCCCGGACACCGCTGTGGATCATGCGCCAGGCGGGGCGTTACCTGCCTGAGTACCGGGAGACGCGCGCGCAGGCGGGTGATTTCATGAGCCTGTGCCGCAACCCGGACCTGGCTTGCGAGGTAACGATGCAACCGCTGCGGCGTTATGCGCTCGATGCGGCAATCCTGTTCTCCGACATCCTGACGGTCCCGGATGCGATGGGACTCGGCCTGTATTTCGTGACGGGAGAGGGGCCGAAGTTCAAAAATCCGGTCCAGACTGCGGACGCGATTCGCCAGCTCAAGGTGCCCGATGTCGAGAAAGAGCTCGGTTACGTATTCGATGCGGTACGGACGATCCGGCGCGAGCTGGACGGCAAGGTGCCGCTGATCGGTTTTGCGGGTAGCCCGTTTACATGCGGGACCTACATGGTCGAAGGTGGCTCGAGCCGGGAGTTCCCGACAATAAAAGGTCTCGCCAAAGAATCACCTGAAGTGCTCGACGAACTCATGAACACGGTTGCCGAAACGACCACCGAATACCTCAATGCGCAAATCGAGGCCGGCGCGCAAGCGGTGCAGATCTTCGATACCTGGGGAGCTGCATTGGAGCCTGACGACTTTCGTCGTTTCTCACTCGCGAGCATGCAGAAGATTGTCGACGGGCTGACCCGCGAGAAGGACGGCCGAAAGATCCCTGTCATCCTGTTTACGAAGGGCGCGGGACCGTTGCTCAAGGACCTGGCCGAAACCGGCTGCGACGCACTCGGCGTCGACTGGACGACCGACCTGGCGCAGGCACGCGAGTACGTGAACGACAAGGTCGCCCTGCAGGGCAACCTGGATCCCGCAACACTAAGGGAGAGTCCGGAAGTGATTCGCGAAGGCGTCGCAAAGACGCTTGCGAGCTACGGCAACGGGCCGGGTCATGTATTCAACCTGGGTCATGGCATCACGCCGGACATCGATCCGGACAATCTTGGCGTCCTGGTTGATGCGGTTCACGAGATGAGCCCGCAGTATCATAAATAGGAGGCGGGCAAATAAGAGACGGGACACGCAACAGCATGTCCCTCCTTCTACTACTCGTCTCTGAGTGCGCGCCGCAGGATCTTGCCGACGTTCGTCTTGGGGAGCTCGTCGCGGAACTCGACGACCTTCGGCCGCTTGTAGCCCGTGAGATTCTCGCGGCAGTAATCGATCACATCCTGCTCGGTCGTAGTCTCATCCTTGCGTACGGCGAAGACCTTCACGACTTCGCCTGAACGCTCGTCAGCAATGCCGATAGCGGCCGCCTCGAGGATGCCGTCGATCTCGACGATGACGTTTTCGATTTCGTTGGGATACACGTTGAAGCCTGACACGAGGATCATGTCCTTCTTGCGGTCCTCGATCCAGACGAAGCCATCCTCATCCATTCGCCCGACATCGCCGGTGCGCAGCCAGCCGCCCGGCAACATGACCTCGGCAGTCTCGTGGGGACGTTGCCAGTAGCCTTCCATGACCTGCGGGCCCTTGATGCAGATCTCACCGACATCACCGAGCGGTAGCGGATTGCCATCGTCGCCGGCAATCATGGCGTCGGTCGACGGCACGGGCAGCCCGATCGTGCCGGTGAAATCATCGCCGATCCTGCAGCAAATGGCGACAGGCGAAGTCTCGGTAAGGCCGTAGCCTTGCAGGATCGGTTGCCCGGTTTTCTGTTTCCATTCCCGGGCGACGGCAGGTTGTACGGCCATGCCGCCACCGATGGACACTTTGAGGTAATTGAAGTCGATCTTGTCGAAGCTCGGCGTGTTCATTAGCGAGGCGAAGATCGTGTTGACGCCCGTGAAGAGATTGAATTTATGTTCCGAGATCTCCTTGGCGAAGCCCTCGAAGTCGCGCGGGTTCGTGATCAGGACGTTTTCGCCGCCGAGCGCCATGCCGGTCAGGCAGTTACCTTCGAGCGAAAAGATGTGGTACAGCGGCAATGCCGTGATAGCAACCACCTGGTCAACGTCGTCGTAGACATCCCCCTGCCAGGTAATGGTCTGTTGCACGTTATAGACCATGTTGCGGTGGCTGAGCATCGCACCCTTGGAGACACCCGTCGTGCCGCCCGTGTACTGCAGGTAGGCTATGTCGGCAAAGCCGATCTCCACGTCCTCCAGTTTCTCGCCGGCCCCCGCTTTCAGGGCGCGCTTGAACGGCGTGCATTTCGCGAAGCTGTATTTGGGCACGGCCTTCTTCACGTGGCGTAAAACGAGATTCGTCACGGTACCGCGCGGCCAGCTCAGGAGATCACCAACGCCGGTAGTGACGACGTGATCGACATCGGTGTCGGCGATGACTTCCTCGAGGATGTGCGCGAAGTTCTCGAGAATCACAACACAGCGCGCCCCCGAGTCCTTGAGCTGGTGCTTGAGCTCCCGGGCCGTGTACATCGGGTTGACGTTGACAACGACCAGGCCGGCCCGGAAGATGCCGCACATCGCGACCGGGTACTGCAGGATATTGGGCAGCATGATCGCGACGCGTTCGCCGCGCGTTAGCCCCAGCTTCTTCTGCAGGAAGCACGCAAAGCGCATCGATAACTGGTTCAGATCAGCGTAACTGAGCGTCTTGCCCATATTCGAGTAGGCCGGGTTATCCGGGTACGCGGCAAAACTATGCTCGAACAGATCCCGGACCGATCGCCAGGGCGGCGTAGGAACTTCCTCCGGCATTCCTTCCGGATAGGATTTTAGCCAAACTTTTTCCAAGGTACTCTCTCTTGTTCTATTGCGCGTCTAGTGTATCGCGGATTATGGGCCACGCGTTATCCAGAAGGATAGGCTGTGCTTCCACGTTAGGGTGAATGCGGTCCTCCTGCAACAGCTCGTCATTGAGCGCGACGCCTTCCATGAAGAACTCGATCCAGCGGATCCCCAGTTCATCCGCCACGTCGGCGTAAACGGCCTCGAAAGCCTGGGTGTAGCGCGTCCCGTAATTGGTGGGTATGCGAATGCCGAGGAGCACGACACCGGCCCCGGAGTCCCTGGCGCGGCGGGCGATCGTTTCGAGGTTGCCCTTGATCCGGGCGGGCGGAAATCCTCGCAGGCCGTCGTTGCCGCCCAGCTCGAGGATGATCAGGTCCGGCGAGAACGTGCCGATCGCGCTATCGATACGCGCTGCGCCGCCTTCGGTCGTTTCTCCACTGATGCTGGCGTTCACGACTCGATGTTCGTACCCTTGTTCCTCGAGCCGCTCTTGCAACAAAGCGGCCCAGGACTGGTCAACGTCTATACCGAAACCGGCGCTCAGGCTGTCTCCGAAGATCAGGACGGTCGGCGCGTCAGTTGCCTGCGCGTTGGTTGCCATTAACAAGACAACAAGAGTAAGAATTTTTCGCATGCCAGATCAATCTGTAGTGAAGGTGCTCGAAGCGCACCAGCTTAGTAAGCAGGTTAGCAGCCCGGAAGGGACTCTGACCATTCTCAATGATGTGAGTTTCAGTATCCATGCAGGTGAGACGGTGGCCGTGGTCGGGCCGTCGGGCGCCGGCAAGTCGACCCTGTTGGCTCTCCTGGCGGGTCTGGACCTGCCGACAAGTGGCCACGTGGACCTGAATGGCAGCAATCTCTCGGACCTCGACGAGGACGGCCGAGCGATCCTGCGCGCTGAAAGCGTTGGCTTCGTATTCCAGTCCTTTCATCTTGTGCCGTCGCTGAATGCGCTCGAGAACGTGATGTTGCCGCTTGAGCTCGCCGGGCACGATGAGGCGCGAAAAGCAGCGCGCGAAATTATCGACAAGGTTGGCCTGGGTGACCGCTGGAGCCACTACCCGGCACAACTATCGGGCGGGGAGAAACAACGCGTCGCGATCGCGCGCGCGTTTGCGACCGAGCCGGCGGTGCTGTTCGCCGACGAGCCGACTGGCAACCTTGACAGTCGCACGGGCGCCAACATCATGGAGCTTATGTTTGAGCTCAATCGAAGCTCGGCAACGACCCTGATCCTCGTCACACACGATAGTAACCTCGCCGATCGTTGTGAGCGTGTCCTCTCACTCGATATAGGCAGCCTCGTGAGTGATAGCGGAGCGACTGCGTGAAAGCCGTTGTATTCGCATTGCGCAGTTTCGGCCGGGAGCTCCGCTCTGGCGAAGTTCTCGTACTCCTCGCGGCCGTCAGCCTCGCTGTTGCGGCATTAACAGCGGTCGGGTTCCTGACAGACCGAATCGGCAAGGCCGTGACCAGGCAGGCAAACGAGGTGCTGGCAGCCGACTTGCGTCTGCGCTCCCAGGAGCCGGTTCCTGACGAGTGGCGAGAGCTGGCTGCCGATTACAACCTGCAGGTTGCGGACACGATGTCATTTCCGTCGGTCGTGTTTCACGGTGATGACAATGCGTTGTCTTCAGTCAAAGTGGTCAGTGACGCGTATCCATTGCGAGGGTCCGTCCGCGTTTCGGATGAGCTCTTTGGTGAACAGCGTACGGTCGATGGAATACCGCGAGCAGGCGAGGTCTGGGCGGATGGCGCCTTGCTTGCAAGAGTAGGCGCCGACGTTGGCGATACGCTCGACATCGGCGAACTACAGCTCAAGGTTAGTGCGGTCCTGACCTACCGCCCGGACCAGTCAATCGGCTTCGCGTCGCTCGCACCGACTGTGATTATGAACATCGCTGACATTGGCGCCAGCGGCCTGATCGGCGAAGGGAGTCGCGTCCGCTACGCATTGTTGGTAGCCGGTGATGAAACCGATGTCGCCGGGTTCAACGAGGCTATCCAGGACATACTGCCCGACGAAATTCGCGTTCGCAGCCAGGAGGAAAGTAGCGAGCGCGCCTACAATGCCGCGGACCGCGCGCAGCAATTTCTCTCGCTGACAGCCGTGATCAGCCTGCTGCTTAGTGCCGTAGCTGTCGCAATGTCGGCGCGACGATTCGCGACGCGTCGCATGGACACGGTTGCGCTCATGAAGAGCCTGGGTGCAACGCAGGGCTTCGTTATTACAGTTTCGCTCGTGCAACTCGTGTTGCTTGGGGCGCTTGGCGTTATCACGGGCAGCGTCGTCGGGTTCGCAGCCGAAGAGATCATTGCCAGCATTTTGTCTGACCTCCTGGCTGGCGAGTTGCCGGACACAGGGCTGCGTCCTGTCATCCTCGCGAGCGGCAGCGCGCTGGTTCTCATGATGGGCTTCGCCCTGCCCTCGATGATTCAATTGCGCAACACGCCACCGCTGCGGATTTTGCGACACGACGAAATGCCGCCATCGCCGTCGCGCCTGTTGGTTGGCGGGTTGTCACTCATGGCAGTTGCAGCTCTGTTGTACCGCTCGGTCGGCGACCCGCGCATGCTGGTCATCCTGATCGGGGGCATCGTCGTCATCGCCGGTGCCCTGTACCTGGTTGGCCGCGGCCTTGTGGCGATAATCGGTCGGGCGCGTTCCGGCGTCGGCGTGGCCTGGCGTTATGGTCTCGCCAATGTCGCGCGACGGGGGCGCGACAGCGCCGTGCAGGTCGTCGCATTCGGTCTTGGTATTACGGTCCTGTTGCTGCTCACCCTGGTGCGCACGGACTTGCTCGAAGGTTGGCGACAGACCCTCGATGAAAACGCACCCAACCACTTCCTGATTAACATTCAGCCCCACGAGGTGGAGCCGGTAGGCGAGATCTTCGTCGCTAACAGCGTAGAGGTGCCCGTGTTCACGCCGCTTGTTCGCGCGCGCATGACGACGATCAATGGCGAGTCGGTCAAGGATCGCACCTATCCAAACGAAGACGGGAAGTGGCTCGCGAATCGCGAAGCAAACCTGTCGTGGTCTGCGGAAATGAGTTCGAGCAATGAACTCCTGCAGGGTCAGTGGTGGCCGGCCGACTACGCGGGGCCGCCGCTGGTATCGATCGAGGAGGAAGCGGCGACTAATGCGGGACTTGGCATTGGCGACAAACTGACGTTCTTTGTCGCGGGACGTGAAATAGACGCGGAGATTGCGAGCGTTAGAAAGATCAACTGGGACTCGTTCCAGCCGAACTTCTTCCTCGTGCTTTCACCCGGCGCGCTGGACAATATGCCGACGACGTACATATCGAGCATGCGTATCAGCGAGGAAAAACAGCCGATGCTGATCGAACTGATGCGCAAGCACCCGAGTATCTCGGTCATTGATCTTGGCGCCATCCTGCAGCAGGTACGGGGCATTATCGAGAAGGCAAGCCTTGCCGTGCAGGCAGTGTTCGTCTTTACACTGGCCGCAGGAATTGCGGTCTTGTTCGCTGCCGTGCAGTCGACGATCGACGAACGACGCTTCGAGAGTGCGATGCTGCGTGCATTGGGTGCTCGCCGCAGAGTCGTATTTGCCGGAGTTATGGCCGAGTTCGCAGCCCTCGGTGCTGCCGCCGGCTTTCTCGCCTCGGCCGGGGCCTCCATCCTCGCCGCCGTGGTCGCAGTGCAGCTTTTTGAGCTGCCTTACCAGTTCAATCCGTTGATCTGGATCGCCGGTGTTGGTGCGGGAATTTTCGTTGTATGTATCAGCGGGTTCTTCGCTGCACGCGGTGCGGTTAATGCGGCGCCGGTCGACGTGTTGAGAGGCGCGCCGGTATGAATGAGTCGAGACTGTCCTGCGGAGTCGTTATAGCCCGCAAGTCCGACACGGGCTGGGTAACGTTGATGCTGCGCGCATTTCATCACTGGGATTTTCCCAAGGGCATTCGCGAGCGCGGCGAAGAGCCGATGCAGGCGGCGATACGTGAAGTCGGCGAGGAAACCGGTGTAACTGAGTTGTCATTCGACTGGGGTGATCGCTTCTTCGAGACGGGCCCGTACAGCCGCGGCAAGATTGCGCGTTACTTCATCGCCACCACGACTCAGGAGAAGGTCGAGATGGGCATCTCTCCCGAGACGGGGGAGCCCGAGCATCATGAGTGGCGTTGGGTGAGCTTCGATGAAGCGTTCGACCTCGGTTCGCCGCGTGTGCGTTCCATCGTGCAATGGGCGCGGCAGATTATCGGTGCCTGATGTACTGATCTAACTGGCTCCATTGCTTCCCGTGAGCGGCGGTTTTCCCAGGCATTGCGGCCGTCCGGGCGTCTGCTTTCCGGGTATCATGACGGTCAGCTACTGACCCAAACCGGCCATTTATCCATCCGACCCTGACTTGGACTTCCGGTACGTAGATCCCAGAATTGACAGCTCTTCCTAACGGCTCATACTTGATCTGATAAAGGCAAACCTGACCAAAGTCAGGGACGCAAAGCCACGGGTCCTCGTCTCCTCTTTCCGGACCCAAGATAGCCGGGCTGCCGTCACCCCACGATGAGATGCAGTTGTAAGAGGAGGGAGTCATGAAGAGCAGAGATCTTTTCCTGCTGGGAGTCAGCGCCGTGCTGCTCACCGGCTGTGGCAGCAGTGGTGATGGTGGTGTCGACGAGCCCACCGACGTCGAGCCGCCACTGGTCATACTGGATAATTACAATTTCTTCCTCGGCAACTTGAACAACGGTGAGCTACTGACGGCAAATGTCGGCGGTGAGTTCACGGTCACGATCGACATGGATGATGGCTTGCTTGCCGGCAACCTGGATCTCGATGTCGGTGCGAATAATACCGTGACATTTCTGTCGTACCTCCTCCGCGCTGGTAACAGTTTCGTTCTGACAGTCACGAGCCCTGAGGGATCGCCGCTGGACGGGACGTTTCGTGTGAGCTTCGAAACGGACATTGAGGCTGCGGTCGGCGAGCCACCCACCAGCGGTAATCTTATAGTCAGTTATCCCGATGCGCTGCTCTTCGGGGTGACCATCCTTGCCGACGGCGTAGAGTTAGATTCACTTGCCGGAACCTTCCAATATACCTGGGAGGAATTCGCGGCTCTCCTCGAGGACGAGCAGGCCGCGGACTGGGAGCGCCACGCATCACTGGCCTTCGGCGTGATCGAGTTCCTCGTCGAGCAATTTTTCAATGTAGCCGATGTTCTCGATGACCTGGAACAGGTGCCGATGAACAACCCGTACGTAGAGACCTGCGACATGTTCGCCGGCGGCCCGCCGCAAGGCGTCCTCGCGCAGGGCGAGTTCACGGTAACCTGGCTCGGCTCCGGTGAACTTTCGGATGGTGATGACTTCTCGTGGGCGTTCACCAATTGCTGGAGCCAGGACGACGAGGAATTGCTCGACGGTACGTTAACGCTGGAGGACTACACCGAGTCCGTGGATTTCAACACCGGCGTCCTGTTCAACATCGGTTTCGGCGGCTTGGGCGCCGGGGAGCCGGGCGGCGTGATCTTTGACCTCACATTCTCGGAGACTGTTGAGGATCAGGGCTTATGGACGATACCGGCTGACGGCGTCATCACTGTCAGCGGCGGATTCGTGCTGAATATTCAACAGCCGTAGTCGGGACAATGCGGGCGAATACCGGCACGACGATGGGGCTCCCGAGGACTTCCAGGTCCTCGGCCGGGCCCATCGTCGCTGCACCTTACCGCGGAGTACGTGCCCTCCGGGGTAAACATTCCTGAAATTCACATTAAGTTCCGCGATTAGCATCCCCCCGCGGGGGGATTACTGGCTGCAAAGAGCCATTCGGCTCGTCCCCAGGATGGCAGCAGAGGCTCAGACCACGCGGCAACGTTCCTTACCTTCGAGAAAGGCGGCGATATTCGCCGTAAGCTCATCGATGGCAGCCTGGCGGGCCGTCAGGGTTCCCCATGCAATGTGCGGCGTGATCATGAGATTGTCACCCTTGTAGTCGAGCAATGGGTCGCCGTTCACGGGCGGCTCCTGCGGTAATACGTCGACAGCTGCTGCCGCAATCTCGCCTTCTTGCAGCGCATTAACAAGTGCCTGCGAGTCCACGAGCCCGCCGCGCGCCGTATTGATGAGCAGGGCGGTCTTCTTCATTGCTGCAAACTCGTCTGCCCCGAACAGTTTGCGTGTCACGTCGTTTAGCGGGCAGTGCAGTGAAATCGCATCCGCGCGTCGTAGGAGTTCGTCCATCGAAACGCGGCCGTCAGGGATTTCCTCTGTCCCAGGCCGCGTCGCGACGATCACCTCCATGTCGAATGCCCTGGCAATATTGGCAACGCCTTTGCCCAGTTCGCCGTAGCCGACAATACCGAGTGTCATCGCCGACAGCTCACGGATTGGGTAATTCAGCATGCAGAAGTTGTCTGCCTCCAGCCATGCGCCCTTGCGCACATCAGCAGAATACGCCTGCAGGCTGTGTGCCAGACCGAGCAGGCAAGCAAACACATGCTCGGCGACCGACTGCGTGCAGTAAGCGCGAATGTTGCACACGGCGATGCCACGATCCTTTGCGGCCACCAGGTCAACATTGTCAGTTCCGGTTGCCGTCAGTCCAATAAAGCGCATTTCGGGGGCGGCGTCGAACAAAGCCTCCGACAGCAGGACTTTGTTGCCGAGGACGATTTCTGCACCTGCAATTCGCTCGGCCATCTGGTCATCGTCGGTATCGTCGTAAATTTCAAGCGTGGGCAACAGGGCCTGCAACTCGCTAATGTCGAGGTCAGGGCCCATCGTGGCCCAGTCGAGTAATACGGCTTTCATGTGGATATTCAGACCGTGGTGTCGCAAAGTACGGGACGATGACCGAAGCCTTCTGGAAACGCAAATCCCT
>JAACFG010000033.1 GCA_009937605.1 Gammaproteobacteria bacterium | reverse complement strand
TTTGTCGTTGGTGTTAGCGGGGGTGGGGCGTTCGTACTTGTCTACCTTGGCTGCGTCTTGTTCATCGCGATTCCGATCCTCATCGCCGAGCTCTGGATCGGCCGCGCCGGCGGTCACAGCCCACCGATTGCCATGGCAAACGTTGCGAAACAGGCGGGCAGATCGGGACCCTGGTCATTGGTTGGCTATATGGCAATGGCTGTTGGCTATCTCATTGCGACCTACTACAGCGTCATCGCAGGATGGACGCTCGCTTATATATTCAAGGCAGGTAGCGGCTTCGGTGACGCGGAACCGACTGCCGTCGCACAGCAGTTCGACAACCTTCTCGCGGACCCGGTCGCACTGACGCTCTGGCATACGGTCTTCATGGCCATCGCACTCTTTATAGTGGGGCGCGGCTTGAAGGACGGCATTGAAAAGGTGGTCACGATATTGATGCCGACATTGTTCGCGATGTTGTTGCTCATGATCGGCTATGCCGCCGTGGAGGGCGACTTCGCGAAAGCCGTCAGTTTCCTGTTCAGCAGCGACTTCAGCAAGATCGACGCGGGGACGGTGCTGGTCGCGATCGGCCAGGCGTTCTTCTCGATCAGCGTGGCCATGGGGCTATTGATGACCTACGGTTCGTACGTGCCGAAAGGCGTGTCGTTAACGAAATCGGCTTTGATCATCGCCGGCGCGGATACGATGGTGGCCCTGCTCGCGGGCCTGATGATCTTCCCGCTCGTGTTTGGTAACGACCTCGATCCCGGGTCCGGGCCTGGCCTGATTTTCCAGACATTGCCTGCCGCATTTGCCGGCATGCCGGGCGGCGCCGTGTTTGGCGTCATATTCTTTATCCTGCTGGCATTCGCCGCAGTTACGTCGATCATTGCGATCCTTGAGCCGATCGTTCGTTTCGCCGAAGGCAAATGGAACATGCGGCGCCGTAATGGCGTCCTTGTGTTCGGCACACTTGCCTGGGCTATTGGTCTGCTGACCGTGTTCTCGTTCAATATCTGGTCGGACGTGGCGCCACTGGGACAGTTCAAGGTCTTTGAAGGCAAGACCATGTTCGACCTGATTGACTACTTCACAGCAAACCTGATGATGCCCCTGGGTGGCATCCTGATGGCACTTTTCGTCGGCTGGCGAATCAAACCATCCGTTCTTGCCGAAGATTTATCATTTGGCAGTGCTGTTTTGTTTAACGTTTGGTTGTGGATGATTCGGGTGGTCGTGCCTCTGGCGGTTCTCTGGGTCCTTTACACCAGTCTCTAGCTAGTCGGAGTAATACATGTTGAATCGAGTCGCAGCGACCTTGCTGCTGGCGAGCCTTTTTGTTGTTTCTGCCCACGCGCAGGATTTCGCCGGTATCGATATCCCCTACGAACGTCACGTGCTGGATAATGGCCTGACTGTCCTCATTCACGTCGATCGGACCGCGCCGCAGGCATTCGTCAATGTCTACTACAAAGTAGGGTCGCGTGACGAAAAACCCGGCAAGACGGGCTTTGCTCATCTGTTCGAGCACCTGATGTTCAACGGGACCGAGAACTACGACGAGGAGTATTTTGCGCCGATACAGGATGTCGGTGGCTCGCTGAACGGCGACACGTGGCTCGATCGAACACGTTATTTTCAGACAGTGCCCAACACCGCCCTCGAGCGAGTGCTGTGGCTGGAATCCGATCGCATGGGTCACCTGCTTGGTGCAGTGACCCAGGAAAAACTGGACCAGCAACGCGGTGTGGTACAGAACGAAAAACGCCGTGGCGACAATCGCCCGTATTCACAGGTTTCGAAACGCATGATGGCCGGCCTGTTTTCCGAAGGTCATCCGTACAGCTGGTCAACGATCGGTTCGATGGAGGATCTTGAGGCGGCATCGCTTGATGACGTGCATGAGTGGTTCAAGGAGTGGTACGGACCCGCGAACGCGATCATCACGGTAGCGGGCGACATAGACCCGGCGGAGGCACTTGCGATGGTTCGTTTGCACTTCGCCGATATTCCGCCAGGTGAGCCGGTCAGGCACCGGGATGACTGGGTGCCGGTCCGGACAGCAAACACGTCGGAGACCATGCAGGATCGAGTCGCGAATCCTTTGCTCTCGCGCGGCTGGGCAGTACCCGGAAGCGATCACGAGGACGCAACGCTGGTCTCGCTGGCAGCGAGAATACTGGGAGGAGATTCGTCTTCGCGCCTTTACAAGCGCCTCGTGAAAGAAGAACAGCTGGCGGTGTCGGCGTCGATGAATATCCAGGTCTTCGATCTTGCATCGGTTGCGAGGCTGCAGGTTGTCCTCAATCCTGGAGCCGATGTCGAGAAAGCCCGGCGTATTGTCGACGAGGAACTGGAGCGCTTTTCCAGGGATGGGCCGACCAGGACCGAAGTTGAGCTCGTCAAGACACAGATTGCTGCGTCCGTGATCAAGGGGCTGGACTCGCTTTCCGGTAAGGCCAACCTCCTGGCGGAGAGCGAGTACTACGGTGGCTCGCCGGATGCGTACAAGACCGGGTTCGCGTGGATCGATGATGCGACGACGGATTCCATTCGTGCGGCTGCAGATGCGTGGTTGGGCGACGGCTACCATGAGGTTTACGTAACGATGTTCGGTGGCCACGCGGTCGCGAATATCGGTGCCGATCGCAGCGAGCTGCCGGCTGTCGACAGTTACCCGCCGGCTACGGCACCGGCCGTGCAGGACTTCGAACTCAAAAATGGTATCCCGGTACGTTTCGTCCAACGGCCCGGTGTTCCGGCTGTGAGCCTGATCGGCCAGTTCCGCGTGGGTGGGGTCGTCAGTGTCGACGAAAATCCGGCGGCGGCGAGTATCGCGCTTGGCGCGCTGAACAAAGGTACGAAGAGCCGCTCGGCCGACGAGATTATCGCGGACCTGAAGCGAACCGGAAGTTCATTCAGCCTGAATGCCGGAGCGAACGTGACGCGCGCGACCGCGACAACGCTCACATCGAAATTTGATGCGGCGATGGAGCTCGCGGCGGACATCCTCCGAAATCCGTCATTCGATGAGAGTGAAGTGCAACTTCTGAAAGATGTCGCCGTTGCAACTATCGCGCAGGGCAAAACGAATCCTTCGTCTCTCGCGGGCAAGTATGTTAATGCGGTGCTTTATGGCGACCATCCGTATGGCGGAATGCCTGCGACGCCTGAAGACGTCGTAGCCTTGTCGGACGAAGACCTCCGCGACGCGTATGAGCGTCGTATTCGGCCCCAGGACCTGACCCTGTACGTGGCGGGCGGGATCGATCCGGACGATTTGATAAAGGCCTTGAATAAGCACTTTGGCGACTGGAAGCCGAGCCAGGGCGATGCAGCTATTCCGGACCTTAAGGAAATTGATCCTGCGGAGCAGGCAGCACGCGTCATCGTGTTCGATATGCCGGGCGCGCCGCAGTCGAATGTTATCGCGGCCCAGGTAATCGATCCGCCGTTTCAGCCGGGGCACACCGATTTTCGCCTGGCAGACATGATTTACGGGGGCAATTTCACGTCGAGAATTAACGCCAACATTCGCGAGGAGAAAGGCTGGAGTTATGGCGTTCGCTCATCCGTTTCCAGCGTCGTCGGGCCCAGGGTATGGAAGGTGACGGCGCAGGTGCAGTCCGACAAGACGGCGCAGAGTATCGAGGAATTGCTGAAAGAGCTGCGTGCTGTCGACGGTGACAGGCCATTCACGTCCGATGAATTGGACGATGCCCGCAATGAGCGCATTCGCAAGTTGCCGGCTGTTACGGCCACGACGTTCGGCACCCTGGTCTACCTGGCTGAGAATGCCGTCTACGGTCTTGCTGACGACTATGTCGAAAAGCGCAAGGGAGATTACGAAGCGGTACAGCTGGAGAACCTGGCCCCGGCCATGGACGTCCGAATCGATCCCGACAGGCTCGTGTGGTTCATTAGCGGCGACCTGGCAAAGATCGAAGCGGATATTGCCGCGCTGGGTCTCGGTGAGATCGAGGTTTGGGACGCCGACGGTAACCGGATTCGCTAGAGCGAGATACCGCCGCCGACCACGATGGTCTGGCCCGAGATGTAGTTGGATTCCGGCGTGCACAGGAGGTACACGCCACCAGCCGCTTCCTCGACGGTACCGCCGCGCCCCATAGGGATCATCGCACTGAAGCCCGTGTGCACTTTCTTAGGGATGCCGATCGCCACCTCGTTGCCTTCAACGACAATCGTCTTCTTCTCGTCAGTGGCCTCGGTGAGGCGGGTATCGATAAAGCCGAACGCCACGCAGTTAACGTTCACCTTGAGTCGCCCCCATTCTTTGGCCAACGTCTTCGTCAGTCCGATGACACCGGACTTGGCCGATGAGTAATTGGCCTGGCCGACATTGCCGCCGGTCCCGGCAACGGACGAGATGTTCACAACTTTGCGGAATACCTCGCGGCCTTCAGCGGCTTCTTCAGCCGCCGCACTGCGAATGAACTCTGACGCCGCGCGCAGTATCTGGAACGGGGCTTTGAGATGGACATCGATCATCGCGTCGAACTGTTCATCGCTCATCTTGTGGATCATCGCGTCCCAGGTGTAACCGGCATTGTTGACGATGATATCGACGCCACCGAATGCCTGGATGCCCGCGTCGACATAGCGCTCGGCGAAACCGTCCTCGGTGACGCTGCCGACTACGGCGATCGCTTCGCCGCCCGAGTTCCTGATCTCCGTGGTGACATCGTCAGCCGGTTCCTGGTCAAGATCGTTAATGACGAGCTTTGCGCCCTCCGAGGCGAGTTTCAGTGCCACCGCACGCCCGATACCGCGGCCGGATCCCGTGACAAATGCGACCTTTCCTTCGAGTTTGCTCATTTAAGGTTTGCTTCGAATAACTTGAGTATTCGACGGTATTCGTCCAGCCAGCTTTCGGGGTTCACAAAGCCGTGAGGGTCGAGCGGGTAAAGTGCAATTTCGAAGTCCTGTTTCTTGAGTTCGAGTAGTCGCTGGACTACCAGCACCGAATCCTGGAAGAAGACGTTGTTGTCCTGCATGCCGGCGGCAATCAGAAGCGGGTTCTTGAGACCCTCGGCATCCTCGATCGGAGAACTGATCCGATAGGCTTCGGGATCGATATTCGGCGTATTGAGGATGTTTGATGTGTAGCCGTGGTTGTAGTGCGACCAGTCGGAGACGGGCCTCAATGCCGCCCCGGCTTTGAACAGGTCCGGTGCCCGGAACATGGCGACGAAGGTCATGAAGCCGCCGTACGACCCGCCATACACGCCGATACGCTCCCTGTTCACGCCATAGTTTTCGACGATGTAGTCAACGCCATCGTGGAAGTCCTCGAGCTCGGGAACGCCCATGCGACGGTAGATTGCTGTCCGCCAGTCGCGGCCATAACCTTCCGAGGCGCGGAAGTCCATGTCGATGACAACGTAGCCGCGCTCCGTCAACAGGTTGTGGAACATGCCTTCGCGGAAATAGTATGGCCAGCCCATGTGGGAGTTCTGTGTGTAACCCGCGCCGTGTACAAACATGACAGCCGGGTACTCTTTCTCCGGGTCATGGTCCGCCGGCAGGTAGATCTTGGAATAGATCGGCTGGTCACTGTGCGAGGAGGGCACTTCGACGATTGCCGGTTGCTGCCAGTCGATCGCCTTGAACTCGTCGCTCATCGTACTTGTGAGCGGCGTAGCTTTAGCTCCCGGCTTATTCGCCTGGACAAACAGTTCCGGGTGGCGATTGGTTTCTGAGTGCGTGATCAGTAGCCTGGATTCATCCGGAGACACCAGGAATTCGTTGACGCCACCGAGGTTTGTCAGCTGATCGGCCTTGCCCGAGTCGACGTCGACGCGCCAGATCTCGTAGATTCCCGGGTGTTCGACGTTGGCCTGGTAGTAGATGTAATCGCCCGAAGGCCCGAGCGTCGGCTCGAAGACGACGTGCTCGCCAGCAACGAGCGCTGAGCTGTCCGCTTCCCCAATATTCTTTGTGTAGAGGCCGAGGTAGCCGTGATCTTCCGAAAGGAACCAGAGCGTCTTGCTGTCCCTGAGCCAGCCGTGCCCGCGATGGTAGTTGTTTACCCACGCCTCATCGCTGATTCGGTGCTGGCTGACGAGCTTCTTTGCCTCGAAGTCGATCGTCGCAATCCAGCGGTCCTTGTTGTCGCTTGCGTGCACCCAGAGAACGGCCTGCGACCCGTCCGGTGACCACTGCGTGGAGTAGATTTCTATGCCGCGGGTCTCGGGTGCTTTCAGGCGTTTCTCTGCCGCTTCCCGGTCCTCGCCCAGGTCCACGTAATACTCTACAGCGCTTTCGCGCAGATCTGCGAGCGGGTCGTCCTTGATTCCAGGCAGCTCAGTCTGGTCTAACTCGAACTTTTCGCCGGACTCGAGATCAACCAGCCAAACCGTGTGCGGCGCATAGCCATTGCGCCCGACACGGGTACGGGTTTCGCGGTTCTCCACATGGCCGCTCGCGGTCACGTAATTCGGCATGCTGCCTGACTTGCCCTCGGCGAAGTCATTGCTGGAGGTGACGACGAGATGCCAGCGGCCGTTGGGAGACATCGACTGACCTTCCGACGAAATCTTGTCACCCATGTAAATGGGGGCGGCGCCGAGCGCCTCATCCACAGCGTAAAGTGAGTCCCGGCGTTCGCGCGCTTCGACTTCGTCTTCTTTCGCCTCGCGGATCTGTCGATACAGACGCTCCTGGTGCGTCCGCAGAACGTCAAAGTCCTCCTCGTCAGCAGGATCGTTTTCAAAGCGGATGTTAGTAAGCTGCTCGGTGAACCCATTCGCCGGATCGAATTCGAACATCTGCTCGTCACGCTCGAACGCGACGCGCCGGCCGTCGCTCATAAACATGGGTGCCGACTCGACGGCCGTCGTGCGCGTCACTTGCTGAGGTGATTTGCGACCGCTCAGGTAGATATCGCCCGAGTAAGTCCAGGCGCGATGCTGACCCGAGTTGCTCGATACGATGGATGTCTTGAAGAACCGCGACCAGTCTGATTCCGCAATCTGCGCGACTGCACCGTTTTGCGTGTTGACTGAGAAAAGGTCTTTGAGTGCCGAGCCGTTGCGCTTCTGTTCGAAGAAAACCGTACGGCTGTCATCCCCCCAATAGGAATTTTCGGGCTGGTTCCCGAGCCAGTCGGGATCCGCCATGATTTGTTCCAGAGTAGGAATTGCCGTTGCATCCGCAGCGGCGACAAGGGCAGGTGCGCAGGCCAGCGCCAGTGTAATGGTAATAGATCGGAGTACCATGGTTGCTCCAGGTTGAATTCTCGAAGATGATGCGGGCCATCATGAACGAATCCGACAATACTGAGCAAGCATTACAGCAAGCCGTGCAGCTGCATGGTGCTGGAAAACTGCGGCAGGCGGAGCAGTTGTACCGCCAGGTTCTGAGCCAGGACCCGGCGCAGCCCGACGCGCTGCACTACCTTGGCGTTATTGCGATGCAGGCAGGCAACTTCGATGCCGCGACCGAACTGATTACCCAGGCCCTTCAACAACAACCACAGAATCATTTTGCGATGGCCAATCTTGGCAACGCCTTGTTGCAGGCGGGCAATCCCGCCGAAGCAATCGACCGATATCGCGCTGCGTTGACGATCGAGCCGTCGATGTTCGACGCGCGCCGCAATCTGGCCAGCGCGTTGCTGGCGCAAAACGAAGCGCATGAAGCGCTCCTGGAAATCAAACAGGCCGCCGAAATGGCGCCACAGTCGCTCGAAGTGCAGGTAACGCTCGGCAACATCCTGCAGGAGACTGGTCATGTTGACGAGGCAATAGCCTGCTTTGAGGGAATCCTAAGGGTGCGCTCTGACCTCGCCCCGATTCACGTCAGTCTCGGCAGCTCGCTGCGCAAGGCCGGATTAAGGGATGACGCGATCGCCAGTTTCGAAAAAGCCATCGCGCTCGCGCCGGATTACGCGGAGGCGCACCATAAGCTTGGCACCGTCTACCGGGATCTTGGCAACAAAGAGAAGGCGGCGACGGCTTTGCGCAAGGCATTGTCGATCGATAGCGGCCATGCAAAGGCCTGGTTCTCACTGGCGAACCTGTCGAAGAACAGCCTGAGCGAGGACGAAGTTGCGTCGATCACCGCGCTACTCGATTCAACAGATCTCGATGACGACCAGCGTACCCACCTCGAGTCTGCACTGGGGAAGATCTGCGAGGACAGGGAAGAGCACGCGAAGGCCATGCAACATTACCTGGCCAGCAATAAGCTGCGGAGAACCTCGCTGGTCTGCTCAATCGACGATGATCGCCAGGCGTTCGAGAATCTGAAGGCGGTCTTCGATGCGGAGTTTTTTGAGCGTTGGTCGGGGGTTGGCAGCGAGTCGAGCGCGCCGATCTTCATCGTCGGCATGCCGCGCTCCGGTACGTCGCTTGCTGAGCAGGTTCTGGCAAGCCACGCACAGGTGCATGGTGGCGGAGAGCTCATGGCATTGCTGCGCGCAGCGTCGTCGCGCTTCACGCTGGCTGAGGGTTTCGACTACTCGGCATCAATCGCCGCGGCTTCCGCCGAAGACTTTGAGCACATTGCCGAGGACTATCTGAAGGCGCTTGCCGATCTTGGCGGTGATGCGCCCCACGTGACGGACAAGTTACCGACCAACTTCCTCAATATCGGGCTTATAAGTATCGTCTTTCCCAAGGCCACAGTGATCCACTGCTCACGCGATCCGCGCGATACGTGTTTCTCGATATTCAAACACCTCTTCGGCGCCAGCGGGCACAACTATGCCTACGATCTCGAGGAGCTGGGCGCCTACTATAATTTGTACTCCGACATGATGGCGCACTGGCGTGCCGTAGCGCCGATCAGTCTTCACGAGTTGCGTTACGAGGAAATGATCCGGAACCAGGAAGAGACGACGAAGGCATTGCTTGAAGCCTGCGGTCTTCCGTGGGACCCGGCGTGCCTGGAATTTCACAACACGGCGAGACCGGTTGCCACGATCAGTGCCGACCAGGTCCGCAGGCCCATCTACTCGAGTTCGATCGGCCTGTGGCAACAGCATGAGGATGCCCTGGCGCCGCTGCTGCGCGTACTGAAAGGGTAGCCGTCCCCGGAAATGAGTATAGATATCTGCGAGAATGGTGGGCTATGACTGAAGCAGCTTCTCCGATTAGCGCGGCGCCTGATTACGCATCGATGTTCGCCGGGCTCGATGCGATGTTCGAAACCGGGCGGACGACGAGCCTCTCCTGGCGGGCGGAGCAATTGTCGGCGCTCGAGCGCATGATGGTCGAGTGCGAGCAGGAATTGATGGACGCACTGAAATCGGATCTCGGCAAGCACCCGCAGGAAGCATGGGCGACGGAGATCTCCTATGTGGCTGCCGAAGCCGCGTACAGTCGCAAGAACCTGAAGCGGTGGGCGAGGAGGCGTAAGGTCCCCACGCCGATGGTGGGCCAGCCGGGCAAGAGTTGGTTGCAGCCCGAACCGCTGGGCGTGGTGCTGATCATGGGTGCGTGGAACTATCCGCTTCAGCTCGTGCTGGCTGGACTTGCGGCAGCAATCTCAGCGGGCAATTGCGCGGTTCTCAAGCCGTCGGAACTTGCCCCGGCGACATCGGACATCATTGCGCGCCTCGTGCCCGAATACCTCGACAGCAAGTGCATAAAAGTCGTGGAAGGGGCTGTACCCGAAACGACCGCTTTGCTCGAGCTTGCCTGGGATCACATCCTTTACACGGGCGGTGGCAATGTCGGCCGCATTGTCATGGCTGCCGCCGCGAAGCACCTGACCCCGGTTACGCTCGAACTGGGTGGCAAGAGCCCATGTGTCGTCATGCCCGATGCGGATCTTCCGACAACGGCGCGCCGCATAGCGTGGGGCAAGTTCACGAATGCGGGCCAGACCTGCATAGCGCCGGATTATCTGCTTGTCGATGCCGAGACGGAGAAGAAGCTGGTGCCGCTACTGCAGCAGGCCGTGACCGAGATGTTTGGCGAGAATCCCGAGGCGTCAGAGTCCTACGGCCGCATCGTCAATGACCGACACTTCGACAGGCTAACCGAACTCATAGGTTCGGGCGACGTCGCTATTGGCGGGCAATCAAATGCCGAGTCCCGCTACATCGCACCCACCGTGCTGACAGGCGTATCGGCCGACAGCCTCGTAATGCAGGAAGAGATCTTCGGTCCGATTCTGCCGATACTTCGTGCCGGTGATCTCGAGGCTTCAATCCGGTTCATCCGCGCATCCGACAAGCCGCTCGCGGCCTATATCTTTACCCGGGACTCGACGGCGGAGGCACGCTTCCTTGAGAAAGTCAGCAGTGGCAGCGCCTGTATCAACGACACGATGATGTTCATGACAGTCGATGAGCTGCCGTTTGGCGGTGTGGGCCCAAGCGGCATGGGCAATTACTCGGGTGAATATGGATTCAGAACTTTTAGTCATATGAAGGCCGTCATGAAGCGCGGTTGGTGGCCCGATTTCGCGGTTCGCTATGCGCCGTTTACGGCCAGGAAATTCAAATTGCTGCGCAAGCTCCGCTAGTGTAATTTTTTGCCTTTCGAGTTTTCTGCCCCGAATCTGTGCGAATCCTGATTGCGACAACACTTGGGTTGACGTCCCTGCTCTGCGCCTCCGCGATTGCGGAAACCACGCCCGATGGCAGTGCGCGCTCGTGGTATGTGCAAGCGGGGGGCTATTTGCACTATTCCGAAAAAGACTATTATGAGGGGCCGCCCCTATTCGGCGGTATCGAGCGCCACAGAGAGAAAAATACGCTGCTCGGGTTTTCGGTTTTCAACAATTCATTTGGCGATTTCACCCAGTACCTCTATTGGGGAAAGCAGTGGAATCCGTGGGAGAATCATCCCGCGTTGCGGCTCAAACTCACTGTTGGCATTGTTCACGGGTATGAAGGCGAAAATCAGGACGTGACGCCGATCTACTGGGGCGATGCCTGGGGCGTCGGTGCTGTGCCGACGTTCGGATATCAGAAGAATCGATTGGGTTTCGACCTGGCGCTCCTTGGCAACTCCGGCGTCCTGTTTCTCGTCGGTTACGAGTTCTGAGTTTTGCCTGCTGAATGCGGCGAATTCACCGGCAGATGAGGTGATTTGAATAGATGTCAAACGGCGTGATTCGTAGTATTTGGAACCAAGATAGCTTATTTCGGTCTTTTTACCCCTGATTCGTAGTGCTGGACACTCCACAAGGCAACGTATGACCAACCATCGTACACATCGCATGACATGGGCCAGATTCCTGCTCCTGCTGGGAACCGGGACGTTCGTCACGTCGTGTACGACGGTGCAAACCGGACCGGAGGCGCAGGCGCTTGCAAGCAGCATCAGTTCGCCGGCTGCCGAAAGTCATGAAGTTGAGTCCTGCCGCCAGCTTCTCGACAGCGCGCCGCTTGGCTCCGCAGCAGGACTGAATGCCAGTGAAATTCGGCTGGTCAGCTGGAATATGCAGAAGAAGAGCCTGCCGAACTGGCGTGCTGACTACAGCCGCCTCACTGATGGACGCGACTTGATCCTGATCCAGGAAGCATCACTGCGCGTCGACACGATTGGTGACCTGCCGGCGGCCCCACACTGGTCGTTTGCGCCGGGATACCGCACCGACGATTCGATAACTGGCGTCCTGACGCTCTCCCGTACTCAGCCGCTCGCCCGTTGCAGTTTTGCCAATACCGAGCCCCTGCTACGCACACCAAAGGCCACGAGTATTACCCAGTTCGCGTTGCAAGATAGCGACGAGACCTTGCTGGTCGTCAATGTGCATGCCGTCAATTTCTCGCTTGGCCTCGGTTCTTACAAGCGCCAGTTCAAGCAGATCAGCGACGTGCTCGAGCGCCACCAGGGCCCGATTATCTTCTCCGGGGACCTCAATACGTGGCGTGCCGGAAGAACGCAGACAATCGAGGCCATGGCCTCCAAACTCGGGCTTTCGGCGGTCGAGTTCAGTGACGACAATCGCAAG
This sequence comes from Gammaproteobacteria bacterium, assembly GCA_009937605.1. Lineage (GTDB taxonomy): Bacteria > Pseudomonadota > Gammaproteobacteria > Steroidobacterales > Woeseiaceae > UBA1847. The sequence continues at coordinate 11,344 of JAACFG010000033.1, read as the reverse complement.
CGTTTCTTTGGTTCGCCGCTTGACCACATCTATGTTCGCGGCCTCTCCGCGACCCATAGCGACTCGAGCGTCGTCACGTCGTCGGACCACAACCCGATGACCGTTACGCTGGGGATGTAGGTATGCGTGCATTCTCTCTCGCTGCACTGCTCATATTCGCAAGCTCGCTAGCGTCGGCGGGAGAGCCGGACCTGACCGTCGAAGTCGGCTACCTGATTGATTCGGTATCCGAGAGTGGCTGCAAATTTGTGCGCAACGGCAAGGAGCACACAGCCAGCGAAGCGGCCGATCACCTGCGCATGAAAGCAAGAAGAGGCAAACGCTATTACGACACGGTCGAGGAATTCATCGATCGGATCGCGAGCAAGAGTTCGTGGTCTGGCAAACCGTACACGATTCAATGTGGCGACAAGCCGGCGGTGACGGCTGGCGACTGGTTTACGCGCGTGCTGACCGACTATCGCGAGAAATCGCCGGGGTAGCTTCGGCTCAGGCGCCGAATACTTTCCTTTTCAGGGCCCGTCCCACAATACGCAGCTTGTTCTTCGTATCGAAGCGCTTGAGATTCGTTTTCACAGTGCCAACAGTAAAGCGCGTCTTCTTCGAGTAGTCGATGTGTACGTCCACGAGTACAGGCCGGTTGTCCGCTGAGGCCGCCAGTGCGGTTGCGATGCCCTCCGCGAGTTCACCATCGGAATGAATGCCAACGTAGGTGGCGCCCGTCGCCGCGGCGAAGGCCTCGTAGTTTAACTTGCCGATATCCGTGCAGGCCTTGCGCTGGTACGGAATTTCCTGTGCCTGCGCGATCTGCGCAAGCTCACCGTCGTTGAACACGAACCAGATCGCGCCAATGTCATTCGATGCCGCAGTAACTGACTCGAGTCCCGTCATCAGAAACGCGCCGTCACCAACAATGCCGACGACCTGTCGTTCGGGCAGGGCCATCTTGACGGCGATAGTCGCCGGCACGCAGTAACCCATGCAATTGAAGTCAGTCGGAGAGAGATATGTTCCGCCTTTGTGGATGGGCATCAGCTCCGCGGTGAGGAAGGTGTGATTGCCATCGTCCGTAACGATGATCGCGTCATCGTCGAGTTGCGATCGCAACTCTTCGAAGAGGCGACTCGGGTTCACGCGTCCACCCGAATCATGCTCGTGCCACTCATCGCGATAGGCGGCCTTGTCCTTCGCTATCGCGGAAGCAACGATTGAGCCGTCTCGCGCCCTGGTCGCTTCAAGCAGTGCATCGGCGAGTGCCGGAACGGCGTCGCGTGAGTCCGCATGGATGCCAACGGGTGTTGCGTGATTGGCACCGATGGCGTCGGGGTTGATGTCGATGTGAATCAGTTTCTCTGGGGGCACCGCACCGTAGCTGCCGGTACAAATTTCCGCGAAACGCGTGCCGACGGCCAGCATGACATCACAGTCGCGGAATGCATTTTCGGCGGCGGGTACAGACGAGCGGCCGAATCCCATGCCGACGTGCAGCGGGTGATCGCCAGGGAATACGCCGAGGCCCTGTAACGTTGTCGACACCGGAGCACCAAGGTGCTCGGCGATTCGCACGAGATCGTCGGTCACATCCCTGGCTCCCCAGCCGACAAACAGCCCGGGCCTTTCCGCTGCAGCGAGCATTGCCACGGCAGCCTCGATTTCCTTATCGTCGAGCGGTGGTCGCACCAGCTGAATATCCGCCGCAGGCATCGAGTCGACTTCGCCGGTGAGGAGCTGCAGATTGGCGGGCAACTCGATGAACACGGGGCCCGGTTCCCCGGAAACCGCGATCTTGTAGGCCTCGTAGACCATCGGGATAGCGTCTTCGTAGCGTTCCAGTTTAAAAGTGGCCTTGGTTAGTGGCTGCATTAGCGCCTGTTGGTCGACATCGTGAAGTTGAAATGCCTGTGCCATGTCCGTGCGCACGCCGCCCGAGATCACGAGCATTGGTATGCCGTCGAGAAACGCCTCGCCGACGCCGCTCATCGCGTGCGTTATGCCCGCCGCGGGAACGATTGCCAGGACACCAATCGTATCCGTCGCCCGGCTGATCGCATCGGCCATGAAGGCACCGCCACCCTCGTGTGTGACGAGGACCGGGAGAATATTTTCCGAGCCCAGCAGTTCGTCGTAGAGCTCGATGTTGTGGACGCCAGGAATACCAAAGGTATAACGGACGCCGATTTCTTCCAGCGCGTGGCGAACCAGTGCGGCGGCGGTAGTCTTCATAGGTCTGGGCCTGTACAAACAGCTTGTTCTCTGCATTTTCCGCCAAAAGCGCCGCGTTTCCCATCATTTGTTTGCGTCCAGGGATGGTTCGGGCGCATGACTTCGCTAGACTTGCTGTCATGCACCGTTACCGACCGTTCCCCATCAGCTTCGTCATCCTGTCCCTGGCGTCGCTCGCGGCGTGCCAGCAAGCCGCAGCACCGGAGGTTTCGGGCGAGCTGTTATTCGGGTCGGGTCACTACCTGGCCGTGCTGGCACTGCGCAATGGGAATACCGATATCGTTGCCAGCATTGGCGATGTGGATATCCAGGAAATCAGCCCGAGGAGCGACCGACGGATACTGCTGAATGTATTCGGCCCGGTGAACCAGAAGGATTCCCACCGGCTTGTACTGTTTGACCTTGAGACGCGCCAGCAACTGACCTTCTTCGAGGGGCGATCTGGCCGATACCTGCTGGACGGCCAGACACTCGTCTACGACGATGGGTCCCGGATCTGGGCCACCTGGAAGCGAGTCAATTACTGGGAAAAAGTCGAGGTCGCTCAGCACCCATTCAACGCGAAGGTCCGGATTGTCCCGGTGTCCGATACGTCTTTTCTCTACAGCATTGGCTCGGAAGGCGACGCGCCGTTGCAACTTTTCGACACTGTGCAACGTCGGTCGACCAAGTTAACGAGGCTGATGAGTGTCTGCGAGCTGGAAGGCGCCATCTGGATCCAGGCACGATCCGAATTGTTGTGCCGGTCCGGTTCGCCGTCGAGCGGCAATAAGTCCTATGTATTCGCAAACCTCGACGGGGTCGTCAGCGCCTCAATGCAGCTTCCACCGGATAAGTCATTTCGCGCGCTTGCCTACATACCGGATCGGGATGCGGTCGTGTTGAGCGAGTCCTGGCGTACATGGATGAGTGGCCGCCAAAAATGGGCCGTTTGGCTCTACGACATTGGCGAGGAGGCCTCGCACAGGATTCTCGAGCACCAGTATCTTGGGAGTTCGGTGATTTACAGGCCCGAGTGAGGCTCAGCCTGTCTCGCACAGAATGGCCGCGGCGAGATCCTCGAGGCCGGTTCCGACGGACTTGAAAACCGTTATCTCGCGCGCGTCGTGCCTCGCGGCACCGGCCAGCCGTGCGAGCTCGAACATGTCGCCGGCGACATCGTCGAGCTCGATTGCTCCTTCCTCGATTGCGGCAAGCAAGTCACCCGCTTCCGACTCCGCGCCCTCAAAGGTGTCCACCCAAACCTGGTCCGCTCGGCGGAAGACCTCGGCATCGGTCTCACGCATCCCGGGGGAGTATGCACCCACAAGATCGACATGGACCCCTGCGTGCAGGCTGGCACCCCGAATCAGCGGTGTCGTTGCAAAAGTGGCCGCGCTGATGATGTGCGCACTGCCACAGGCCTGGTCGAGGTCAGTTGCCACTGCAGCGTCATCGGTAATGTTGTCGCGCACCCAGTTCGCGATCGTCGCAGCCTTTTCGGGCGAACGTCCCCAGACTCGCACCGTCGATATATCCCGTGTCGTTGCGTGTGCCTCGATCAGGGATCGGGACAACCGCCCGGTACCGATCATGAGCAGGGACGTTGCGTCATCTGCCGCCAGTTTGCTTGCAGCAAACGCCGAGGCAGCCGCGGTGCGGCGTGCGGTCAGGGCGGTTGCGTCGAAGACAGCTCGCGGTGTCGCCGTTTCGCGGTCAAAGAGTACGTAGGTCCCGTTGACTGTCGGGATGTCGCGGGCCGCGTTCGCCGGATTGATCGTGGCCAGTTTCACGCCGAAGTGCCCGGCATCGCTCCACGAAGGCATAAGCAGCAGCGTGCTGGCACCACCGCCACTCGTCGGAATGTCATGGGCATGGCGTGCCGGTGCCACACCGCCGTCGCGAAACGCGTCACCGATCGCGGCCACGAGTTTCGGATAGGGCGTTGCTGCCTCTATGGCCGCCGCATCAAAGTACGGAAGACTCATGTGGATGCCTTTGGCCACGTATCCGCGACCCGATAGCCATGGGGCCACGGATCATCCGGATCGAGCTTCAGCTCCCGGGTGCCGGTAATCCAGGCGCGCCCCTCGATGCTTGGCACGACGGCCGGAAGATGGCCGACCGTCGACGTCGATTCGATGCGGCCGATAAACTGGGAATCAATAATCGAGCGGGCGACGAGTTCCATCCCGGCGTCGACCTGACCGCGAGCGTGCAGAACTGCGAGGCGGGCAGACACGCCGGTTCCGGTTGGGGATCGGTCGATCTTGCCGGGCCGTATCGCGACGGCGTGCTTTGTGTGCAGCCGTTGTCCCTGGTGCTCGACGGGCGTGGCGAACAGGCAGAAGGATATGTGTGCCCACTCCGGATTTTCCGGGTGGGAGAATCCCAGCTGCTCGGTTGCCGCTGTGGAAAAACGCACGCCCAGCTCGGCCAGGTCGCGCGCCTCGGTGGGCTGCAGGGACAATCCAAGCGCGGCCGCATCAGCGATGACGAAACTGTCGCCACCGTAGGCCGTATCGACCTTCACGGTGCCCACCCCGGCAACTTCCAGGGCAGCATCCAACCTGCAGGCGAACGACGGCACGTTGCGAACCCGGATCCACTCTACTTTGCCGCCGGCGCATCCGGCTTGTACGTGGACGAGTCCGCCGGGCGCCTCCAATGTCAGGGTTGTCAGCGGTTCCAGCATCGGCACGATGCCTGTCTCGAGCACGACTTTGGTGACGCAGATCGAATTGGACCCGGACATTGGCGGCGTATCCATGGGTTCCATGATGATAAACGCCGCGTCGGCGTCGGGATGCTTCGGCGGCACGAGCAGGTTGCAGTGCCGGAAGACACCACCGCGCGGTTCGTTGAGAACATAGCGGCGCAGCCCATCGTCCCGGGCGATCCAGCGGGATTGCTCCCACAGGGTATTGCCGGGGGGCGGCGGTACACCATCGACGATCACGTCGCCGACTTCGCCCTCTGCGTGACACTCAACCACCCGAACATTTTCTATTTTTTCCATGTGCCGGTCACAAGGTCGCCTCGTTGGCGGTAAAAATCAAACCATAATCAAACGTTTCTCCGATCCGATGCATCAAATATAGAAACACACGTCCGACAGGGGGACGGAGAAACTGAACATTCGAGACACATCCGCGCAGGACACCCAGCTTGCTCCGCGCGATCCGCGACCTAAGCGACTGATAATCGGCGGTATTGTTGTTGCCACCATTGCGGCTGTCTGGGTAGCGACACCCGTTGTGCAGCGCTGGGCCAATGCCACCATCAGCGTGCCAGTCGACCGTGTCCGGACCGCGACCGTAACGCGTGGCGACCTTGTCCAGGACGTGTCGGTCCAGGGTCGCGTCGTCGCGGCCGTCAGTCCGACCCTCTATGCGAGCGCCTCGGGTACGATCACGATCGAAGTCGCGGCCGGTGAGCAGGTGCTCCAGGGCCAGGTGGTTGCCACGGTTGTCAGCCCCGAGCTGACCAACGCGTTACAGCAGGCCGAATCGTCATTTGAACAACGCAAGATGGAGCTCGAGCGGCAACGCATCGAATCACGCCAGCTTGCGCTTGAGAAACGCAAAGAAGCCGATCTCGCCGATGTGGCCCTGGTCGCGGCCAATCGAGAGAAGCGCCGCGCCGACGAGGCGAATGAGCGCGGGGTTATGCCGGAGATCGATTTCGAGAAAGCGCAGGATGACCTTCGCAATGCGGAACTTGCCTACGAGCACGCCGTTGCCGACGCGGACCTGTTCGACGAGCGCCTCGCGTTCGAGATCAAGGCGAGCGAGTTCGATGTAGGCCGCCAGCAGCTGTTTGTCGACGATCTGCGACGCCAGGTCGATGATCTCGCCATCAAATCACCGGTCAACGGCATTGTCGGAGATTTGCTGGTGGACCAGAAAGCCGCCGTATCCCGGGATATGCCGGTCATGGCCGTCGTTGACCTGTCCCGCTTCGAAATCGACGCGCAGATACCAGAGAGTTACGCGGACGATCTCGCCATCGGGATGGCGGCTGAAGTCCTGGTCGGTGGTGCGCGCTACCCGGGCCAGTTGGCGGCGGTATCTCCGGAGATTGTCAGTAACCAGGTCGCCAGTCGTATTCGTTTCAGTGGCGATATGCCGACCGGCCTGCGCCAGAACCAGCGGCTTACTGTGCGCGTGCTGCTGGCCGAGCATAACGACGTCATGATGGTGCAGCGCGGGCAGTTTCTCGATAGCGGCGGTGGCCGCATCGCGTACATCGTGACCGAGCAGGGCATGGCGGAGAAACGCCTGATCGAGACCGGCGCGCGCAGCCTCGGTGCCGTCGAAATCGTTGCCGGCCTCCAGCCGGGCGACCAAATCGTAATTTCTAACCTGGACGCGTTTCGCAGTGCTGAAACGGTCCTGCTAACTGATTAGCCAAAGCTTCAGGAGAACAGGGCTATGCTGAAAATGAAGAACGTATCCAAGGTGTACCGTACAGACACGGTTGAAACTCATGCGCTGCGCGAGTTCTCGCTGACGGTTGATGAGGGCGAATTCGTATCGGTCACGGGACCGTCGGGCTCTGGCAAGACGACCTTTCTGAATATTGCCGGTCTGCTCGAAGACCTGACCAGCGGCACGTATGAACTGGACGGCCGGGACATTTCGAAGCTGAACGACAAGGAGCGTTCCAACGTCCGCAATGAAAAGATCGGCTTCATCTTCCAGAGCTTCAACCTGATACCGGAACTCAATATTTTTGATAACGTCGATGTGCCCTTGCGTTATCGCGGCTTCAAGGCCGACGAGCGCAAACGACGCATCGAGCAGTCGATCGAAATGGTCGGTCTCGGTTCGCGCCTGAGCCACTTACCGGCGCAACTGTCGGGCGGCCAGCAGCAACGCGTCGCTATCGCTCGGGCGCTGGCTGGCGAACCGCGCTTCCTGCTCGCCGACGAACCAACCGGTAACCTCGACACGAACATGGCAGACAGCGTACTGGACCTGTTGGGTGAGATTAATGCGGCGGGCACCACCATTATCATGGTGACGCATGAACTGGGACTGGCGGACCGGGCGAAGCGCAATATCTTCGTACGGGACGGACAGGTCAGCGATGGTGCACCCGAATTGCATCTCGCCAGCATGGCTGCTGGCTAGGGGGCACTATGTTTCGTTACTACCTCAAGCTCGGCACGCTGAGCATTCGCGCCAACCCGATTCTGAGCGCCCTGATGGTGGCGGCTATTGCCATCGGCATCGGCGCTTGCATGACGATCATGACAGTACGTCATGTCATGAGCGGCAATCCGATCGAGCACAAGAACGATCAGCTGTATCACGTGCAGGTCGACAACTGGAATCCGGATGACCCCTACGACGACCCGGATGGGGCACCTGTACAGGTAACCTACCTGGATGCCAAAGCGCTGTTTGATGCCGGTCGGGCGTTTCGACAAACCACGAGCTTCAAGACGTCACGCGTGATCCAGCCGGAAGGCGCTGACGCACGACCTTTCCAGGAAGAGTCACGCGCGACGACGGCGGACTTTTTCACGATGTTCGACGTACCGTTCCTTTACGGGTCGGGCTGGGACAGATCGGCTGACGAAACGCTGGAGCACGTCATTGTTCTTTCGAGAGAACTCAACGAGAAACTCTTCGGTGGCGAGAACTCGGTGGGCCGGACATTGATGATCAACGATGAATCATTCCGCGTCACCGGTGTCGTGGATACCTGGAATCCTGTGCCCAAGTACTACGACGTCAACAACAATCCGTTCGAGGATCCAGCGCAGTTGTTCCTGCCGTTCTCTGTCGCTATTGCGGGCAATTACGACAACTCGGGCAATACCAGTTGCTGGAAGCCGATTCCGGATGGCACTGGGCGGGAAGGTTTTCTCGCGTCCGAGTGCATCTGGATCCAGATGTGGGTCGAGTTACAAAATGAGTCGGCCAAACAGGACTACATGACCTTCCTGGATGCGTACGTCGAGGAGCAGAAGCTCATCGGCCGCTTCCCGCGACCGCTCAACAATCACCTGCGGAATCCGGATGAATGGATGCGCTACAACGAGGTCGTTGACGATGACGTCGATGTATTACTCGGCCTGGCCGTCCTGTTCCTGGTTGTCTGCCTGTTGAACACGATTGGCCTGCTGCTGGCCAAGGCCATGCGCAGTGCCAAGAACACCAGCCTGCGCCGCGCACTGGGTGCCAGCAAAGCGGAACTGTTCAAACAGCACGTCATCGAGGCCGGCATGATCGGCGTGGCCGGCGGGTTATTTGGCATTGTGATGACCTGGTTCGGGCTCCGCGGAATCGAAAACCTTTACGCGGATTACGATTTCATCCAGCACCTGGTCCGCATGGACTGGTCAATGGTGATGCTCGCCGTGGCGCTGGCCGTTGTGTCCGCCCTGGGCGCAGCTTTATACCCGACCTGGCGTACCTGCAACATCACGCCCGCCAGTTATCTGCGGCTGCAGTAGGAGAAGAACATGGAAATTGGACCAATTTGGCGGGCGATGTGGCAGAGCAAAGGCGGTTACCTCCTGATCGGGCTGCAGATTGCCGTGACGATGGCGATCATGGTCAATGCGTTCGCAATCATGCAGGAGCGAGCGTCGAAAATGGGCAGGCCCAGCGGTATCGATGAGGCGAATACGTTTGCGCTGGCAAGCGTCGCTTTCAAACCCGATCTGGATTACCAGTCGTTAATTCGCGAAGACCTGGAAATGCTTCGCAATACACCGGGCGTCATTAATGCGGTCGTCACGAATTCGTTCCCCTTACGGCAAGGTGGCTGGTCCGAAGGTTTGCACCGGGAACCCGGGGTCGGCAAGAGCGTTTCCAGTTCGGCGATCTACTTCGTCGATGAGCATGGCCTGGAGACATTTGGCATGAACCTGGTCGACGGCGAGAACTTCACGCCGGCGCAAGTGGCGTGGGACTCTGACAGCGATGACTTCTGGCCCGCCACGGTCATCATCACGCAGGCACTGGCCGAAGACCTGTTTCCGGATCATGAAGGATCCTATGTCGGGAACACGTTCTGGTTTAACGACGATAATCCCGCCAACATTGTAGGTGTGGTCGAGCGCCTGCAGGCACCCTGGCCGACCTGGACGGGCGTCGAGCGCTCCATGCTCGTACCGCTGATACGCGAAAGTGAATTTTCGCGCTATGTTATCCGCACAGAACCCGGACGCCGCGATGAGCTGATGCCACAGATAGAGGAGATGCTCTCGGCGAGTAACAAGGAGCGCATCATTCGTTCCGTCGAGACAGCCGCTGACGCGCGCAAACTCGCCTACCTGGGAGATTCTTCGATGATTTCGATCCTGACCTTCGTGATCGGGCTGCTCACGGCAATCACGGGTCTCGGTATCGTCGGCCTGGCAAGCTTCAGCGTTGCTCGCAGAAAGCGGCAGATAGGTATTCGCCGGGCACTCGGTGCGACGAAGACAGCGATTGTGCGTTACTTCATGATCGAGAACTTCATCGTCAGCTCAATCGGCATCGTGATAGGTGCCATTCTTGCCGTGGCCCTGAATATCTTTATGGTGCAGGCTTTCGCGCTGACCCCGCTGGCGTGGTACGTGATCCCGATTGCCATGCTGATCCTGTGGACCGTCGGGCAGGTCGCGGTTGCAGGCCCTGCGCGCAGGGCGAGCAATGTTTCGCCTGCGATCGCCACGAGGTCTTCATAGGCCGGGTTTCCATAGGCAATATCCGCAGGCGATCTGCCTAGGCAATCCAGTGCAAAAAGGGGAGAATTCGACATTCGAGTTCTAGCCTGAAGGGCGCTGGTGATGGGTTTTTTCGAACGCTACCTCACGGTCTGGGTCGCGCTGTGTATTGTCGTCGGTATTGCGCTGGGCAAGTTTGCCCCGGAGGTCGCGAAATCACTCGATGCGATGGCGATCACGGTGGATGGCGCGCCGGTCGTTTCCATCCCGATCGCGTTGTGTCTCTTTTTCATGATGTATCCCATCATGGTAAAGATCGACTTCGGCGAAGTTGTTAAAGCCGGCAAGGCGGTCAAGCCCGTGGGGCTGACATTGTTCATCAACTGGGCGGTAAAACCGTTCACGATGTACGCGATCGCGAGTTTCTTCCTCGGCACGCTGTTTCTCGGGTTTATCGGTCCCGATGCGGTCGACCTGGTCAAGATGCCGCTTGGCAAGGATCTCGTTGTCGGCGATACCTATGGAGCAGGCAGGGTGGTCCTGGTCGATGGCATCCGAATGCTCGAGGTACCGTTGTGGCGTAGTTACCTCGCGGGCTGCATCCTGCTCGGCATCGCACCGTGCACAGCAATGGTGCTGGTCTGGGGCTACCTCTCCAAAGGCAACGACAGTCACACACTGGTTATGGTCGCGATCAATTCTCTGACCATGCTCGTGCTCTTCGGTTTTCTCGGTGGGTTCCTGCTCGGCGTCGGCAAGCTGCCAGTTCCGTGGCAAGCGTTATTACTGTCGATCAGCATTTACGTGGCGTTGCCGCTTGTCGCTGGCTACCTGTCTCGAAAATGGATCATTGCGAGCAAAGGTGAGGAGTGGTTTCGCGAGAAGTTCCTGCACTTCCTGACGCCCGTCACGATTTCGGCTCTTCTGATTACCCTGATCCTTCTGTTCTCATTCAAGGGTGACACGATCGTCCGGAATCCGCTGACGATCCTCTGGATTGCGATTCCGCTCTTTGTACAGACGGTCGCCATCTTCGCCCTGGGTTACGCGCTGGCGAAATTTCTCGGGCTCAGTTACGAGAACGCAGCCCCGACTGCGATGATCGGTGCGTCGAATCACTTTGAAGTCGCTATCGCGACGGCGGCTATGCTCTACGGGCTCTCGTCCGGCGCGGCGCTCGCGACTGTCGTCGGCGTACTGATAGAGGTTCCGCTCATGCTAATGCTCGTGCGCTTCTGCCTTGGGACACAGACCTGGTTTCGAAGTGAACACTAGAATCCTGCTTGCCCTCGGCTTCCGTCCGTTCTACCTGCTCGCAGGCTTGCTGGCCGTGGCCGGCATGGCTTTGTGGTTGCTGTCATACACGGGTAACGCGCAGTTCGGTTCCTATCTCCAGGGCGTGTTCTGGCACAGCCACGAGATGATGTTCGGCTTCATTGCGGCAGCCATGACGGGCTTTCTGTTTACGGCCGTGCG
>JAACFG010000032.1 GCA_009937605.1 Gammaproteobacteria bacterium | reverse complement strand
GGAGCGTCGATGTGAGGCCGCAAGACAGAAGAAGATCGCACCACTGAAAGCCGCCGAGATAACAAAATGTGTGCAGGAAGGCACGGGCGATCAGAATTGGTGCGAGACTTTCTGGGCAGATTATGGTGCGCCGACTCGAAGGGCATCAGGTGGGATGACTCCGCCAATGTTTCATGACCTACCGGAATGTGTCGATGCTTACGAGGAGACCAGGCGTAGAGGGCTATATCCCCAGGATTGATTCTGATTCGGTTTTAATTCGCGGCCGCTGACGAGTGTGTAGCGCAACAACTTGCGACCGCTTTTGGCCGTAAGCAGATGCTCACTACTTCCCTAAGGCAGGCGTTCGAACGGCCGGTTTCGGGAAAAGCTGCTGTTGGAACTGCGTACGAAATAAGAGTCAGGACTTGCCGCTCGAAATTCCGAACACAATAAGGCGGCAATTCAGCCTAAAGTCGGCAGCCCACTTCAAGAAATGCAAAGTCCTGGATATAAGCGTGGGCTTCAGAAGCCGCACGACCGATATTGCCATTCCCGGTAGCACCTTCGGGTGGGTTACGCATCCACGCGCCGTTTTTTCGGACGCCGTCAACCGTATAGGTTGGCCGCACTGACCAGCGATAGTCTGTGCATTTCTCGAGAGGCCGGTCGACTGTGTGACTCAAGCCGCGGATATTTTGCGCCTTGTAGACCGGCCGATTCTCGTTGTAGATCTCCACATCCCAGGTAACGTCAGCGGCTCTCACTTCCGCCAGCCACTCCGCTTCCTCGTCACCACCTAACAGTTCGTAACCCCACGCCAGCGTCGGATTCAGCGACTTCGCTTTGAACAGTTTCGCATTCTTCTTGTCGCGCCGAACGTTATTGGACTCCAGTGGTTCAAGTGTGTAGCTCAACGCAATTCGCTCGTAGACCTCAGCGGAAATTTCGCGACCGATGTAGTGTCGTGCGAAGCCCCGGTACTCACGCCACAGCGCGGCATCATCCCTGGTCCAGTTCTTGAGCGTATCCTGATCCGTATAACTGACCTCCTTGCGATACAGCGTCGATCCATCACTGAAGCGAGCCAGCCGCGCCGTGGCCGTCGTCGTGATAATCGCGACATCGTCCTGAACATTGATCGCCAGATCGGTAACAGCGACGTAGAGAATCGCGTCTGTGTCCTCGGGAATCGGGGTTGATAGTGCAAGAAGCTTTGGTTGCACTGTCGACACATTACGAACCCCCCAGAAGACGTCGTTTGCTAGAGAGTCGTTCGTTAGTGGCTGGTCGACAGCTCTCTTTAGATCGTCTGTGAGGGCATCCCGGAACTCCTGCATCTCACTTACTGTACCCCCGATCAGGGCACCGGTGATCATACCTATCTCGCGCAGGATGGGAATTGGAATACCAACCCCAACGCCGCCAACCTCGACGGGGATCACGCCAATCTCGGACCCCTTGGCCGCGCCACCCTGGAAGCCGGGCGTCGCCTGCTCGTAGCTACCGGTCACAACCTGGCCACTCTTTCCCTCGGTGGGCAGGATTACGACCTTGGTGAGGGAACCGCGAACGTCTTCGGGCATGTGCGTCGCAACCGGGTTTGCGATCGCAGGCTCCGCGGCCTTTTCCTCCGCCGCCATCGTCGGTACAGACGCAGTGGCGACCACGAGTCCAATCGAGGCCAGAAGGATTCTTATGAATGAGTACATCGTATTCATGAATGAATCGACAATAAAATTGACAATAAATTCAATCGCCTGACCAGAGAAAATGGCCCCATGGCTGGCACTGCGTACGTCTACTCAGACTTGTCGAGCTTCGAGAACTTCGAGCCCTCGAGCGTCAGGTTAAACATCAGGCCCGCCGAATCGAAGACGAATCCAACGACCGGGTCCTTGATATTGTGGGTATCGATCGCTTTGCCGCCACCCATATCAATCAACGCGATGGATCCATCTACACCCGCTTTCCAGCCGCTTGCATTGCGAAATTTCTCCAGGGACTCGGGCGTCATGAACGCGATAACGATCGCCTTGGCCTGCGCACCGAGCTGAAACCCGAATGAGCCGGCGCTGGTTCGATAATAGTCGACTGTCGTGCCCCCGACTCGAAGTACACCTTCTCCCGTCTCACCACCAATGCCAATACCTACCTTGATGACGCGTGGAAATACGAGGTACCCGGCAGCCTGGTTCAGAAATACATCGGCGCCATTGACGTCCTCTCTGAAGGTAACCAGGGTCTTGTCAGCCGCACTGTCGAGCTCCGCGGCAGATGCGGCTAGAACGGACGTTGGAAACAGCGTTGCAGCAACTATCGCGAGCAGGCAAAAAGGCCAAATGTACTTGTTCATCAATCGGATTCCTGTGGTTCGGACTTGGGTCAGGCCACCACAGCCCAACGCATCAATCGCACATTATACCTGCGATTCTGAACGGGCCCTGAACCCTTTTAACTTGCGGCGGCTCGCAGGAATTCGGTCAACATCCGCCGCAGCGTTTCGCGGAGGTTCCCCGCCAACGAAGTATCGAAAACCCGCGTGTTTTCATCCATATACGTGCGTTGCGCGATCTCCAGCTGCAAAGCATGAACGTTGTTGTCGGGGTCCCCATAGTGACGCGTGATGTAGCCGCCTTTAAATCGTCCGTTGACGACGCTTTCGAAAGGGCTCGCCCTGGCCGCCTCGACCACGTCCTGCTCGACGTTTCTTGCGCAGCTTTCGCCATTGTTCGAGCCGATATTCAGCGCCGGCAGCTCTCCGTCGAACAATCGCGGTACAACGCCCGCGATTGAATGAGCATCCCACAGCAGCGCAAATCCGAACCGCGCCCGTAATCGCTCGATTTCCTGCTCGATTTTCTCGTGGTAGGGCCGCCAATACGTCTCGATGCGACGCGCCATCTCGTCGGCTTCGACCGCGCTGCTCCGGTAGATATTCTCGCCCGCAAAAGTCTGCGTCGGGCATAGACCGGTTGCGACCTGCCCTTCGTAGAGCGAGTCGTCGGACGCCGGTCGATTGAGGTCGACGACATAGCGCGAATACCTGGCAACCAGCACATTCGCCCCGATTTCGCTGGCAAAGTCGTAGAGCGCCGCAACATGCCAGTCGGTATCGGGAATCCCGATTCCCTCCGGGGTCATTCGTTCGCGCAGGTCGTCCGGCAGCTGGCGGCCGTCGTGCGGCACGCTGATTAACAGCGGCGTATTGCCCGGCGTGAAACTGAAGACGTCGGTCATTGACTCAGGCTTGGTAACACCGAGGCTGCATAGTGACAGTACTCGCCTTCGTCGATAGTTACGGCGATGCGGCGAATGTCCGCTGACAAAGACCGATCCTCTGTAAAGGCAGGCGACAATGCGCGAATCGCTTCGATCACATCTTCAATAGCAGGAGAGCTCTTCTGCGGGTGATGAAAATCGATCCCCTGCGCCGCCGCCAGGAGTTCGATCGCCACGATGTCCGCAACATTGTCGAGCATCGTGTGCAGTCGCCGGGCGGCAAAGGTCGCCATGCTGACATGATCTTCCTGGTTGGCAGATGTTGGGATGCTGTCCACACTGGCCGGATGCGCATGTGACTTGTTTTCCGAGGCCAGCGCGGCAGCAGTGACCTGCGCCATCATGAAACCGCTATTAAGACCGCCATGCTCAACGAGGAAAGCCGGCAGTCCACTGAGGTGCGTGTCGATCAGCAATGCGATGCGCCGCTCCGACAGTGCACCGATCTCCGCGATTGCCAGCGCCAGGTAGTCGGCTGCCAATGCAACCGGTTCGGCGTGAAAATTACCGCCTGACAAGACGGACTTCGAATCCGTGAACACCAATGGATTATCCGTGACCGCATTGGCCTCGGTTTCCAGCACTGAACAAACATGCCGCAGTACGTCCAGGCAAGCACCGATCACCTGCGGCTGGCAACGAATCGAGTACGGGTCCTGCACCCGGTCACAGCCGATGTGCGAAACACGAATATCACTGCCACTCATTAGGTCACGCAGTACGGCCGCAACCGCAATCTGTCCGCCATGGCCTCGAACGCTCTGAATTCGCCGGTCGAACGGTGTGTCGCTGCCCTTGATCGCATCCGATGACATCGCACCCGCCATGAGTGCGGCCGACAGGACGTTCTCTGTGCGAAATACCGCGGCCAGGGCCAATGCAGTCGAGACCTGGGTGCCGTTCAGCAACGCCAGGCCTTCTTTGGGTGCAAGGCGCAGCGGTTCGATGTCCGCTTCCTTGAGTGCGATCGCCGCCGGGACAAGACTGCCTTTCACGCGTACTTCACCAATACCGATCAGGGCGCCAGCCATATGCGCGAGCGGCGCGAGATCGCCGGAAGCACCAACCGAGCCGCGCGAAGGAATGCGCGGATAGATATTCGCGTTCACCAGGTCACATAGCTTTTCGACAAGATCGAGTCGCACGCCCGAGAACCCTTCGGCCAGCGCGATAATTTTCATGAGCATGATGAGACGCACGATGTCATCGTCGAGGTCTTCACCAACGCCAACGGCGTGAGAACGAACGAGGTTCTCCTGCAATTTTGCGAGGTCTTCGTCGCCGATGCGTACCGATGCGAGCTGGCCGAAGCCGGTGTTCACGCCATACACGGTGTCCCCGTGCGCTACGACATCGTCAACGAACTCGTTCGACTCGGCGACTCTGCGACGTGCGTCATCGCCGAGGTCCACCACGACGGGTTCGAGCCAGGCGAGCCTCAACTCGGACAGCGTGATCAACTGGTTGTTGATTGTCAGTTTCATGACTCGGTCCCAAAGTCGACCATCGGCAGGTTCAGGTCGTTCTCCCGAGCACAGTCAATCGCAATCTCGTAGCCGGCGTCGGCGTGGCGCATAACGCCGCTTGCAGGATCGTTCCAGAGAACGCGCCCGATCCGCTTGTCGGCGGCCTCGGTGCCATCACACACGATGACGAGGCCCGCATGTTGTGAGTACCCCATGCCAACGCCGCCGCCGTGATGCAACGACACCCAAGTGGCGCCACCCGCCGTGCTGAGCAGCGCGTTGAGCATGGCCCAGTCGGATACTGCGTCGCTGCCGTCCTTCATCGATTCTGTTTCCCGATTAGGGCTCGCTACCGAGCCGCTGTCGAGATGATCGCGCCCGATTACGACCGGTGCTTTCAGTTCGCCATTGCGTACCATCTCGTTGAAAGCGAGGCCAAGCTTGTCACGTAACCCGAGCCCCACCCAGCAGATGCGCGACGGCAAGCCCTGGAAGTGGATGCGTTCACGCGCGGCGTCAAGCCACTGGTGCAGATGCGGATCATCGGGAATTAGTTCCTTCACCTTGGCGTCAGTCTTGTAGATATCCTCCGGGTCGCCGGACAGCGCGGCCCACCGGAACGGCCCGACACCACGGCAGAACAAGGGACGCACGTAGGCCGGAACGAATCCCGGGAAGTCGAACGCGTTTTCCACGCCCTGGTCGAGCGCAACCTGGCGAATATTGTTCCCGTAGTCGAAGGTCGGTATACCCTGCTTCTGAAATTCGAGCATTGCCTTTACGTGCACAGCCATTGATCTCACGGAAGCAGCAACAACCGCGTCCGGATCCGATTCACGCTTCTCGATCCATTCCTCGACGCTCCAGCCGATTGGCAGGTAGCCGTTGGCCGGATCATGTGCAGACGTCTGGTCAGTGACTGCATCGGGGCGGACACCACGCTTCACGAGTTCCGGCAGGATTTCGCCGGCGTTGCCCAGCAATCCGACAGAAACAGCTTTCTTGTCGGCGACGGCCTTGTCGATGATCTCGAGCGCTTCGTCCAGCGTATCCGCGCGCGTGTCGAGATAGCCGGTTTCGAGACGCATGTCTATACGATCGGACTGGCATTCGATGGCCAGCATCGATGCCCCGGCCATCGTTGCCGCCAGGGGCTGTGCGCCGCCCATTCCGCCGAGGCCCGCGGTCAGGATCCAGCGCCCGGCAAGATCACCGTCATAATGCTGCCGGCCCATCTCGACGAAGGTCTCGTAGGTGCCCTGCACGATGCCCTGGCTGCCGATGTAAATCCACGAACCCGCCGTCATCTGCCCGAACATCATCAGGCCTTTGCGATCGAGTTCGCGAAAGTGCTCCCAGTTGGACCACGCCGGCACAAGATTGGAATTGGCTATCAGTACACGTGGCGCGTCGGCATGCGTTTTGAAGACACCGACCGGCTTGCCCGATTGCACGAGCATCGTCTCGTCAGCTTCGAGCTCCTTCAGCGTCGCGACGATTGCGTCGAAGCATTCCCAGTTACGGGCCGCCTTGCCGATGCCTCCATAGACGACGAGATCCTGCGGCCGTTCCGCGACCTGCGGGTCCAGGTTATTCATCAGCATGCGTAGCGGTGCTTCGGTCAACCAGCTTTTCGCCTGTAGTTCGGTGCCTGTCGGTGCTTTTATTGTTCTACTCATTTTTTCAACGTCTCCAACCGAACGACGTCAGCTGACGTCGAACGCGGGGTTCCTGGTGGTGTGTAATGTCCCGTCAGCTCGTAGCGGCTGCCCGGATGATGTAAGCGTGCGAATGTCACAGGACGGCCTTTTGACCAGGTGCGACGAATAACAACCAGCGCCGGCTCGCCCTCCGGAATACCCAGGTGCTGGCGTATCGCGGCGTTTGGCATTGCAGCGCGCACGACCTGTTCTGCTTCCTGCAAAGGAGCGATGGATGTCAGGTACGCGCTCGGCGTAACAACGGCCAGGTCCTGCTCGAGGCACTCCGGCGCAAAGCTCGCCAGGACGTGCCGGTCTTCTACCTGGACCGGCGTGCCGTTCTCGTAGTGCACAAGCAGAAGATGAAATACGTCGGTGCCTTGGTCTACGTGCAGGGCTTTGGCTATTTCGCCGCGTGCATGCTGGCAGGACTGCCGAACCACGGCACTCGAATGCGTGTGTCCGCGCCCACGAATCTCGTCGGCGATGTTCTGCACTTCGAGCAGATGGGATTGCGAACGGAAGTCAGAGACAAAGGTTCCGCGCCCGGCGACCCGCTCGACATAGCCTTCATCGTTGAGCTCGCGTAGTGCGCGATTGGCGGTCATGCGCGAGACGTTCATTGTCTCGACAAGTTCGTTTTCAGAAGGGACCCGGTCGCTGGGACGCAGCTCGCCGGCGGAGATGCGATCGATAATCAGGTCCTTCAGTTGCTGGTAGCGGGGCTTGAGGGCGTTCACGAGTTCGCTCCCAGCATCTCGAGCGTTTCTCTGAATTCGACCCGGCTCCGGTCACGATCAATGTGCACTGCATCCACAACACGCCAGATTCCATCGACCATCACACGTTCGACCGGTAGCGGGTATCCGGAAAACACCAGCGCATCGAGCCTCGAAGCATCGCTGTGTCCGGCCAGCATCGGGTCGTCATCGCAGAGCGCGACGATGTCCGCTGGTGCACCTTCGACAAGACCGACGGTCGCCTGCCCGCAAGAGCGCGAGCCGCCCTCCAGCGCGCGCGTAAACAATTCGCTGCCAACATGAGAATCCCGTAGCGACACAACATTGCGCGACTGTGAGGCCAGGCGCTGACCGTACTCCAACCAGCGCAGCTCCTCGAATGGATTGATCGAGATATGGCTATCCGAACCAATCGCGATCTGGCCCCCGTTTTCCAGGTAGTCGTGCAACGGAAACAGACCATCTCCCAGGTTGGCTTCGGTGCTCGGACACAGGACGACAACGGCTCCCGTCTGTGCGAGCGACGCAATCTCTTCGACATCCATGTGCGTCGCATGCACCAGGCTCCAGGTCTCGCTCACGTCGAAATTCTCGAGTAACCAGCGCACCGGGCGTCGTCCGTAGGACGAGAAGCACTGCTCGACCTCCCGTTGCTGCTCGGCAATATGAATGTGCATCGGTATGTCAGAGTCGCCGGCATATGCGGCAATCTGAGCGAGCGAATCCTGGCTGACCGCGCGCAAACTGTGTGCGCCTACGCCGAGGTTGATTGCACCGGTGCATAGCGGCGCCACGCGTGCGACATGTTGCAGGTACTCCTCTACCGGCATCGCGAACATCGCTTGTTGCGAGGTAGGTTCCGGATCTTCGAATCCGGCCCGCTCGTAATGCACGGGAACATACGTCAGGCGGATGCCGCTCTCGCGCGCCGCTCGCGCAACTGCGTTGAACATCGAATCAACGGCATCGGGTTCGGTCGGATCGCGGTGCAGGTAGTGGAACTCCGCCACGGAGGTATAGCCTGCTCGCAACATCTCACAGTAGGCCTGCCGCGCAATGGCCACCAGCGCATCGGCGCTAACGTGTCCCGCAAGTTCGTACATACGTTCGCGCCACGACCAGAAATTGTCGCGCCCGGCCGGAGACCGCTGCTCCGTGTGCCCCGCCAGTGCACGCTGGAACGCGTGACTGTGAGCATTGCAGAGACCGGGGATTACGCAACCAAGCCGCACGTCATCATCGACCGGCTTTTCTCCTGGCTGGATGCCAGCGATTCGGCCAGCATCGACCGTCAGCCGGACATTGTCGGTCCAACCGCCGGGCAGTAAGGCTTTACGGGCAAAAAGCACAGTCATCGGAGTTTCTCTAAGTTGTATATACAGGTTAGTGCATGGTACTTTTGAATGCAATTCCTGGGAGCCACTCCATGCCCGACTGGGACATTCTTCTGACTGACGCGAACATCGCGACGATGCGCGCCGACGCGAGCGACTACGGTGTCATTATCGACGGCGCGATTGCGATTGCGGGCGACCGAATCGCCTGGATTGGCGAAAGCAGAGACCTGCCCGCGGGCAGCGCCGGGGAAACGCGTTCCCTCGCAGGCGGCTGGGTAACTCCCGCACTGATCGACTGCCACACGCACCTCGTTTTCGCGGGCGATCGCTCCGGCGAGTTCGAAGCGCGACAAAGGGGTGCCAGCTACGAAGACATTGCTCGTGCCGGCGGCGGCATCATGTCGACGGTTCGGGCAACACGCGAAGCCTCAGCCGACGAACTCTACGCAGCTGCCCTGCCCCGCGTGCAGGCGCTGGCCGCCGAAGGCGTGGGCACAATTGAGATCAAGTCCGGCTACGGCCTGACTATCGATTCCGAACTCAAGATGCTCTCTGTTGCGCGACAACTCGGCACAGCGACCGACGTAACAATCAGGACGACGCTGCTCGCTGCGCATACCGTTCCGCCGGAATACAAGGACAAGGCCGACGCCTACATCGACGTGATTTGCGACGAGCTGATGCCGGAGGTGGTCGCCGGGCAGCTCGCCGATGCTGTTGACGCCTACTGTGAGTCGATAGCATTCAACACCGAACAGGTCGCGAGGCTCTTCGAGCGCGCAACGGAGCTTGGCCTGCCCGTGAAGCTGCATGCGGACCAGCTCAGTGATGGTGGCGGCGCTGCACTCGCGGCGCAGTTCAGCGCGTTGTCGGCAGACCACCTCGAATACACGTCAAGCTCGGGCGTGCAGGCCATGGCTGATGCCGGTGCCGTCGCCGTGCTGTTACCCGGCGCGTTCCTGACACTTGGCGAAACTCAGCTGCCCCCGATCGATTCAATGCGTGAACTCGATGTTCCGATCGCTATCGCGACCGACTGCAACCCGGGGACATCGCCAATCTGCAGTCTGCGTATTGCAATGATGCTCGCCGCTCGCCAGTTCGGGCTCACGCCGGAAGAGTGCCTGGCCGGTGCCACTCGCGAAGCAGCGAATGCGCTGGGCCTTGACGACCGAGGTGTTCTGGAGACCGGAAGGCGAGCCGATCTGGCCGTGTGGAATATCGGCCACCCTCGTGAACTGGCCTACTGGATTGGCTCACCGCAGCTGCAAAGTTTATGGCTGGCGGATTCGCCATAGGACCGGCAAACTACACGCCTTTGAAAGCCGACCTCCTCCACCGCAAAAGCTTCATAATCACGCTCGGTCTCCTGACCGCCGTGGCGGCTTTAACGGTAGACCTCAGCCTGCCGGCTATTCCAGCAATGGTGCAGGCGCTGGACACCACTCTATCCAAGGGCCAACAGATTGTTGGCGTCTTCATGGTAGGCATGGCCTGTGGCCAGATTCCGGCAGGACTATTCGCCGACCGCCTGGGCCGCCTGCCCGTTCTGTACGTCGGCATGGTCATCTTCACGATCGCCGCCACCGTAGCCGCCACCGCCAGCGATATCGAGCTAATGCTGGCGGCGCGCTTTGTACAAGGTATCGGCGCCGCGGCCGCGATCGTGCTATCGCGCGCCATCGTCCGGGACGTTTCATCAGGAAAAGAATCAGCGCGCCTGATGTCACTAATGACCATGATCTTCACAGCCGCACCGGTTGTCGCACCGAGCATTGGCGCTCTGCTTGTTGCCCAGTGGGACTGGCGCGCACCGTTCATCGTCATCGCGGCGTGCGGCTTTGTAATGATCTTTGGCATTCGCGCCAATCTCGTCGAAACCCATGTGCCGGATGTCAACGAGCATCCCGTTCGCCAGCTGGTTTCGAGTTTCCGCGAGTTCTTCTCGCATCGGCAGTCAATCTTCGGCCTGCTGCTGATCGTCATGCCGCCAGCAGGCTTCATGTCGATAATTGCGGTCTCGGCGGCGCTCACGGTCGAGATTTACGGTTATTCGCTGAAGGCCTACGGTCTGATCTTCGCCTGTGCCGGACTGTCCATTCTCATCGGCTCGGCGTTCAATCGGTGGCTGGTTACGCGATTCGACCAGTTACAGCTGATCGGCCTGGGCGTGGGACTTATCTTCGTCGCCAGTGCTCAGCTCGCAGTCATCGCCTGGCTTGGCACAGCGCCGTTTTGGTGGGTGTGGTTCTGCGTGTGCCTGTTCATGTTCACGATCGCGATCCTGATGTCGAATTCGATGGTCGTCGCGCTGGATCCGCTGCCTCGCATCGCCGGTGTAGCATCATCGATTATTGGCACGCTGCAGAATCTGTTCGGTGCGGCTGGCGCATTGATCGCCGCAATAATCTACGACGGCACGGTCAGGAACTCGGTAATCATCATGGCGACTATTGGCCTGGCTGTAACCGGTGTATTTCTGCTGCGCCCGTTCATCGCGCCCGGCGACCTCGTGCATCATCCGGACGAGCTGGCACGGGATTAGGGCAGTTTGGTTGTCACATCGTCGACAGCTGCTCGCGACTGGGTCGGTGTCACCTTCGGGTAGCCGAACCAGAGCATGCCGACAACAAAGTACTTTTCCGCATCGACGCCAATAACGTCAAAAAAGCGCGCGTCGCGCGTAATCGGACCGGTAGTCCATTTTGAACCCACGCCAGCCTTCCACAGATACAGCATGAAGTTCTGCACCGCGGCGCAGCATGCGGCGTAGTCTTCCTTCTCGCGCAGGGCATCGTCGCGAGTAAAGGGGCAAGTAACGATTAACCAGCCCGGCTTCTCGGACCAGGCTTTGCGTTTGTGTCCCGCGAGCTCCGCCCCCTTTCTTGCCGAAACAATTTCCGCGCACAAGTCGATGATGCGACCGATCGCCTCCTCGCCAGGAAGAATAAAGTGCCACGGCTCAGAGACGTAGTGATTTGGCGCCCAGGTAGCTGCCTCCATTGCACCACTTACGAGCTGGTCCGGGACGGGTGTCTGGAGGAATTGATCGATTGTGCGACGCCCCCGCAGAACTTCAGCGAATTCACGCAGCTCCTGTGTTTCGTAACTGGGGGCTTTTCTCATCAGTCTTACTTCACTACATGCGTCATACGGCGTAACACATCTCTGTCGTTGTACTTCTCAGTCCCAATCTATCTACCCTCTATCACGTACTGTCTTCGATGTTTTCATGATCGTACTTGCCACCGAGGTACACTCCCGTTCCCGCCCAGATCGCAGCAATCACCGCAGCGACCCCGGCAACACCTGCAAGCCCCAGTCCGAGCGTGGCGGTTAGTGCTGTATAGAGCCATGCTGTTATTACATCGCCACCGCGATAGACCACAATATCGATCACCGGCTTGGCTTTGAAGCGCGTATCCGCATCGACGGCCGTGAACAGCATTTCCCTGCCCGGCCTCGTAATCGCGTAGTTGCCGGCGCGGCGCGCAACCTGGAGGCCAATCAACACCGCAAGAACCGGGCTCAATGCTACGACGATCCAGCCTCCGACCATGAATAACGGGATCAAGGCCAGGGTCGTAGGCATGCCAGAACGCGTTGCGAGTAGGGGCGTAACAAGAAATGCGGTGAAGAAGGTCAGCAGGTTCACAGCCAGATCAATACTGGCCCAGATCTGGGTTCGAGTTTCGCGGTCGAATTCACCCAGCATTTTGCGCAATTCAAAGTAGATGAACGTGTTCATCACGACGTACATCAGGATAAACAGACCGATCGCCAGCAAGTATGGATTGCTGATGAACGTCCTAAAGCCCGAGAACGGATTACCACTGAGCTCCTGGTCGCTCGCCAGGTTGCTCTGAAGATCAGCTTGTCCGAGCTCGCTTCCCGTCAGACCCTCCAGGCGTAAGATGATCGGAATCGTCGTAACAAGCATTACTGAGGCAATCAGCAACAGGTTCAGGTTGCCTATTTTTGTCACGAATAGCGCTGCTACTGCCGGCCCGGCCAATGCACCCGCGGTCGCACCCATCGCGATGATGCTGAACAGGCGTTTCGCTTGTGCCTTGTCATAGAGCCCGGACATGAATGTCCAGAAAACGGACAGGTGATACAGGCTGAAAACGCTGATCCACACATAGTAAGCACGATTGACGAGGTCGTTATTTTCACCCAGCGTATTTCCCGCCACGTAGAACCCGACAAAGGTCAGCGCGAAGAACGTGTAGACGCCTGGCACAATAACTCGCAAGCGCATTCGCGAGATCACGCCGCCATAGATGCTGACGGCAATCGCGCTGATAAAGAACGTGGATGTCCATAGCCAGCTGAGTTCCACGTCAGTCCAGTCCGACGACAGCGAGTCGCGAACCGGCCGAAGCATGAAGTAGGCCGCCATCAATACGAACACGAACAGGAACGACAGGGCGGTCGCTACCGTTTCATTTTGCGCCTTTATCTTGCTTGCGGCTTCTGCCATCGATGACTTCTTGTCCTAGACGAGAGCACGAAGCCTATCACTTGCTGCGGTTAGTCTGCAGCCGCAATCATCTCCGCAGCAGACAGCAACTCGTCGGCCGGCAGGCGCACTTTGTAATCCGCATTGACGTAGGAGTATGCAATTACGCCATCTTTGCCGATGGCGAATACGGCAGGCACTGGTAATACGCCATGACGATCCATTGACGAGGCCGAGTACCCGTCACCTTTGTTATTGACGTAGTCGATCGTACGATCCCCGGCGCGAAATGCTATTCCCAGCGCGATTGCCGCCTGCGCATTCGCATCGGACAGGATCGTGTAATCCAGATCAGCGATATCTTCCTGCGCCTGACTTTCCAGGCTCGCGTAAAGCAACTCCGAACGATCGCCGCTCAGGAACAGGACGTCGACGCCCATGTCACGAATCTCGGGGATAACGTGCCGCATATCGGACAGGTACATATTGCAGTAAGGGCACCAGCCACCACGAAATGTGAGGATGAGTACGGGTCGCTCGAGTTTGCCCGGATCAAAATCGAAGGGTTCCGACTCGACGGTCTCGACAATGAAACGTGGCGCAGGATCTCCCGCCTGCAGCGGTCGGACCTGTTCTGCGGTCGCGGCGACCGGGACATCAGCGTGCCCTTCGCGAATCGCTGAGCTGTGCGCGAGGCTAAGTACGAGGGTTGCGGCCAGGGCCACGATAATCAGGGAACGCATCATGAAAAGACTCCTTTATTACGGGAGTTGACCGAGGTCAGCCCATAATTATTACTCGTGTCGCAGCGCGTCGATCGGATCCAGTGCCGCCGCGCGCCTGGCCGGCCAGATTCCGAACACGATGCCGACCGCCGCGCTGAAGCCGAACGCCGTGAGCGCCGATCCTGACGTGACGACAGTCTGCCACCCCGCATAACGGGCCAGAAGCGCCGACGCTGTCGCCCCGAGTGCCAGGCCAATTAGGCCGCCGAGCAGGCAGAGGATTGTCGATTCGACGAGGAACTGCAGGAGGATGTTGCCGCGGGTTGCGCCAAGAGCCTTGCGCACGCCAATCTCCCTGGTGCGCTCGGTTACCGTGACGAGCATGATGTTCATGATGCCGATTCCGCCCACCACGAGGCTGACGCCAGCGATGCCGGCCAGCAGGTAGGTAAAGACTTCTGTCGCCGCCTGTCGTGACTCCGCGAATTGCTTGCGATCCATGATGGCAAAATCATTGTCCTTGCCCGGAAGAATGCCATGCTCACGGCGCAGGACGCGCTCTATCTCCAGCATGCCCATTTCAGTCGATGACGTTTCCGCAATTTTGGCGCTGATCGTCTCGACATACTCATCGCCGGTCACTCGGAACTGGGCTGTCGAAAGCGGAATCCACACGTCGTCGTCAGGGTTTCGCCAACCAGACCCGCCCTTTGCCTCGAGCACGCCGATTATCTCGAAATTGATGGAGCGAATCTGGATAGACCGGCCGATGAGCGCAGCGGGCTCCGCGTCGAGCATCCCCGGCAGTTCCGCGCCAATCACGGCGACGCGTTTGCGAGCGGCATCGTCTGCCGACGAGAACATCGCGCCATGCGCCATTGCGAAACCATGTACGTCCAGGTGGTTCGGTGTCGTGCCGATCACGGACAGGTTCAGGTTCTGGTTGCCGTACTTGATCTGGTAGCGCTCGCTGATTTCTGGCACGACCGCCTCGACGTGCTCCATGCCTGTCGACAACGCCAGCGCATCATCGGTCGTCAGGGTCTGCCGATTACGCGCCACGCCACGGCTAAACCAGGCTGACGACTGGATCGAAAGTATGTCCCCACCGAAGGCCTGCATTTGCTTGTCGATTGCGCGCTGAGCGCCGGTGCCAAGCGCAACCATCGTAATGACGGCAGCCACACCGATGATAATGCCGAGCATGGTCAGCAAAGCGCGGAACAGGTTGCTCCTGATCGACGCCAGCGAAATCCGAACTGTCTCCCCAATCAACATCTTATCGACTGATTCCCGGGACGCCGCCAATGCGACGGTTAATAAATCTCTGCAGGTCCTGCTGTGTTTCCAGCAGGTGCGAACTCGGCAACACGAGAACTCGCTCGTCTTCATCCAGGCCACTCACGATCTCGACGTTATCGAGATCGGTAATGCCGGTCCGCACCTTGCGAATTTCTCTGCCAGGCGTGTCCAGAACAACCCAGAACTCGCCGCCAAAACGGTAATCCGATTGCGGGCGCCGATTGCCACCTTTTCGCCGGTCCTGCCTGGCTTCCGGCGCCTCGGCGGTTTCATCGCCACCAGCCAGCGCTTCGCTAATGGCGTCCACCGAACGACCGAGTATCAATGCCGTCGTCTCGAGATCACGGCGCGTACGCAGCGCCATCACGGGAATGGTCATCGCATCATCCGCCCGTGCTATCGAGACCTCCACTTCGGCATTCATGCCAGGCATCAACAATCCGTCGGGATTCTGGATCGAGACGAGGACCGCGAACATCGTGACGTTCTGTTCAATGACGGCTTGCGGCTCGATCTTGATGACTTCGCCAGGGAAGGGTTGGTTTGGGTAGGCGGCGACCAGCACTTTCGCCGGCATCCTTGCTCGAATCTTGCCGATATCCGTTTCGTCGACGAGTGATCGAATCTGCACAGCACTGAGATCTGCCATCTGCGCCAGCAATGTTCCGCCGGCGAAATCCTGCGTTGGCGACGAGATTACCTGTCCGATCTCGACCGGTTTGGAGATGATGGTGCCGCTGATCGGCGCCCGAATATCGGTATCGTCGACCGCTATTCTCGCGTTTTCGACAGAGACTCTTGCCGTCACTACCTGCGCCTCCGCATTCGCGACGTCCAGCGTGGCTTGTTCCAGGTCGGATTGAGTCAGCGTGCCATTTCCAACCAGCGACTCCACGCGCTTCTTTTGCGTTTGGGCGATCTCCCTCCGAGAGACTGCCGCCTTGAATTCCGCATCGGACTGGGCCAACCGATTTCGAACGATGCGAGGGTCAATACTGACCATCAGGCTGCCCTGCTCCACCATATCGCCAGTCTCGATGAGTACATCGAGCACCTCGCCCGATGCTTTTGACTTGACCTCCACCGTGGCGAGCGGCTCTACGATTCCCGCAGAACTGACCGCAACCTCGAGGGTGCGGCGCTCGACGCCGGCTGTATCGTAAACCGGTCCGACGTCCTCTTTTTCAGCGCAGGCCGCAAGCAGCAATCCGGCTACCAGGAATAAGTTTCGCTTCATTCTTCGTTTCTCGCATTTACGTCGCTGACAACATCGCCATCACTCAGGCGGACCACCCTGCCTGCGCGCGCGGCGATGTGTTGTTCATGGGTTACGACGATCAGCGTGTTACCAGCGTCGTGTAATTGGTCGAACAGGTTCATGATCTCTTCGCCAGTTGTTGAATCCAGGTTGCCCGTCGGTTCGTCCGCCAGCACGATGCTGGGCCGGGTAACCAGGGCGCGCGCTATCGCCACGCGCTGGCGTTGCCCGCCCGACATTTCGGAGGGCCGATGCCGCATGCGGTCGGCGAGACCGACCGTTTCCAGCGCTGCTGTCGCGCGCTCGACTCGTTCTTTCTTTGGCAGCCCGCTGTAGATAAGTGGCACTTCAACATTGCTCAAAGCCGACATTCTTGGCAGCAGGTTGAATGTCTGGAACACGAAGCCGATCTCGCGATTACGAATGCCCGCGAGTTGCCGGTCGTTCATTCTCGAAACGCGCTCGCTATTAAGCCAGTACTCTCCTGCCGTCGGTCGATCGAGACAGCCGAGAATATTCATCAATGTGGACTTGCCCGATCCGGACTGACCCATGATCGCGACATATTCATTGGTCCGGACGTCCAGATCGACTTCCCGCAACGCATCGATGTGCTCGTCGCCCATAAAGTAGCGCCGTTGCAAACGTTCAAGATGAATGATTGGCTTCGGGGCGTGGTTCACTGACGTCGTCTTGATATTTCCGGACGGACGATTAGACCACTAAAGAACCGGTAACTGAACGGTTTCGCGTGTTTCTACATAGCTTTTTCGAGTAGATCGTCACCACGAATGTCGCTGACACCACGGCAACGTGCCTTCGCACGGTACATTGCCTGGTCGGCCTCACGTAACAGGCCGGTCAGTGTATTGGCGTTCTTTGGATAGAGCGCAAGGCCTATGCTGGCGGCACAGGCGAGCTTCTGCCGACCAATATGGTAGGGCTCCTCAAGTGCCCTGGTCAGGCGCCTGGCGAGCTTATCCGCGACGTCCGAGTCGACATCCGGCACAAGCGCGACGAACTCGTCGCCACCAGGACGTCCGATGATGTCGCAGGAGCGGAGGCTTTTTTCGAGTCGTGCCGCTGCAATCTTGAGAAGCTGGTCGCCAACCTCGTGCCCAAACTCGTCATTTATCCCCTTGAATTCGTTCAGATCGATAAACAACAGTGCGCCGGTAGCATCGTCTGGACTGTCCGTCAGCCGTTGTGCGGCGTCACGTTCGAAACCGCGACGATTCAGTACGCCTGTCAGTGGGTCGGAAGTTGCGATCGACTCCATCTGACGTTCCTTGGCTTTGCGATCAGTAACATCGACGAAGGTTGCTGCGATATCGTCGCCGACTGGCTCACAGATCACACGCAACCAGCGCGCCTTGCCGTTCTTAACCTGTCGCACTTCGACATCCAGGCTCTTGCCTTTCTCGGCAGACCGCGCGAATCGCTCCATGATCTCCTCGACGTCGTTGTCATCCATACCGGTGATGGCGTGACGAATCACCTGCGTTGCGGAACAATCGACCAACTCGTCAGCCGTGGCCGCCAGGAACCGGCCCGCGGCGGCATTCGCAAATATGCTGCGCAGTTTCCTTTGACCATTTTCCTCATCGACCCAGCCGAAACGAACGATGCCGTTGACGGAATGATCGATGAGTGTGCGCAGTAGCTTTTCGCTCTTGCGAACTTCAATTTGCGCGTTCTCGACATCGCTGACATCGCGGAACATGAGCACCTGACCGCCTGCCACACTTTTGCGGGTGCTGGCAATCGGTGATACCTGGATGTGCAGGAAGCGACCGGTTGCGGTCATCATCTTTTGTGGTTCGCCCGAATCCAGCGCCTCGAATACCTCGGGAGCGTCATCACCAAACAAGGATTCGAGCGGCGTCCGCAAGGCGTCGGCCTCGGCCACCGAGAGCATGCCTTCGGCCGTATGGTTCAAACCGATAATGCGGCACTGCTCGTCGATTACGACGACCGGGTCCTGCATGTTTTGAAATACGGTCTCGTAGGCCAGCGGCGTGAATTCGACAATTTGCTCGCCGAGGATGAGCCAGGCATACAGTGGCAGCATCGCCACAAAGACGAGCGGCACGTAGGAAATCGTATTCGGCCCAACACCTATATCGTAGGCGGCGGTCGAGATGAGCGGCCCCATACAGGCCGCGATCAGGAGGAACAGGCCGCGGCGCTGCGCCGGCGCTACGGCCGAGCTGTGAGCGAGTAGCGTGAACATGGCCACGCCGATCACGACATAGCTGTACGGCAAATGCGCAAATAGAAACCAGGGGCCCCATTTCACGGGGTGCGTCAGAAACTCCCCGGCCTCGTTGACGAACGGCCCGTACCACATGGCTTCGTGGTACGAATTGGTCGCCGCGAGCACAATGGATATCAGCGGCACGATCATCAGAACCGCGAGGCGACTGCCGGTAGTTTCAGTGCCCGTGTATTCGCGGAAACAGACGTAGGCCACAATCGGCACGAGGGCCGTGCCAATAAAATGGCCGGTCCGGCCTATCGAGAACATGAAGAAGGTACTCGACAGCATCTCCACGGCACCGCCAATCACCCAGAAACTGATCACGATAAGCAACACACCGATCGGCAGGCTGCCGACCTGGCGCTTCGACGAAACCAGTCGGACGCCCAGCAACGCGAAACACGCGGCGCTGAAGATCAGCAGTACTGAAAGTGCGACATGCAGATTCATCGATCCCTGGCTCGATTTAACGAAATCCGGAGGTCATCTTACGTCGCCTAAGCGCTTGATTCCCGGAACTGTTTCGCAGGTTCAAAACATAGATTTTCACCGGCTAATCGTCGGAAATGTCGATTGCATCCCGTTCTGTTGAACATAATTGGGCAAAAATTACCTGATCCATGGACCGACTGTTGAAAATAGCCCGATCTGCGACTCCGGAGACCGACGTTCAGTTCCGACCCCGAGCCTACGGGGAGGAAGGCCTGCGTGCGTTTTTGCGCGATGTTCTTGCCCTTGCGAACGCCTCGGTCGAGGGTAATCGGTATATCGTTGTCGGGGTCGATTTCGACGCCAAAGGACGCAAACGAACGCACGCGATCGATTCCGACGACTTCTCGGGCAAACCCTCGTACCAGTCACTCGCCAACGAGTACATCGAACCGCCGATACGGATTCGCTACAAACCGGTGTCGTTCGACGGCACCCGCGTTGGCGTTTTCGAGATAGGTGACTGCCAGGATCGACCGTACATGATGCGTGTGGATTTCTCCGAGCAGTTAAGGCGCGGCGATGCCTATGTGCGAGTCAAGGATGCGGCAGTGAAGATGGGCCGCCGGCAATTGATGGAACTCTTTGAGCGCAAATTCCGGGACTCCGTGTCAGCCGGCGATATCGAAGTCGGTTTCCCTGGCGATATCATTCACAAGGAACTTGCGCTGCCAACCTGCGATTTGTCGTCGATGCCGTCGGCCCTCGCTTCGGCAAAACTCGAAGAGATGCTGAATATTCGCAATATCTCGACAAACTCTGGCTCGACGACAATGGTGGCGCGACTCACTCACGCGCGTCTTTACGGTACCGAAGATCCCTACGTTGACCGTTCGCCAGAGGACATCCTGATGGAGCTGAACCAGATTCGGTCACGTTATCGCCACCAGGACGATCATTTCCTGTTTGATAAGCGCGCACAGAACCTGCAGCTCGTCGTGTATAACCAGGGCGAAGAGCCGATTATCGACGCATCGCTATCGATTACCCTGCCGAATCACAATGCGTTCTACGTGGCCGACCGCCTTCCCAAGCGCCAGGTCAATGACAAGTACGTCGACCGAACGCCCGACGAAATTGCGAGTTACCCGGCCGTAACGCTCAAAGACGATTCGGTCCACATTACGGCGAAAATCGGTGATATCCCAACGGGAGAACCGCTCGAAATATTCATATCGCCCTTGTTGATGTGCATTGGCGACGATTTGAAGGGTCGACGATTCGGTATCCGTTATGCGCTGCACGGCCAGAATTTGCGCGCGCCAGCCAAAGGGCAGCTCAAACTAAGTTTCTGTTAGGCCGTCCACTTTTCCACATGCGGTGCGGCATAACGTTCGAACTGCTGAATGAGTGCGACCGGATCCGCGTCGACCAGCAGCATGTCCCGATTCTCACGGCGGAGAAAACCTTCACCGTTTGCGTGGTCAAGGTACGCGAGCAAATGATCGAAAAATCCGTCGACGTTTAGCAAACCGCAGGGTTTGTCATGGAAGCGCAGCTGGCCCCACGTAACGATCTCGATGATTTCTTCGAGCGTACCGTAGCCACCGGGCATCGCGATGAACCCGTCGGACAAGGCCGCCATCATGGTCTTGCGTTCGTGCATCGACGCCACTACATGCAGCTCGGTCAGGCCCTGGTGCGCGATTTCCTTATCCGTGAGCAGCTGCGGAATAACGCCATGCACCTTGCCGCCCTGCTCCAGTACGGCATCGGCAATAATTCCCATGACGCCCTTGTCGGCGCCGCCGTAGACAAGTTCGATCTCATGCCGCACCAGCACATCGGCCAGCTGTGTCGCGGCAGCCGCGTACTCGGGCCGTGCACCGGGGTTCGAGCCGCAATAAACGCAGATCCTGCGCATGCGTCAGGCCGACAGAGCCGGCGACTTGACGCGATGCACAATCTCGGCAATTTCGGGGCGGTACTTCTCCAGTTCCTCAGGCGTCAGAGCATCGAGTTCATGAGGAAACACGAGCCAGGCATCGGTCTCGTGCAGGAAGTAGTCCGGTGTCATATCGGTTTCGTTGCGATTCGGCTTGAACCACGGGACAGCTACCCGGA
This sequence comes from Gammaproteobacteria bacterium, assembly GCA_009937605.1. Classification (GTDB taxonomy): domain Bacteria; phylum Pseudomonadota; class Gammaproteobacteria; order Steroidobacterales; family Woeseiaceae; genus UBA1847. The sequence goes on along the minus strand of JAACFG010000032.1, from coordinate 2,199 downwards.
TGTCTTCGGGTGTATTGCCGCGCGCGCGCACACCGAGCTCCTCGACAACTGCCTTGATCGTATTGCCGGTGTCGAAGACATCATCGACGATCAACACCCGGTCGTCGTGGCAGATCTTCTTGATGATGTAATTCAGCCCGTGAACAGCCACATGGCCTCGCTGGTCAACCCCGGTGTAGGACGACGTGCGGATGGCGATGTGATCTGATGCTATGCCGCAGTACGCCAGGGTCTCTTGCAATGCCAGGCCAACCGGGGTTCCGCCACGCCAGATAGCGATGATCATCGTCGGCTCGAAGCCACTATCGAGTATCTTGATCCCCAGCTCGATCGAGTCCTCGAGCAGGTCCTGGGCGGAGAGTACGGTCTTGTCCATTATTATTCTCTTGAGTGCGGACTAGGAAGCAGCCTTATAATGGCTGACAGACATTCTAGCTCAGCACGCGCCAGGAACAACAATAATGAACGAGCGATTTATTGCCGCGGACGATCTCCTACGGGACTCCTTCCAGCTGGCAGCCAATATCTACGAGGCGGGTTTCAAGCCCGATTTCCTGGTCGGCCTGTGGCGGGGCGGCAGCTCCGTTGGTATCGCGGTCCAGGAAGGTCTCGACTATTTCGGCGTCAAAACCGACCACATTGCCATTCGCACGTCTTACACCGGCGCGCGGGACTATTCGCAGATGGTCAGCAAGGCGGACTCCATTCGGGTTCACGGACTGCAGTACCTGCTCGAGAATCTGTGCGCGGACCATTCGATGCTGATCGTCGACGACGTTTACAGCACCGGGTCCAGTGTCAGCGCCGTCATCAACCAGCTCACGAAGAAGACCCGCCGGAACCTGCCGCACGACATACGCATCGGATCCGTCTGGTATCGCCCCACGGAGAAGACGCTGCGCACGCCAGAGTATTTCATCCACGAGACGAACGACTGGCTGGTCCTGCCTTATGAGCTTTCCGGTTTCTCGATAGCGGAGCTCCAGGAAAACCGCCCGGAATTGACACCACTGCTGAAGCGCCTCGCGCCTCACGTAAAGACAGAAGGCGACCTGACGGTCGGATGATCGACGACCGGGCTTTTCTCCGGATGCTGTTCGACGCGGCCGTTGCAGCGTCAAAACCCGCCGCATGCATGCCCCTATGGCTAGAAGACAGGCCGGCGGGGAATGTCATTGTCGTTGGTGCTGGCAAGGCCGCAGCCAGCATGGCGGCAATCATCGAGCAGGAATGGGCCGAACCGCTCTCTGGCCTTGTCATTGTCCCGTACGGGCATGGGGCCAGCTGTGAGCACATCGAGGTCGTTGAAGCGGCGCACCCGGTTCCCGACGAAACCGGGGTGGCGGCTACTCGCAGAATTCTCGACACGGTCTCTGGGCTCTCGCCTGACGATACCGTCGTTTGCCTGTTTTCCGGTGGCGGATCATCGCTCCTGTGCGCACCTGCCTCGGGGGTGACGCTGGAACAAAAGCAGGCGGCGACCGCCAAACTACTTCGCAGTGGCGCGACTATCCAGGAGATTAACAGCGCCCGCAAAGAACTGTCGGCGGTCAAAGGCGGCAAGCTGGCCGCGGCTTGCGCTCCGGCGAATGTAATTACCCTGATCATCTCCGATGTACCGGGCAACGACCCATCTGTTGTCGCATCAGGCCCAACCGTCATTGACGCGGCAAGTGCACTAGAAAGTGATGTCCGTATCCTGGCGACAAGTGACGACGCTCTTCAGGCGGCTGCATTACGAGCGCTGGAATCCGACATCAATCCCTACGTGCTCGGCGACCTTGCCGGGGATGCCCGTGAGCTCGCCGAGGAGCATGCGCAACTTGCGATCGACATTGCGTCGGGCAAAGGTCCAGTTGAAAAGCCCTGTGTCATCCTCTCGGGGGGAGAAACCACCGTGCAGATTACCGGCACGGGCCGAGGCGGCCGGAATGGTGAGTACGCACTAGCCCTGGCAATCGCGCTTGACGGTCACAAGGGTATCTCGGCGATCGCGGCTGACACGGACGGCATAGATGGCGCTGGCGACAATGCGGGTTGTCTCGTATCTCCCGATACGCTTGAACGCTCGCAGACGGATGCAGTCGCAATGCAGTCGAATAACGACACATATGGTTTCTTTGCTGCCCTGGATGACCTCGTGGTGACTGGCCCAACATGCACGAACGTCAACGACTTCCGCGCAATCCTGGTGCGCTA
>JAACFG010000162.1 GCA_009937605.1 Gammaproteobacteria bacterium | reverse complement strand
GCCTCAATAAGGTGGTTCGTGCCGCACCGGGCGAATCGATGGAAGTTCTCAGCACACCGCGAGCGGGCGCGGGATACGTTTCATCGGTCTCACCTGAGATCGATGGCGTTGTGCTCTACGAAACCTCATGGATCCAGGGGGGCGTGCGCTACGCCTACGAACCCACGGCTGGCACCTTTACGGACACCGGCATGATTCCGGTCGGCAAGTTCGACAATCTCGAAGGGTTTGTGGCGAAGGAGGTGCTGGTCACCTCGCACGACGGCACCCAGGTTCCGCTCTCGATTCTGCATCGCGCCGATTTGAAGATGGATGGAAGCAATCCCACCATTGTCTATGGCTACGGTAGCTATGGGTCCTCCATGTCCGCGTTCTTTTCACCGACAAGGCTTGCATGGCTCGAACGCGGTGGTGTGTTTGCTGTCGCCCACGTGCGCGGTGGTGGTGAGTACGGACAGGAATGGCATTACGCGGGCCGTATGGCGAATAAGCCCAATACCTGGCTGGACCTGATTGCCAGTGCTGAGTATCTCGTCGACAAAGGCTATACCTCACCGGCGAACATGGCGCCCATGGGTGGTAGCGCTGGCGGGATTCTTGCCGGGAGAGCGGTCACGGAACGGCCCGACCTGTTCGGCGCCGTCGTGATGCAGGTCGGCATGCTCGATGCTGTCCGCGCGGAGACCACAACCAATGGTGTACCCAACATCAAGGAGTTTGGCACCGTCACCGAAGAGGAAGGTTTCAGGGGACTGCTGGCGATGAGCTCGTACCACCACGTCCGGGACGGTGAGACCTACCCGGCCGCGTTGCTTACCCACGGCTACAACGACAATCGGGTCAACGTATGGATGTCGGGCAAGATGGCAGCACGGCTGCAGGCGGTCAATGGTGAGGACGGCCCGCCGGTATTACTGCGGGTCGAGTTTGATTCAGGCCACGGTATCGGCTCCACCCGAGACCAGCTGCTGTCGAGGGTCGCCGACATCTATTCGTTCCTGTTCTGGCAACTGGACGAAGGTCAACACTGAGGAAGTACACCGGAAGGTCGTGTACGCGGGAATGACGATCGAGTGTCGTCCAAAGGACATGCAGAGCTTCATCAAAGAAAACTTTCGATGGATTGCCGGCGGCTTCGCGCTGACCTTTTTCTCGAGCTTTGGGCAGACGTATTTCATTTCTGCCTCGATTGCTGAATGGCAGGCTGCATTCGGTCTTAGTCACGGAGAGTTTGGTCGTCTCTACATGTATGCCACGTTGGGCAGTGCCGCCTGCCTGCCTGTGATTGGTCGCATGGTCGACCATGTCGCGGCGGATAAGATGATCGCATTCGTCGTGCCGGCACTCGCGGGCGCGGCGTTACTGGCCGGGTTTGCTACAACGTTAATGTTGCTGGTGTTCGCCATCTTCCTGCTGCGCCTGCTCGGCCAGGGCATGATGACGCACATGGCCCTGACGGCGACTGGTCGTTGGTTTCACGCTGAGCGTGGCAGAGCCGTTTCATTGGTCGTGCTTGGCCACCAGGGCGGTGAAGCCACGATACCGCTGGTTTTTTCCCTCATCACACTGGCTTACGGAATGCAGGCGGGATGGTCAGTCGCCGCGTTACTACTGCTGGTCGTCGGCCTGCCGTTTTGTTACTGGGCTTATAGCGTGCCGCGCGAACCGCATTCACCAGGCGCCAAATCTGACAAGCCCGCGCGCCATGTGCGTAGCTGGATGCGACGGGAAGTGGTTCGTGACCCAATCTTCTGGGTGTTGCTCACCGGTGTACTTGCACCCGGCTTTATTGGCACGACGATCTTCTATCACCAGGACTACATGGCAGCACTGAACGGCTGGCCACCACAGCTCTTTGCGACTTCCCTGGTTGCATTGTCATTGACAACCGTCGTTGTTGCCTTGCTGACCGGTTCGATAGTAGATCGACATGGCGCGGTCTCAGTATTGCCGTTTTTCCTGCTGCCGTTATCAGCCTCGTGTCTTGTGCTCGCGCTCAGCGGGCCACCGGTCGTGTTGTATGGGGTAATGGTATTGCTGGGGATCAGTTATGGTGCGTCGTCGACGTTATTCGGCTCGTTGTGGCCGGAGATTTATGGCACGGCGTATCTCGGGGCGATTCGAGCTGTCACGGTTTCCGCGGTCGTGGTTGCCACGGCGGCAGGACCGGGGCTGACTGGCACTTTGATTGATCAGGGTGTCGCACTGCCGGAACAGATGCTGTACCTGGGGTTCTATTGCCTGGCTGCAACGGCGGCGATGGGTATCGCTGCAATTTACCTGCGGCGTCGCGTCTGATCAGAATCGTTTATCTTGAACCGGCAGACACGGGCGGACTGCTTATTGAGCTGGTCGAGCCTTGCGCCTGAACAGATCGCGTACTCCGACAATGACCATGTCGGCCAGCGAGCCGGCGACGAAGACCTGGAACAGTGCCAGCATCCTGCTTTCAGCGAGCTCGACCACGGGTGCTCCGTAGTAGATCGCAAGAGCAGTGGCGCCGATGATCAACGCGAAGGCCGCCACCGCGGCCCTGGTGCCTATTGCTGGTCGGAACGTCCACCAGATGGCCATGCCAACAGGCAAGCGATGCAGGATTACAGCGATACCGAGCTCTTCACCATTGCCCGGAAGCAGCGCGATACCGTCGATAACAGCGTGCAGAACAAGTGCCAGTGCAGCAATGAACAGCAGCGCCGCGTGCATTGCTTTCGTTGCGAGATGAAATATGCGGCGCAGCACATAGGGAAAGGCCATGCCAAGCACGAGGACGACCAACGCCGGCCAGCCGGCGGCCTGGACGGCGTCGGGCACGATGTGGACGCCGATAATCCATGCGATCGCCGCGATTATCATGACGTCCAGCAGGCGCTCCGTCACCTTGTTGTGACGGCCCAATGCGTACACAAACGGGCCGGCAAGCAGGGCAATTGTGCTCAGCAGAAAATACATGGATAGAATACTCGCATGATCAGTCGGGGCATGGTGTCTTTATTCCTGCTGCTTGCGTTGCAGACGCAGGCTTTTGCCCACGGTGGCGTGGTGGAGGAAGATGACATCTGTGTCATTAAAGTCAACTACCTGCGGGCCCACTTCAAGATCTATCAACCGCGTACCAGCGGGCACGAGCAGTTCTGCGAAGATCTGCCTGCCGCCGGGGAGAGCGTGTTTGTCATGGAGTTCATGCACGATGCCCTGCAGACGATGCCGATCGACTTTCGCATTATTCGCGACGTCACGGGCAAGGGGCGCTTCGCGCGCATGGAGGATATCGAGGCAATCGACGATCTCGATGCGGCGACCGTGTTCTACCAGTCGGCCACACTTGAACCAGATGTCTACTCCGTGGTCCACACATTTGAAAACGAAGGCGACTTCATTGGTATTGTGTCCGCGACGAATGCGGACAGCGGTGAAGTCTACGCTGCCGTATTTCCGTTCGAAGTCGGGTTTACGGGCTGGGGTTACTGGCCCTTGTTCATAGGAATACTTGTGTTGATCCAGATTCAATATCTAGCCATGAGCGGTCGCCTCAAGCGGTGGTTCGCGAAATCTTCGCCCGCGGCAATGCTGCTGGCGGCGATGCTCCTGCCGATGTCGCAGCCCTCGCACGCCAATGAGTTCATCGTTACGTACACGACGCCGGACGGGCCGCCCGAGATCAATCGCATGCACAGCTGGATACTGTACGTCGAATCGGACTCCGGCGACCCGATAGAAGGAGCGGATATCGAAGTCGACGGAGGCATGCCCGCGCACAATCATGGCTTGCCAACGCAACCCCGTGTCACCGAGGACCTCGGCGATGGCTACTACCGGCTCGATGGCGTGCGCTTTCACATGAGCGGCGACTGGGAGATGTTCGTGACCATTCGGAGCGATGAGTCCGAAGAGACCGTGGTGATCCCGATTACCTTGTGAATACTCGCGCGCCGATCATAGTCATCGTCATTGCCGTGCTCGCGGTTGCGAGCGCCGCCTGGTGGTGGTCAGAGAATCGCCCGCCGGCCGCCTGGTCGGAAGACGAGGTTGCTGTGCTGGAGTCGCTGTGGCTCGAGTCACTACCGGATCTGCCGCCGGACCCGACTAACGCGGTCGCAGACAACCCAACGGCTATCGAGTTTGGTCAGCAGCTATTCTTCGATACGCGCTTCAGCGTAAATGGCGGGATATCGTGTGCTACCTGCCACCAACCGGAGCGTCACTTCACCGACGGCCTGCCGAAGGGTGTGGCAATCGGCATGTCGAAACGCAACACGCCGAGCATCGTTGGAACGGCCTACAGCCCTTGGCAGTATTGGGATGGGCGTCGCGACAGTCAGTGGTCGCAGGCGCTGTCGCCACTGGAAGATCCGGATGAACATGCGAGTAATCGGCTGATGACAATCGCGATCGTCGTCGAGGACAAGAAGTACTGGCGCATGTACAAGTCCCTGTTTGGCGAGGCCGCCGGCGTTGACACGATGTATTCCAACATTGGCAAAGCGATCGCCGCGTTTGAACGCACGATCATGCCAACGACGTCGCGCTTCGACGAATACGTTGCCGCCGTTGCCGCGGAGGACCGGGAGCGACAGGCAGCGCTTTTCTCGGACGATGAGGTTCGCGGCCTGAGACTCTTCATTGGCGAGGCGAATTGCACGCAGTGTCACAACGGGCCGCTCCTGACGAACAACGAATTTCACAATACCGGTCTAATCAACTTTCCTGGAGAGGTACCCGACAAAGGCCGTATTGTCGGTGTTCGAGAAGTACTGGAGCATCCGTTTAATTGCGAGGGCCCACACAACGATGCGGCTCGCAAAGAGTGCGGAGAACTTGCCTTCGCACGCACGGGTGCGGACCTCATCGGGGCGTTCCGCACACCATCACTGCGCAACCTCGAAAACACGGCGCCGTATGGCCACAAAGGGCAGCTCGCGACGCTGGCTGACGTACTGGCGCACTACAACGCAGCGCCGGACGCGATGATTGGCCATAACGAGGCGAAGCCGCTGGACCTCAATGACCGGGAGTTAATGCAGATCGAGGCGTTTCTCCGCAGCCTGGCCGCGCCCGCGACCTTCGAGCAGGACAAGACATAAGTCCCTGATTTCTCAGGCTTCACCAACTTTCTGTTAGTATCCGAGTACTAGAAATAAGAAGAATGCATTGTCTCTTAGGGGGAAGATGATGAAGTTGCGTACATTTGCCCTTACCACCGCTGTGCTTTGCAGTGCTGTTTCTCAGGCCGTTGCCCAGGAAAGTGGGTCCAGCACAGCCAGTGAGGCCGTGGAGGAAATCGTTGTAACCGGGTCGCGTCTGCCGAGACGCGATTTCAATGCGGTAAGCCCGATCGCAACGATTGACGACGAAACGCTTTCCTTGTCCGGACAGGCAACGCTCGAGGAGTCACTCAACCAGATGCCGCAGGTTGCGCCGGATTTCGGGCGCGTGTCCAATAATCCGGGCGGTGGTGGTTCGGCGACCGTCAATCTTCGTGGCCTCGGGGCGGACCGGACGCTCGTGCTCCTTAACGGCCGGCGCATTGCGCCCTCCGGTGCAGGTAGCGCCGTTGACGTCAACAGTCTTCCCCAGGCGCTGATCGAGCGTGTGGAGATAATCACCGGTGGCGCCACAACAGTCTACGGTGCCGATGCCGTTGCCGGCGTCGTGAACTTCATCATTCGGGACGACTTTGAGGGAATTGCGCTGGATACGAGCGTCTATACAACGGAAGCTGGCGACTCGAACATGTTTGACATCAACCTGACCTGGGGACGTAATTTCGCCGACGGTCGGGGCAACGTGACGCTGTACGGTGGTTACTACGACCGCGAGGAAACCTTCGCCTACCAGCGCGAGTTCACGTCACAGACGCTGGTGGATAACTGGGACGGGACCGTTAGCCCGGGTGGCAGTTCCACCGTACCGGAGGGGATCGTCCAGGCACCGCGCCATGATTTCGGAGACGGCGTCCCGGAGAGGATTACGTTCGACAGCGATGGCAATCCGCTGCCGTTCGATTTTTCGACCGATTTCTACAATTACGCGCCCGGCAATTACCTGCAAATTCCGTTGGAACGCTCGCTCGTCGGGGCGATGTTCAAGTACGAGTTCTCAGATCGCGCCGAGTTCTATGCCGAAGGTTCGTACGCGATAAATGACGCCGTGCAGAACCTCGCGCCGATTCCCGCAAACGGTTTCTTCTCCATTAACACGGACAATCCCGCGCTGACACCGGAGATGCAGCAGATTGCGGCGGATGAGTGGTTTCCGCTGGGCCCCGGTATCGTGGGCGCCGCACTGGGCCGGCGCATGGTGGAGCTGGGTTCCCGGACCATTACCGCGAACAAAGAATACGCGCGCGTAGTGTTGGGTCTTCGCGGCGACCTGGGAGAAACCTGGAAATACGATGCGTGGTACACGTGGTCCGATGGTCAGGAAGAGGAATTCCTGCTGAATGACGCATCCTCTTCGCGCCTGCAACAGGGACTGCTCGTAGATCCCGTGACAGGTCAGTGCTTCGATCCGAGCGGCGGTTGTGAACCGGTCAATTTGTTCGGTGCCGGCAATCTTTCCGAAGCCGCGATTGCGTTCATTCGGACCGACCCCTATATGAACGAGACGACCCGCAATCAGCAAGTATTGAGCGCCTACATAAGAGGCGCGCCGTTCAGCTGGTGGGCGGGCCCGGTCAATCTGGCCTTCGGTGCTGAATATCGTACGGATGAAGGCGATTTCACAGCCGACCCCGCCCTGTCGCTTGATGATCAATTGGGCTACCGCGCGTCGGCCAGTATCGTTGGCAAGGAATCCGTCGCGGAACTGTACGCCGAGGCGGCGATTCCGTTGGCCGAGGGTGCGGCATGGGCCGAATACCTGGGGCTCGAACTTGGGGCGCGAATATCGGAGTACGATAACGCTGGCCGCGTCGAAACGTGGAAGGTTGGCGGCGAGTGGCAGTTGCCCGTTCCTGTCCGGTTTCGCACGATGTTCCAGCGCTCAGTACGGGCGCCAAACCTGCAGGAAGCGTTCACGGAGCAGGGTGTGGAACAGGGGACTT
>JAACFG010000161.1 GCA_009937605.1 Gammaproteobacteria bacterium | reverse complement strand
TTAGGCGTATTAAAGGACTCATGGATAACGACATCTGCATCCTTTGCGTACTCGACAAACCACTTATTCGGTGACGTATCGCCGCCAAAGACGACTTTGAGGTCCGCGTACTCAACAATGAAACTGACCGGGCCATCGCCGGCATGAATGGCCGGGATGGAGCGGATCGTCACACCATTTTCCTGATAGATGACTTCGTTGACACCCTTGTAATCGAATTCGTGAACGGTGATCTGGCCGGGGATCGGCGTAATCTTGAATTCGCGCGTCTTTTTGTCCCAGTTATTAGCCAGCAAAAAGTGCTTAATGGCGAAAGCGGTACCCATGTCCTCGGTCGCCCCGGCAGGTCCCCAGATCTCGAGCGGGACTGGCCGCCCTGCCGTCCAACCGCCCGCCCACAGTGAATCCAGGTCACCCCAGTGATCGGTATGCAAATGGCTCAGAAAGATCTTGGTGAGATATTCGTAGGGGATCATCAGCGACGCAATATTGCGCATCGAGCCCGAGCCGATATCGAAGATGAATTTATCGCCGTTGCCCAGTTCGAACAGAAAACAGGCTGACGCCTGAGCCTGCCGCTGATCCGGCATGCCGGTGCCGCAGGCGATGATGCGAATTTCATCTTCCGCTAGTGTTTCCGTACCCGGGTAGTACACGTAGCGGTCTGGTGCTTCGACATTGGGCCCGGTGACAACGCCACCGGCAGCAAATACCGAGATCCCCGCGACTACAGAAATGCATCCGATCAGGAATGTTGAGAGTACTCGAAATCTGTTTGTTGAATTCATTGCTTTAGGCTCGCTGTTTTAGGCTCGCTTTTTTAGGCTCACTGACAGGTGGCGACCGAACCGGCGCTAGAAGTTTCGTCCGCGCGAAGTAGCGCATATGCCCAGAAGCCAAGCATACGAATACACTCGGCCACATCGTCAACAGCCGCAATCCGTTTTGGGACATTTGGATGTGAATGGATTCGTCCCAAATCGGATAGACGACTGGCTCTTTATCGATAATGCTGACAGGCACTATGAAGAACGTTCAAAACGAGAGACCAGGATCGACACAGGAATCCGTGCGACTAGAACTCGGCGAATTGATATCGCTTGCGGACGGACTCGCCCAGCAAAACACACAACTGCGGAAGGACGGGCGAAGAATTCTCGACGACATTTTGGCCAGATTAGAGGCGCAATGTACCCCTGATGACACAAAGTCCAGAGCGTATGCAGATGCCGATAGAATTACGTTCTATGCAGAGAGGCGTGAATTGCAGGCGAGCTGGCTTCGGGTTGATTCGCTCATCGACGACATGCTGAGTTCTGCCGCCGACGAGCTTTTCCAGTTTGCGACTTTAGCGGAAGCGCGCATTCGCGTATGCGAACGTGCTGTTTATCACCGGGATGCCAGAAGCTAGTTGCGCAGCGTGTCGATTGGGCTCTCGCCAAACGCAGCGCGATAGTCAGCAGCAAATCTACCAAGATGATAACAACCGAAATCCACAGCCGTATGTGTGACGGTTACCTCTGCCGGATCTGCAGCGAGGAGCACTCTGTAGATGGCATCAAGCCGGCGGTCTCTAACAAACCGCATGGGGCTTTTCCCATAGGTATGCGCAAAGTATCGTGACAATGCCCGCACCTGGAGGCCGGAGACCGCGCACAATTTGTCGCGAGATATCGGCATGTCGAGATTGGCCAGGATCCACTCTTCGACCTGGTTCAGTCTTGCACGAGAACGTCGCTGCTCGATAAGCGACGGTTCGGGCCCTTCATCTACGATCCCGGCTGCGAGCGCAATGTCGGCCGCAATCTCTTTTTCCCGCTCGACGATCTCCAGCCTGTACGCCGGGGACGAATCTTCGTGTACGACGCGCGACCAAAGCGAACACGCGTCCCGCCAGAGACGAACGCCACTTGGACCGGACAGCGAGATTCGGCTACGAACCTTGGGGGACGTTTCGTGATTTTTGCGCGCGAGATTCGAAGCCGTTGATTCCAGAGTGGAGTCGTCAATATTGACCACCAAGACGGCGGTCTCAGCTGACGCCAGATCGAACGGCCGATCACCATGTTGGACGTGAGCCGAATTCTGGCCGAAGAGATTGCATCGTCGATCTCGGTCGATCTCGAACCCCCCGGTCAACGGAATAGTTAACGATGTATAGGTGCGAGTCGGCTCGCCACGTACTCTGATGTTCTTTGTGCGGATGCGCTGCATCGCTAAATTGTTGTCCAGTTGGACAGCATCAATTTTCGCTGAGAATCGTCCAGCGGCTCGCGTTCCGATCCGCATTCCTGGCGCGGTGACGCTTACTCCAGCAGCCATTTCGTCGGGATCATTTGTTGAAAACTGCTTGAGCGACAAATTGTTCATGTTTCCAATCCCGGACTAACCAAACTAACTCATTGTCAATATAGGCGAAAGTTCCGAGAAGCCCTATTCGTACTTCACACAGGTAATACGACCGCTTCTCGCGCCATCAGTTTATCAGTTCACGCCATAGGCCTTGCGATAGAGTTCGTCGAAGTATCCTTTGTGGTCATAGACTTCGTTGGTCTCTGCATACTGCATCCACTCCTCGATCATTTGTCTCGCCAGGTCCGGGTGTTGGTCCGACAGGTCGAGTATCTCACCGGGGTCCTCTTCGAGGTTGTATAGCTGCCACTCTCCCGTGCCGAACGGTTCAGGCAATCGCAGGATCTTCATTTCCTGCTTTATATAGGCTTTCATCTCGAATAGCTCATAGCCTATTCCCTCGTCACCACGCACGTCTTCTTTCTCGCCAAGAAGAACTGGCATCACTGACAGTCCGGTGGGCTGCCTCACTGAACGCCCAGCCAGTTGTTCCGGAAAGTCCACCGCCGCAGCCTCGAGCATTGTAGGCATAACGTCTGTCACATGAAGGAATGCATCGCTCCATCCTCCGCCTGATGACATCCGACCTGGCAGCTTCGCGATCATTGGTGATTTGATTCCGCCCTGCGACGTAAAACTCTTGAACAGCCTGAGCGGAGCGGAACTAGCCTGGGCCCAATTTGGCCCCATGTCGACGAACGAACTGGCTCTGCCGCGGTTGTCGATCTCGTTGTCGAATGTTGCCAGGTAGCTGCCGTCCGCATTACCCGGATATGCGGTCGCCGGAGCACCGTTGGCACCGTTGTCGGAAAAGAAGATTATCAGCGTATTGTCATACAGGTCGTTTGACTGCAGGAATTCAAAAAGTCGGCCGATTGACATATCCATGTATTCGACCATCGCTGCATACACTTCCATGTCGCGACTGTGTGCCCTCTGATCATCAATACTCAGCGATTCCCAGTCCGATGTCATGAAATTCCCGGGAAGTTCTTCAACATGGTCGGGTACCAGGCCGAGTTTCTTGAGGCTCGCGAGTCGGTTAGCCGCCAGGGCGTCCCACCCGCCATCGTACATACCACGATACTTCTCAATGTACTCTGCCGGAGCGTGCAACGGATCGTGCGGGGCCGTGAAGGACAAGTATGCGAAAAACGGCTTGCCATCGCCGTTGTCGCTGTCGATGAATTCGATCAGCGCATTCGTATAGTCTTTGGACGAGTAAAAGTCGTCTGGCAAACTTGAAACCCTTTCGCCATTTCGGCGATAGATCATCTTCTGAGGGGGTGAAAGCGGACGCATATCTGCCCAATGGCTGCCGCCCCCGTTCATCATCGTGAAGGTCTGCTCGAAACCATGTGCGTAAGGGCTCTGGTCGTCCGCCTCGCCCAGGTGCCACTTGCCCGCCATGTAGGTGTGATAGCTCGCTCCACGCAAAATTTCGGGAATAGTTGCTACTTGATCCGCCAAGTGGCCAACATAGCCTGGCAAGCCGGCAATCTCCGGGTATATGAATTCACTCATCACCCCCATCCCGGCCACATGATTATCGTTGCCGGACATCAAGGCGGCACGCGTAGGAGAACAAGTGGGCAGCACATGGAAATTCGAAAATCGCAGGCCCTCATTGGCGAGCTGGTCGAGCACGGGCGTGCTTATTTCGCCGCCAAAGGAGGCAATGTCGCTGTACCCAAGGTCGTCGGCCACGATGAGCAGGATATTGGGTGGTGTTTTGGACTGCGGGTCGGGCTGGGCATCATTGTCAGCCCCGCATGCCGCCACAGCAATCGCTAGTAACGAGATGATCAATGCGCGCAATTGAGCCATGGCATTATCCCCTTGATTCTGTTGTCTTTTAGCTTCCTGGCGTTCCTGTACGATCCAGCTTATACAGCGGCGCATTGATGCGATATCCTATTTAGGACATCGTATCTTCAGGCAGCCCTGCGGGCGACGGAGTTCGAGAATTCGCTAATGGCCAAACGCGGTTCAGTGTGTCGTATACGCCACAGCAACGACAATGAAGAACATCACGGCATAAACCCATCTCATCACTGCGTTCAACCGGAGTGCTTTATCCATCTTGTCGGCACTTGCCCACCGACTTCCCGCGACCGCGACGGCAAGCGCGAGGAACACCAGCAATGTGCAGCCGACGACAAACAAGTCGGCACGAGTCATGTACGAGACGCGCGGCAAACTCAAACGGATGCTAACGCCAAACGCTATCAGTGAGAAGATTGAGGCCGTCGATATCGCGATTCGCGGTGGAACGACATTCGGCTGGATCCAGAACGCGGTCCAGGACATGAAGACGATGAGTGACATCGGCAGGAACAACGTCAAAAGGTAATATTGCGATTCTCGTTGCGCTTCTACGATGTATGTCATTCGTGGCCGGGTCTGTTCTACGGCGGGAACCGAAAACTCGTCAAAGTCGATGTCGCGCAAACTGAAGTGCCACCCTTCACCGCTGAACTGGTCCACGTCTGCAGCGAACTTCGAATCCCGTGAGAATCGTATTTCGTCCGGGTTGTATTGATAAGAGATGACTTCGATTGGCAGCTCTTGCGTATCGAACGGAAAAGCCCGGAGATCCAGATTCACGGCTAGCTCTCCGGACATTCGTTGACGTTGAACGACCCTGCCTCTGGCATCGACCTCGGCAACCAGCGGCAATTGGAAGCCAAGTCCCCGCTCATTGACGATAAGCCCGCGTGGAGTCCAGATTTCGTCGATCGGGAACGTTCGAAGCTGACCTGACTGTTCTTCTTCCGGTAACGCAAGTCGTGGGTCGTGCCAGGAGATGTTGAGAAACATATCAACATTGAACCGCTGGCGAACATCGTCGATCTCGTCGATGTTGAACAGGTAGATATTGACCGTCACTTCCGTACTCTCACCACCGGCATTCGGCCGCTCTGCTATCAGTTGAGCAGCCTGCGTATCGACCATTTGTGCATTCGGCGACGTAACTGACAGGCTAGCGACCAGCAGTAACGCCGTCTGCATTAGTAGTGTTCTTGTCCGCATGGTCGCATTCTAAACTCATTGCGCGAAAATTGGACCTCATCGGCTTACGAGTCCGGTCAAACGCGATATGTTATGCGTCTGACATATTGCGTATTGACGGGCCAACACCATGCCAAGACTGTTTATCCTCGCCCTGGCTCTGCTTCTGACAGCGTGCAGCGATGGCCAACCGCCTAAGGATGATGCCAATCCGGCGGTTTCAGGCCTGGATGATGATGAGAACCTCGTGCTATTCCGCACTACCGGCTGGCTGGACGAAAAAAACCAGGAATGGCATCTGCCGATCCATGGTTGGGTCTATGAGCCTGAAGACAGTACGGCCAGGATGGCTCTGTTCGAAACGATTCTCGAGGAGCAGTTTGGTCTGGTTGCTGACGATAAGACTGAGTCTAATCTGGCACGCCGCCTGAACCTGCTCATTGCCGACAACGAGCGCGGCAAGTCCCTGGTCGCCACCCTGGCCGGAAGTGACTACACCCTGCCCCCTTCTGCAGAGAACGGTCATTTTGGATCCACGATCGTCGTTCCAGTAGCGGACATTGCCGAATTCACAGTCGACGGTGGCATCGAGTATGGCGTTGGCGCGGCCACCGGCGTGGTTCGCCTCGTCGCGCCGGCCGGCTTGTCTGTTATCAGCGATATTGACGATACCGTGAAGATCTCCAAAGTGACCGACAAGGCGAGCCTTTTGGAGCACACGTTCCTGCTCGATTTCATTGCGGCACCCGGTATGGCCGACAAATACCGGGAGTGGTCGGCCAGTGATATCAGTTTCCATTTCGTTTCATCGAGCCCGTGGCAACTGTATTCGCCGCTCACCGAGTTTCTCGACGATTCGGGGTTTCCGTGGGCCACGTTGAATCTGAAATCTGTACGTTTTCGCGATGAGACCCTTTTCGATCTGTTCAAGAAAGGCACGGAAACCAAGCCCGCGGCAATCAAGAAGATTTTGCAGGCGTACCCGGACCGCGAATTTGTGCTCGTCGGTGACAGCGGCGAACAGGACCCGGAGGTTTATGCCGCCCTCATTCATGAGTTTCCGGAGCAGATCAAGAAGGTTTATATCCGCAATGTCACTGGCGAAACGGCCGACAATGAACGCTTCACAACAGTTTTCGCGGGCATAGAGACCGATCATTGGTCGCTCTTTGATGACCCGGATAGCCTGGAGCTACCCTCCTCTCCCTGATGCTGACGACCCTCGCAGATTCGATCACGGGCTTAAGCGCCGCCACGACGCAGCTACTGGACAATGCACCGCCTCAGTCGCACCTGGCAGATATCATCGCGCGCGGTGAGTTTCGACCCTCAGAAGACGAAGCTATCGGTTTCTGGTTTGCGAGATTCCTGACAGCGCGCGACAACCTGTGGACTGTCATTGACGAAGTACGCATGGAAATCGACAAGCCGGCGTTCTCCGTCAACGATGAAGAAAAACTCCGTTTCTTCGTGGTTGGCTACGCTGCTGTTTGTCTTCTAATCAGGATCGACCGGGTCCTGTTGTTCCAGGTTGGCGATCACAGCCTGGTACAACGCAAACTAAACGAGGCTTTTCCCGAATACAGGATCCCTCGCAAGCAATTCACAACCATCTTCTCGGCGTTCGTTGATCAGGCCAACGTTCTCGCAATCCGCGACGCGATTCAGTTTGCCCGGAAGAATCG
>JAACFG010000031.1 GCA_009937605.1 Gammaproteobacteria bacterium | reverse complement strand
CTGACAGCAACTCTGCATAGCTGATCTTGCGTTGCGAGTCCGTGACGGGACTGTCGTAGATGATTGCGGCCTGGTTCGCGCGGCCGCCTTGCACGTGCCGGTCCAGCGCATTGAAACAGGTATTCAGCTTGCCGCCGGAAAACCAGCGATAGGTGGTTGCATCCTTCTGCTCGAGAACGTTGTCCCAGCGTTGGGCCCATTCGATTCCTTCGGCTGCCTTTGCCCAGAAATCGGTCGGGTTGCTGATAGATGCACTATGCAGCGTGGCGTAGTCAGTCATGACGGTCCCGTGAGTATTCGAGTTCCGGCCAGTTTAGTGAGGACCAGCCCCGTCATCCATTGGACTAAAGACGAACGCGGCTAAGGCTCGTCGGCGAGCTTCATAAAGACGACAGGAACTTCAGCAAACCACATCGCGCCCTGTGCCGTAACAGCGATGCGTATCTCCGCGTTTGCGCGGGTAGGCCGGTCAATTTGCGCCGTCCAGCGCAGGCCGTCTTCGGCCGTGGGTTTCATCGGTGCTGGCAGCAGTTCAGCGCCATTATCGACGAGCCCGAGCGCAGCGCTTTGCAGTGGGAACGCGGACGTTACCTCCAGTTGCACACTGCTGGTCGTGAGCGAAACTGGCCGAATACTCAGTGTGAAATCGGAGTTTTCGAGATCGCACTGGCCGCTGTCATAACGGCAGTTCGACTTCGCGATCAGTGTGTAGGTGGCACCGTCTTTGGCGGCATGCGGGCGTTCGCCGATGAAATAATCCATGGCGAACCAGGCCATGATCGCGAGTACCGGTGCGACCAGCATCGCCACAACTACATGCTTGTTCGTGAACATAGGTGACATCCTACAGCAACGCCGCTGTCGTACCTTATCGGTCCCAAAAAAAAGGGGGGTCGAATTGACCCCCCAATAATTTGATTCTAGGGAATCAATGGGTTATTGCAGCTCCGGCGCCCGAGGGCACGCGGATGTGCTCGACCAATTCCATAACTTCCTGCGGCGGCGGTGCTGTCATCTTGGCTACCGCTATTGCGACGCCAAAGTTGACCAATGCGCCAACTGCGCCGAAGGCATTAGGCTCAATGCCGAGGAACCAGTTTTGTGGCATGTCACCCATAAACGAGGTGCTGGCGATGAACATGATGCCTTTGTGCTGGAATACATACAGCAGAGTGACGCCCAGACCCGCAAGCATGCCGGCAATAGCACCTTCCTTGTTCATGCGCTTGTAGAAGATGCCCAACATGAGTGCCGGGAAGATCGACGAGGCCGCGAGTCCGAAGGCGAGGGCGACCGTCCCCGCTGCGAAGTCGGGTGGATTAAAGCCAAGATAACCTGCCAGCATGATAGCGCCGGCCATGGCAATACGACTTGCAAGGAGTTCTTGTTGCTCCGTCACATCGGGTTTAAAGACGCCCTTCAGCAAGTCATGCGATATGGCCGAAGATATCGCCAGCAATAAGCCTGCCGCCGTCGACAGGGCTGCGGCCAGACCGCCGGCTGCCACGAGTGCGATGACCCAGTTCGGCAAACCTGCGATTTCCGGGTTCGCCAGGACCATGATGTCGCGGTCAATCTTGGTTACTTCATTGGTAGCGGGGTCTGCTGAGTACGCAATTTCGCCGTCGCCATTCTTGTCTTCGAAGGCCAACAAGCCAGTTGCTTCCCAATTCTTAACCCAGTCCGGACGTTCTTCGTAGACCATGTGTCCACCATCCGGAGTGTTGAAGGTGTCGATCAGGTTCAGGCGAGCCATTGCGGCAACGGACGGTGCCGTCGTGTAGAGAATCGCGATGAATACGAGCGCCCAGCCAGCAGAACTGCGAGCGTCCTTGACCTTCGGTACAGTGAAGAAACGAATGATGACGTGTGGCAGGCCAGCCGTACCGATCATTAGCGAGAACGTATACATGAACATGTTCATCGTGCTTAGCCTGACGTTGGTCGTGTATTCGAGGAAGCCAAGATCTCGCAATACCTGGTCAAGCCTGTCCAGCAGATAGACTTCGGAACCCGACATGGTCGAGCCGAGACCGAGCTGCGGGATCGGGACGCCTGTCAGGCTCAGGGAGATGAAAATCGCCGGAATCGTGTAGGCGAGAATCAGCACGCAATACTGCGCGATCTGCGTGTAGGTAATGCCTTTCATGCCGCCCAAAACAGCGTAGATGAAAACGATACCCATGCCGATCATCAACCCGATCTCGTAGCGTACTTCGAGGAAGCGAGAAAACGCGACGCCAATGCCTTTCATCTGGCCAATTACGTAGGTAACCGACGCAACGATCAGACAGATGACGGCTACGATACGAGCAGCCTTGGAGTAGTAACGTTCGCCGATGAACTCGGGCACTGTGAACTTGCCGAATTTGCGCAGGTACGGTGCGAGCAGCATCGCCAGGACCCATGAAGGCAATCAGTCCGGCCATCGAAATGAACGATGCCGCGGACATCCAGTCGGCAGCGGTGGCCATACCGTTTGCGACCGGGTGTACGCTTCCGCCAGCAACGTAGAAGTCTTTTGTCGTCGCGGCTCGGGCCCAGATGGCGATACCAATGTAGATCGAAAACGTTAAGCCGACGATCAGGTAAGTTGTTGTTTGAAGTGTCATGGCGTTCCCCTATTCGTCGTCTTCATGGACATCGTGCTCTTTGTCGAGCTTGCCCATGCGCTTGGCGTAAAAGAAGATCAACGCGATAAACACGTAGATGGAGCCCTGTTGTGCGAACCAGAATCCGAGCTTGTACCCACCCAGCTTGATGCTGTTCAGCGGCTCGACGAGAATGATTCCAAACAGGTAAGAAACGACAAACCAGATCGCGAGGCATAGCCCTACGAGCTTTAGATTTGCGCTCCAATAGCTGTTGTTCTGAGACATGCGTTTCCCCTTTCTTCTGGTGCTATTATGAGTTCTGCGCCGGTGAATCTAGCAAACGCCTTATGTCGCGGGCATTCGACGATAGTAGTAGACTGCCCCGACAAGAATAATCAGAGGGGGCGCTCGCTTGATCAATTGGTGGGTACTGCTGGTCCTGTCGCTGGGCTACGTGACGGTGCTGTTCGCTATCGCGTACTGGGGAGACAATGTTCAGCAGAGTCGCTTCGCGCCTCATATTCGGGCGCTTGTCTACAGCCTGACACTCGCCGTCTATTGCACCTCCTGGACGTTTTACGGAGCTGTCGGGAGTGCCGCACAAAACGGCTGGGGCTATCTGCCTATCTATCTCGGACCCATGCTGGTCATCTTTTTCGGCTGGCCGCTGATAGACCGCATCGTAACGATCAGTAAACGCCAGAACCTGACATCGATCGCCGATTTCATCGCGGCCCGCTACGGAAAGGTCCAGAGCCTGGCCGTGCTTGTGACGATCATCGCCACCGTTGGCTCCGTGCCATACATCGCTTTGCAGCTAAAGGCCGTCGTTAACGGCTTCAGTATTGTCTCCAACTACTCTGTTTCTGGCGGCGCGGAATACGATACTGCGTTTGTTGTTGCCGTCGCGCTTGCGGTGTTTGCGATCCTGTTTGGCACGCGCAAGATCGATGTAACAGAGCATCATGAAGGCATGATGCTCGCTATCGCCTTTGAATCGATCGTGAAATTGCTGGCGTTCATAGCAGTTGGACTTTTCGCGCTGGTCCTGCTCGGAGGCAGCCAGGCCGAGGTGACCGTTACCGCTGCCAGGGCGGATTCCGTTTTCAGGCTGGACCATGTTCCGGACACATTCATTACACAATTGATCCTGGCAAGTGCCGCAATCTTCTGCTTACCGCGGCAGTTTCACGTGGCCGTTGTCGAAGCACACAGGGATGTCAATATTCGAGCGACACGCTGGGTGTTTCCGCTCTACTTGCTGATCTTCACTGTATTCATTATTCCCGTCACGCTGGCGGGATTGAAAATGTTGCCGCTCGGGGAGTTCAGTGGCGATATGTTCGTCCTCGCGTTGCCAATGGAACATGGCCGTGACTGGTTAACGATCCTCGCTTTCCTGGGTGGCTTCTCGGCCGCAACCGGCATGGTGATTGTCGCCTGCGTCGCGCTCTCTACGATGATCTGCAATGAGATCGTCATGCCGACGCTGCTGAGGATCAAGACCCTCGGCCTGTCCGATCGCTCGGACTATTCGCGGCTGCTGATTCACATTCGTCGCGGCGCGATTGTCGGTATCACGGTTCTTGCTTACTTCTACTACCTCGCTATGGATGAATCGGCGGCATTGGCGAGTATCGGTTTGCTGTCATTTGCGGCGGCGGCGCAGTTTATGCCGCTGATTGTTTTGGGTATCTACTGGCCACGGTCCACCCGCCTCGGCGCATTCCTGGGGCTCACAACCGGGTTCGTCTTGTGGGCGTTTACGCTATTTCTTCCGACCCTGGCGCGATCCGGTGTGTTCAGCGCAGATTTCATCGGCGATGGCCTGTTCAATATTGCCTGGCTGCGTCCCGAGGCGCTGCTGTTTGACTTCGGCTCGAATCCACTGACCCACGGGGTGGCATGGTCGCTGGGTGGGAACATCCTGGTCCTCGTGGTTGTGTCATTGCTGAGCCGCCAGTCGATGATAGAGAAGATACAGGCGCGTGCGTTCGCCAGCCCGATCGCGCGAGGGCGTGAGACTTCTGCCCCAACTACGGCGTCAGACCTGACCAACGCGGATCTGCGCGCGCTGGCCGACCGGTTTCTTGGCGACGCCCACGCCGAACGGTCATTTGTCGACTTCGCCGAAACAGAGGGAATCGTAATTTCACCGTCTCTTCCTGCGGACAGGCGATTACTGCAGTTCACCGAGCGCCTTTTGGCAGGCGCGATAGGCGCCGCATCGGCCCGTGTCGTTATCACCACGGCGTTGCGCAAGACGGGTATGGAAATCGGTGACGTGGTTCTGTTGCTTGATGAGACGTCGGAGGCTGTACGCTTCAATCGTCAGTTAACCGAAGCCACACTCGAGAACATTACGCAGGGCGTGAGCGCAGTGGATGCGTCGCAGCGCCTTATCGGCTGGAACAGCCGCTACGTCGAACTCATGGATTACCCGGAGGGCATGGTGCATGTCGGCGAGTCGGTGGCCGACCTGATACGTTACAACGCGGAGAAAGGCCGCTTCGGCGATGGCGATATCGAGCAGCAAGTCCGCAAGCGGCTAAATTACCTCCGGGAAGGTTCGGCATACAGCTACCAAAGCACGTTTCTCGACGGCAAGGTGATCGAGATTCGTGGTCAGCCAATGCCGGACGGCGGTTTTGTTACGACGTACACGGACATCACGGAGTTCAAGTCTGTCGAGAATGCACTGGTTGAGGCCAAACAACTGCTTGAGGAACGCGTTGCAGACCGAACTGCCGAACTCGAGGACACCATGCTGGCATTGAGGGAAGCCAAAGCAGAAGCCGAGGACGCCAATGTCTCGAAAACCCGGTTTCTCGGGGCAGCCGCACATGACCTGCTGCAACCACTAAACGCGGCCAAGTTGTTTGCAGCGCTGCTGAACGAGCACCGCGGCGAAATGACGGAGGAACAAAATACCCTCGTCGCCAGGGTAGAAAGCGGCCTGCTGAGTGTTGAGGACCTGTTGAGCGCACTGCTCGATATTTCTCGTCTCGACACAGCGGCGCCTGAGCCAAAAAGAGGGGTGTTTCGAGCCAGCGACATGTTTGCGGCACTTCGCGGCCAATTTGCGCAGACGTTCGATGAACAGGGTCTTAAGCTTCGCTTTGCAACTACCGACTTGTGCATTTATTCCGACCCGGCATTGCTCAGACGCATCCTGCAGAATTTCGTGAGCAATGCGCGGCGCTACACACGGTCGGGCGGCGTACTGGTTGGGTGTCGGCGGCGCGGCGAAGATATTGCCATCCAGGTCATCGACACGGGCGTCGGGATTGCGAGCCGCGACCAAAAAGCCGTGTTTGAGGAATTTCATCGACTGTCTGACGGCGCAAAAAGGACCCGGCGCGGGCTCGGCCTGGGGCTGGCAATCGTCGTCCGTATCGCGAGGTTGCTGGGTCACGAGGTTTCGTTGCGCTCGGAGCTGGGCAGGGGCAGTTGTTTTGAGATCGTCGTGCCGCGAGGCGATTCTGATGACCTGCCAACGCTCGCGCCATCATTGCCGGAGCCGCGCGCGGCGTCTTCGATAGACGGGCAGGTCATTGTCTGCATCGATAACGAACGAGAAATTCTTGACGGTATGCAAGGACTGTTGAGTAAATGGGGCGCGTCCCCTGTCATCGCAGAAACTCAGCAACAGGCGCTTGATGAGCTACAACGATTTCGGGAAGACGAGGACCGGCTTCCGGTGCTCTTGCTCGTCGATTATCACCTGGGCAACAATGTCACTGGGATCGAAGTTATTGAGGCGTTACGCAGGAGTGCAGGGGATCAATTGCCTGCGGTTATTCTGACGGCTGATTACACGCAGGAGGTAGCAAACATAGTCCACGATGCCGGTCACGGGCTGTTGCACAAGCCGATCAAACCAGCGGCGTTGCGGGCGATGATCAATCGAATACTCAGTCGCCGTTCACTCGGATGATTCGTCATCCACAAATACTGGTGCGCTGATACCAAGCTTCTGTACAGCGAGAACAGCGGCCGTTCGGTTATTGACCCCCATTTTTCGTAGTACTGCCGTGACATGCGCCTTGATAGTGGCCTCGGACACGCCGAGTTGATAGGCAATCTGCTTGTTGAGCAATCCCTCACCCAGCATCATCAGTACGCGAAACTGGTGCGGTGTGAGCGAGCTCAGGGCTGCCGCGATCATGGCTTCTTCGCTGTCCAGGCGGTCGTCCTGGAGGTCAATGCCATCGGGTATCCAGACTTCACCATCGAGTACCGCTCGAATCCCGGCCTCCAGCGTGCCGATAGCCGATGATTTTGGAATGAAGCCGCTTGCGCCGTGTTGGATGGATCGCCGTATGACCGCGGGGTCGTCCATAGCCGAAACAATAACGGTCGGCAACGCCTGGTGCTTGCTGCGGATATAGGCTAGTGCCGAAAAGCCGCTGACGCCTGGCATATTCAGGTCAAGCAGAAGCAGGTCGGCCTCCGGATTGGCTTCGACAACGCTTTGCAATGTATCGAGACTGTCTGCCTCGATGATGTTCGCGTCATCAACGCAATTGCCGATCGCGTGGATCAATGCTTCCCGGAACAGGGGGTGATCGTCCGCGACGATGAATGTGTTCTTGATAGCCAGGATGGCTCCTCGGGCGCTGGAAGTGATCATTAAGGTTACCGCAATCGACCCTCGCTATCTTCCTCAGCAATCAAAACCGCGGCATTAGACCTTCGTCTAGCCAAACGCGGGATTCGACTATTGGCTAATGGTCAGGTCGCCCACTGTCACAGAGTATGCGCTTTGCCTATTAAGCATTCCGCAATGGGGGAATATCCATGACGAGGTTAAAACTACATTCAATTTCAGCCGGTATCGCTCTTGCTCTGCTTGGCGCAGGCGTGCCGGCACTGGCTCAGGATTCCGCGCCAGCATCGAGTACGACGTACAAGTTCGGCGGGTATGTGAAGTTTGACGCGATGTTGTCAGACTACAGTGATGCTACGCCGAGCGGCGGCGGCCTCATGCGCCAGTTCTACTGGGCGCCCGGTGTCCCGATTGGTGACGGCACTGTTAGCGACGATATTACGACCGACTTTCAGGCCAGGGAATCCCGGCTGAACTTCAAGGTTGACCACACGACCGCCGGCGGCAGAAAAGTTACCGGCTTTATTGAGATGGACTTCTTCACTCACCTCGACGGCAACGAAGTTGTGTCCAATTCGTACAGTCCGCGCATCCGTCATGCCTTCCTGAAGTTCGATAATTGGACCTTCGGACAGACCTGGTCGACGTTCCAGGATGTGGCAGCATTGCCCGAGGCGCTCGATTTCGTCGGCCCGGCCGAGTCCACGACCTTCATACGCCAGTCGATGATCCGCTATACGACGGGCAACCTTGAACTGGCTCTCGAGAACCCGCAAACCTTTGTATCCGGCGGTGACCGAGACCTCTCAACGGTGCCTGACTTGATTGCGCGCTACACGTTCAAGATGGACGGCGGCAGCTACGTCAAGCTGGCCGGCCTTGTACGCAGTCTGAAGATTCAGGACGACACTTCCGGATCGCAGGCTGATGCGACGGCATATGGCATCAGCGCTTCGGCCAAGTTTGTGTTTGGCAGCGGCGGCGATCTGCGCGCGATGGTCAACTACGGTGACGGCATCGGTCGTTACGTCGGCCTTGGCTTCACCCCGGACGGTGTCAGGAATCCATTCACGGGTGAAATTGATACGGCCGAGAGCGTTTCTTATTTCGTCGCGTACCGGCATTTGTGGAACGACAAGTGGCGTTCAAACATCATGTACGGTACTAACTCCATCGACTACGAAGATGATCTGACGGCGGCTTCACTGAACGACAACGCGTCGAGTTTCCACTTCAACGTTATTCATAACGTGTTGCCGAAGCTAGATGTCGGCGCTGAAATCATCTGGGGCGAGCGCGAGATCGTGAACGGCACGGACGGCGACTTTACGCGCTTCATGCTCTCCGCAAAATACGCATTCTAACTAAGTCTCCACAGACCAATCTCGGTTTGGTCACTGGCGGTGCCGGAAACGGCACCGCCAGTTTTACATTTCGGCATCGCATGTCAGAATCGACGCATGAATGAAATCCCCGAGATCGCACAGTTTCTCCGAGGGCTTCCCGGGTTTGCAGTGCTTGATGATGTGCAATTGGCCGATTGTGCAAAGAACATCGAAATCGCCTACTACCGCAAGGGCAGCGACATACTGACGATCGGCAGCGAAAATCGCTGGCTGCATATTGTTAGAAACGGTGCGGTCGAGCTTCTCAATGACAACACGATTGCTTCGGTTTTCCGTCACTAATGAACAGCGCGCCTGTACGAAATCACTCGGTCGCGCTGGAAGACACGCTCATCTACCACCTGGATGGGGAGGCATTTGCGAGAGCGCGAAACGCGAGTGTCGAATTCGACACTCTGTTTATTCGTGCGCTGTCGGATCGTCTGACCCAGCAGCCAGCGGCGCAAACCTTTCGGGGCGTCTCTGGTGAAACCGTAAAAAGACTGGTTACTCGAGGTCCTGTGAGTATCGGCTCGAGCGCCTCTATCCGGGAGGTTGCGCAGAAAATGGTGGACGAACGTGTTTCTGCAATGCTGATAGCTGACGGCGGTAGCCTGAGCGGCATTGTGACGGACCGGGATATTCGCAAGCGCGTGGTGGCCGCGGGGTTGTCGGTCGATCGACCGGTCACCGACATCATGACGAAACAACCCGCCATCCTTGATGGAGATGCGCACGCCTATGAAGCAGCGATGATCATGATGCAAAGAAACATTCATCACCTGCCCATTACTTCAAATGGTGAGTTCATAGGTATGGTTGCGCGCAGCGATTTCATGCGCATAGAGACTGAACACCCGCTGTACCTGGTCAGCGATATTGGCAAGCAGACAACGGCCGAAGGTGTAGTCAATGCGTGCAAGCGGTTGCCAGCTTTGATCATCGGGCAGATCGAATCGGATGCCCACAGCGAGCAGCTGGGCAAGTTCATAACGATGATTACCGATACAGTGACCCGCCAATTGCTTCGTATTGGAGAGACCGAGTACGGTCCGCCGCCCTGCGACTACGCCTGGGTGGCCCTCGGCTCGCAGGGCCGCTTCGAACAGTCGGCGAAGAGTGATCAGGACAATGCACTGTTATTGTCGGACGCGGCAAAACCGGAATATGACGCCTATTTCGAGGCCATCGCGAAGGTCGTGAATGACGGCCTGGATGCCTGCGGCTATGTGTATTGCCCGGGTGACGTGATGGCGTCCAATCCCAAATGGCGCCAGCCCCTGCAGCAATGGAAACAGTATTTCAATCGCTGGATAACTGTGCCTGAACAGAAGGCTCTTATGCATGCGAACATTTTCTTCGATCTGCGCTGTGTCGCGGGAAACGTAGAACTCGTGGAGGAGTTGAAAGTCAGTATTCGCAGTGATGCCCGCAAGAATGAGATATTCCTGGCGTTGATGGCCAGGAACGCCATGAATTATCAGCCGCCGCTCGGATTTTTCAGGCAGTTTGTGCTCGAGAGATCAGGTGAGCACAAGAACACACTTGACCTCAAGCTGCATGGCATCATGCCGATTGTTGAACTAGCCCGGATTCGCTCGTTGGCCGCCGGTGAACTACGCATCAGTACTCGCAACCGCTTGCGTGCTGCGGCAGAGGCCGGGGAAATTACGACCACGGACGCAGCAAATCTTATCGATGCGCTGGATTTCATTGAGAAGCTGCGGGTGGAGCACCAGGGCCGCCAACTCCAGGCGGGGAAGAGCCCCGATAATCACCTGGCGCCCAATGAGCTGTCGCCCCTCGTTCGCCAGAATCTCAAGTCCGCATTTTCACAAGTGCGGGTCAGCCAGTCCGCGCTGCTTAATCGCTTTCATCTCGCATGAGACTTGCCTGGTTACGCGCCAGACGCTGGTACTACCGCCAACGGCACCCGCGTGCACCGTTTGATGCGTTTCTTGCCGCTGAGTTGCCTCGCCCATCAACTGTATTTGCGGACATCGAGTTCGTCAGCCTGGACATCGAGACGACAGGCCTGGACGCGAACACGGCGGACATGCTTAGCGTAGGTTGGGTGATAGTCCGTAATGGGAAGGTTGATCTCTCAACGGCCGAGAGTCATATCGTGCGACCGACTGGCGACGTAGGGGACAGCGCCTCAGTGCATGGACTCACCGATACCGTCGTTGGCGAGGGGCTCGATTGGGCTGTGGCCGTGGACAAGATTGTGCGTGTTCTGACGGGGCGAGTACTGCTGGTCCACCATGCGGGGCTCGACAAGGTGCTACTGGATCGATTGTGCCAGGCCCGATTCGGGGAACGCCTGCTTGTCCCGGTCGTCGATACGCTCGCGCTTGAGCATCGCCGCCAGCGACGTCACCATCACGTCGAGGCAAATGCCTCGCTGCGCCTGGCAGACCTTCGAGAAACCTACGGTCTGCCGCGCTACGCGGCCCATGACTGCCTGGTCGATGCTGTCGCGACGGCCGAGTTGCTCATGGCAATAGTGGCGCACCGAAATGTCTCGAGTCTTGGTGATCTGACTAGCTGAACTGCTATTTTCCACAATAGCACTAGCGCCTCGCGAAGCATCTAATAGTGCTGCCAATTCAGGCAAAGAATCCCTAGTGCTTTTGGAGGCAGAATCATGCTGGACAAGAGATCAGACCTGGCGGGACCGGGTATCAGTACCTACGAGGCCGTCGAGAAAGTCCTTCCTGAAAACTACGAGACCCTGCTGGACGTCAAGCGTACTCAGCAGGCCATCTATGACGTTAAGGAGTACATCGAAAAGGGGCTCGCAAAAGAGCTCAACCTGATGCTCGTGCAGGTACCGCTAATCGTCGAAGCATCGTCCGGAATGAATGACATGCTGGATCGTGACGGCTCACGCACGCCGGTCGAATTTCCGTGCGGGCTCGGGCTTGATATTCCGATTCGCGCATCGATTGTGCAGGCCGCGACCAAGTGGAAGCGCTGGGCGCTGCAACAGTTCCAGTGTGACGTCCACGAGGGCATCAACACAGATATGCGGGCTGTCAGGAAAGACTACTTCCTGGATCACGATCACAGCGCGTACGTGGATCAGTGGGACTGGGAACAGGTCATTACTGAAGAGGACCGCAGCCTCGAGTACCTGACCGACGTCGTTAAGAAGATCTGGAAGGTCTTCGTTGGCGCCGAAAGGATGGTCATGGACAAGTATCCTGAGCTGCAGGATCCGCGCTTCCCGCCATTGCCCGAAGAGTTGCACTTCATCCACGCGGAAGAGATCCTGGCGAAGTACCCGGATTTGCCGCGCAAGGAACGCGAGACGAAGATCATTGAGGAATACGGTGCTGTATTCATCTACGGAATTGGCTGGGTACTGGACGATGGCTATCCGCACGAAATGCGTGCCGCAGACTACGACGACTGGGTGACGCCGACGATAGAAAAAAACGGCAAGCTCATGCATGGGCTGAATGGCGATATCCTGGTTTACAACCATGTCACCAAACGCCGGCATGAACTGTCATCGATGGGTATTCGCGTCACGAAAGATACGCTGCGCGAGCAGATGACTATTGCCGAACGTGAAGACGATCTGTCACAGCCGTATCACCAGATGATCCTCAATGACGAGGTCCCGCTATCGATTGGTGGTGGTATCGGTCAGTCGCGTGTGCAGATGTTACTGCTCAGAAAAGCGCATCTCGGTGAGGTCAGCACAACTGTATGGCCGCAGCAACTCCACGATGTCTGCGAGAAGCACAATATTCACGTCCTCAGGTAGTTGCAGGTTCCGCGAGTCTCGGCAGATAACGAACGAGCATCGCGAATTCGTCAATAGTCCCCGTGTCGGCATTGGCTGGCACGGGGATTTTCACAATGTGGCCGGATCCCGGTGCGACATCGGCGGCGTTGCCGTCCTTGCCGATGAGCTCGTGCAGTTCGAACGTCACGTTTCCTGACGGCATCACGAGCTCCATCAGGTCGCCCTTCATGAACTTGTTCTTGACGTCAATCGTCAGGTGCCTGTCATTGATGTCCAGGACCTCACCCACGAGTTGCTGGCGGTCGGATGTCGAAGCGCCCTGTTCGTAGTTCTGGTATTCCTTAGGCGGGTGACGCCGGTAAAACCCTTCTGTGTAACCGCGATTCGAGAGACCTTCGAGCTCCTCCATCATGCCCATATCGAACTCGTTGCCAGCAGCGGCATCCTCGATCGCGCGGTGATAGACCTGCGTCGTGCGTGCGGTGTAGTAGGCCGACTTGGTTCTGCCCTCGATCTTCAACGAATCGATACCCATCTCCGTTAGTTCTTTCACATGTTGCACGGCACGCAGGTCGCGCGAGTTCATAATGTAGGTGCCGTGCTCGTCTTCGTAGGCCGGCATTAACTCGCCCGGGCGGGTTTCTTCCTCGAGCAGGGCTACGGGTAGTTCTGCGGGGTCCACCATGACCGGTGCGACATCGCCGGTGCTGGTTTCCCGAGCTTCCTGGGCATTGTATTTCCAGCGGCAGGAGTTCGTGCACGCACCCTGATTCGAATCGCGATGAGACATGTAGCCGGACAGCAGGCAACGGCCCGAATAGGCGATACAGAGTGCCCCGTGCACGAAAACCTCGAGCTCCATGTCCGGGCATTCCTCGCGGATCTGTCGCACTTCCTTAAGGGATAGCTCACGTGACAGGATGATGCGCGTCAGTCCCATCGCCTGCCAGAATTTCACGGATGCGAAGTTGACGACGTTGGACTGCACTGACAAATGAATCGGCACATCGGGGAATGACTCCCGCACCATCATGATGAGGCCGGGGTCCGACATGATCAGGGCATCAGGCCCCATCTCGATGATCGGTTTGAGGTCGCGAATGTAACTCTTCAGCTTGTTGTTGTGTGGCGCGATATTGCTGGCCAGGAAGAACAACTTCCCGCCGGCGTGTGCCTCCTCGATGCCCTGGGCCAGGATGTCCTCTTTGCTGAACTGGTTGTTGCGCACGCGCAGGCTGTAGCGCGGCTGGCCGGCATAGACCGCGTCCGCACCGTACGCGAACGCGAAGCGCATGTTCTTGAGCGTGCCCGCCGGGGAGAGCAATTCAGGTTTCTTCATGGTGAGAGAAGCTGGTCCAGAGTGATTTCGGTCGGGGGATTATATACGGGAAATAGGCGAATCTACGTAGGGCAGGGGCCATTGAAAGGGATCAAAATATCAGTGCAGACTCCAGTCATCAGAGAGGTGTGGTATGGATGCTCCCGTCAGAACACCCGAAAGTCTTGATCTGTTCGTCAACGCTACCCAGCAGTTTGAAAGGGCCCAGGCCTGGATCGATGGGATCAAGGATGGGATTATCAATTTCCTGATCAACCCCAAACGTACGATCCACGTCCGGTTCCCGGTCCGTATGGATGATGGTTCGATACAAAATTTTCACGGCTTTCGCGTTCTTCACAGCGACGTGCGCGGGCCCGGGAAGGGCGGCATCCGCTACCACCCGGACGTAACCGAAGCCGAGGTAACTGCCCTGGCCGCGTTTATGACCTGGAAGACCGCCGTCGTAAATATTCCCTATGGTGGTGGCAAGGGCGGCGTCGTTTGCGATCCGAAGAAACTGAGTCGCGATGAATTGCGCGGGATTACTCGCCGTTTTGTCGCCGAGCTCGGCGACAACATCGGACCCTATACCGATGTTCCGGCTCCTGATGTCTACACCAATGCTCAGACGATGGCATGGATCTATGACACCTTCAATCAGCTTCATCCCGGCGAGAACAACCTTGCCGTAGTGACAGGTAAGCCGCTCGAAATAGGCGGTTCGCTGGGCAGGGACGAGGCCACGGCGCGGGGTAGCTGGTATGCGACTGAGCAGTTACTGCGGCGCGGCGCGGTTCCCGGTCTTGAATCGCTGGAGGGCGCGCGTGTCGCCGTTCAGGGATACGGCAATGCCGGATCGATCGCGGCTCGATTGTTCAACGATGCTGGCGCGGTGGTCGTAGCCGTCAGCGACTCGCGTGGCGGTATCAGCAACGACGAGGGCCTTGACCCACGGGCAGTCCTCGCGCACAAGGAAGAGACCGGTAGTGTTGTTGGCTATCCGGGCGCGATGCCGATAAGTAACGAGGACGTCCTGGCGCATGACTGCGACATCCTGATCCCGGCTGCACTCGAGTGCCAGGTCCGTGTCGACAATGCTAATGACGTCAAAGCCAAGTTAATCGTTGAAGACGCCAACGGACCGTTGACGGCGGCAGCCGATGAAATCCTGCAGCGAAGAAACGTAGTCGTTCTTCCCGATATCCTGGCTAACGCCGGCGGTGTGGTAGTCAGCTATTTTGAGTGGGTACAAAACCTCGAGAACCAGCAGTGGGATCTCGAGAAAGTAGAAAAGCGGCTCAAAAAGAAAATGTGCCAGGCGGTCGACGAGACAGTCGATCGGCTCACCGAGTTGCAGGAGCGCTTCAAAGGCGGAGTGAACAAGGGAAAATCGGGGCCAACATTGCGTGATGCGGCCCTTGTATCAGCCATAAAACGTGTCGCCACCGTCGTTATGCAGAGGGATATCTGGCCGTAGGTGACACACATGCCTGTGAAATTAACAGTGTGAAATTCTTTTTGTAAAATTTATTGTGAATCTCTCGTAGTATCGGACGCAAGGGTTCTAAACGGAGAGCCTGCAAATCTGATCCTACGGGGGGTTACGATGCAACAGACGACACTGGAAACGAAGGAAACCCAACAGGGCATTTTGGCCACCGAGCTGTGCCGCAAGCCGCAGGGCGATGCCGATTTGCTCGAGGACACAGCTCGAATTCTCGATAAGCTGATTCCGCTGCGCGACGCGAGCCACGTTGACGTAGTTGAGTACCGGGTCGAAATTCCGATGCGCTATGCCGAATGCCACGCGATACTGGCAGATGGCACCAAGGTACGCTTCATGGATCCCCGCAAGTTCCTCGGCTGGTCAAGCCATGACGTTCGCCGCTCGCTGCTGTTCCGTAACAATGACGTTACGCTTGAAGTCGAGGTAGACAATCGTGCGACCGAGCGTCAGTGCAGCACGGTACGCAGCATCAGCCTCCAGGCCGCCGTTCGCCAGGGTGCGAACCGGATCAAGAAGTTCATCGGGATCGATGGAGACCTGCTTATCTTACCGGCGATGTAAGCCGATAGATCGCCCTGAAATCGACAGCGACGAGATCGTCGATGACGAGTGCCGCTTCCTTGAAATCCTGTTCGGATGTGTAGATGCCCGGTGTCACGACTGTCGCAATTCCCGCGGCTGCTGAAGACAGCAGCCCATTCCTCGAATCCTCGATCGCGACGCACGCCGTGGCCGGCAAGCCGAGCTTGTCCAGTGCCAATTCGTAAATGTCAGGCGCAGGTTTCTTGTTGAGAACACTGTCGCCGGCACAAATTACTTCGAAATCACTGCTCCCACCCAGAGTTACCGAAAGCAGGGCGTCAACGTTCGCCGGCGTCGTCGTGGTGGCGATCGCCAGGCGGAATCCCCTTTCCTGAGCGTCACTGATCAGATCACGAATTCCGGGACGTAACTCGACCTCGCCACCGGTCACCATCATGGTGTAGGCCTCGGTCTTGCGCGCATGGAGCGCAGGTATGAACTCGTCGAGCTCGTCCTCAGGTGCTCCTTTGCCACCAAAAGACTCAATGTAGTAGCGAATGCGCTCCTTGCCTCCCGTAACAGCGAGCAACTCATGGTACAGCGACTGGTTCCAGTGCCAGTTGAGCCCAGCTTGCCGAAATGCCGTGTTGAACGCCCTGCGGTGAGTTTCTTCTGTTTCCGACAACGTTCCGTCAACGTCGAAAATAATGGCCTCGTTCATCGATTTACCTGACTGGCGGCGTAGTCCAACCCTCGGGTCGAGGCCCCTGGTCCGAAATGATCTCGCGATGCGCGCTCCAGGTCACCTGGATGGCCTCCGGCGTACCAATACCGGCACCGCGCGGGTCGCCGCTTGGTCCGAACCAGTGATTCTGTGGCGCGCCGGTCGTACGGGCGCGCATCCCGGCATAGGTCGTCCCGTTCACGGTCATGCCAAGAACCCGGTTCTGGAACCCGACGTCTGCGCTGACGATCGCAGCGGTCAAGTGATTCTGCATCTGCTCGAACATCGAGAGGACGGCATCGAGATCGTTGTCGCCGTAGGTGACTACGATCTGGAAGGGTCCGAATAGCTCTTTTGCCAGCAAATCGAAGTCGCCCGATTGCATGGCCGCGATCGGTACCCGAATCGCCGTGGGCTCATACGCTCCGAAGCACTCGGGGATGGCGTGGCCGGTCAGGGCCTTGCCGCCGAACAGGAGTTTTGTGCCTTCGACCGCGAGTACGCTATCGATATGCGATTTGATCTGGTCATTCGTCCACGACAGGATGGGCCCTGTGGTCAGGTCGTCCAGGCTGCGTCGCGATGCCAGTTCGCCGAGCATCGGCAGTAGTTTGTCCGCCCAGTTTTCGTGCACGAACAGGGCGCTTTGCGCCGAGCATTTCTGGCCGGTCGCATTGTAGGCATCCTCGTCGCATTGCCAGGCGACGTAGTCGAGCCAGTCTGCGTCGAAGTCGGGGCCGATGATCTTCCAGTCGAAACCTGCATCTTCGAGCCGCACGCGGCCATTAAGCGTTTCTGACACGCGTTCAGCAACGGTGCTAGATCCGGTGAACTGGGCGAGCCGGATTGTGTCCGCCGCTTCGGTAATGAGCTCGCCCATCTTGCTGCCGCGGCAGTGCACGTAGTCGAGATCTGCGGAATCGAGCCCACAGTGGATCAGCAAGCGAAGGAACTGCTCAAAGACTGCACTGACTTTCGAATCGACTTTGACGAGCGGTCGGTTTCCCATGAACAGCGCACCCATCGTCTGCAATGCCGGAATTTCTATCGGGAAGTTGAACGGCGCGACAACGACAACCGGCCCGAAAGGCCAGCGATAACCTCGAGATTCCTGACCCGGATGATCGCCTGGATTCGAAAAGCCGCGCGCGAGAAAGCGCACGCCATCGCCCGCGAAATTCTCGAGAAAGACGCGGGTAACGCGGACTTCAGCCAGGCACTGTTGCCAACTCTTGGGCATGACGCGCTGCGTCAGCTTGGTGAAATATTCTTCGACTTCTTCCGTGGCCAGCAATGCCGCGGCTCGCGCACAGACCCGGCCGAGATGCACATAACGATCGTTATTCTTCAGGGGATTGTGCAACCCGGATTTCGGGCAGCTTTCGAGCCCTTCGATAAACGCCGCGAGGTCCTGCGTGTCGGGCACGTTCAGGAAGCGCTCGCCATTCATCGGGTCGACGATATCGTCGCGATAGTTCGGCACATCCACCCACTGACCGTTGACGAGGTTCTGTAACTGGCCGGGTGCCTTGCCGGTCATTCCCGAGAACGGGTCGACCGTCGCGAATGTTTTCCACGATGTTGTCATTTTGAATACCTGCAGATAGTGCCGAGTCTGGAGCGCCGCATTGTACTCGATTAATCGAGTGCGACTACTGCTTGACCTGCAACATGAACTCGGCTGCCGCCATCCTGACGTCCTCGGAGAGATAATTTTGCGGTGGCATCTCGGGGTAGTCGTCTCGCTTCTTCGTCGGACTCGTAATGTAGTCGACGATTCCCTGCGGGTTGTCCATATACAGGGCCTGGATGATCTGAGTCGGTGGCCCGACCATCTTGATGTTGTACGAATGGCAGCCGGCGCAGACGCCGTAGTAGGCGCGCTTGCCCATATCCTCGGCCGCGATCTCGCGCCGTTGTGCCGGCTCATCCAGCAGGTACGTGCTGACGTCGGCTGTGGTCGCGAAACCGCAGGTTCCGAAGCTCTTGAGGCCGACAGTGATGTACTTGTCAGGGTCGAGAATGCAGCTGTTCGCACTTGCGCCGACGTTGAGAATCTCGACGTTGCCATCGACGAGTTCGAGTGTTTTGAGAGCTTTGATTTCGGGAATCGTGTCGTAGCCGTTATTCCACATCATGTTGTCGAGAATGGCGATTTCATCGGAACTTGGGTCTGCGCCCGGATCCAGCGTGACATTGGGTGCATTCATATGGTCCGTAATCAGGATACCGATAACCTTATTGCCGGTAATGACATTACCTTCGATCGTTGTCTGATCGCCCGCCATATTGAGAATGCCGGTACCGGCGGGTATGCCCGCCACGGTAGAACCGGGGATACCGAAGTTCGGCGTGTTGTTATTCACAATGAAGTTGTTGCGAACGATCGTATCGAAGGTCGTCTTGATCGGCAGTCCGGGAGTGATAAATACCAGGATGCCGCCTGTGTTGTCGTGGACGTAGTTATTCTCGACGATCGAGTGGCGCGAATTCTCGATCTCGATGCCGGCGACATTGTCGAATACCTCGTTGTTCGTGACGTGGATGTTGTCACTCATACCCACGTAAATGGCGGCGTCTTCAATGCCGCTAAGAACGTTGTGAGTTATCAGGCCATTTGTGCCAAATTCCGGAAAGATCCCGTAGACGCCGGTGTCGATTATGTTGTTATTGCGGATCAGGAAGTTGTTACCTGCCTGGCCCATGACAGCGTTGCCCTTGTAGTGTTGTATTTGCAGGTTCTCGACCGTTATGTCGTTGCCTGAGTACAGCACGGCATCATTGAGTTCCTTGTTGCCTTCCATGACGGGCCATTGCCCGTTAACGACAACGCCGCTGAGTACGATGTCGTCCTTGTCGATGTAGACCGTTTCGGTGTATGTGCCCGGGAATATTCGGATCACGTCGCCGGGCTCCGCTGCTGCAACCGCTGCCTGAATTGAGTTGCCATCACGTACGTCGTGCACGGTACCCGTGCTCGAGCCGCCCACCGAACGGGTGAGCAGCCCACCGCTGCCAGTCGCATTGCTGTAGCGCGACGCGTCACCCACAACCGTCGCACGGTTATCGCCCGCGAACTTCGTTCCGACGACAATGCCTGCAACGAGCAATGCGATTGCCACGATGATCTGTAATAGCTTCTTCCCCATGTTCCTTCCTTAAGTCTCGTTCAGTCCTGCGATGGTTGGCTTTGGTCCAAGCGCCTCCGGGATGACACCAACAGGTGCCAGGCCGGATGGCACCGTGGCGGGAATGCCTGGTTTGAACGCCTCGTCGGTTAGCGTCGCCAGGAAATCAACGAGCCGGTCGAGTTCATGATCCGCCAGTTCGGGCTCCCAGATGTGCCAATGCACCGTCATGCGCGGCTTTTCTTCTTCGGGCAGGGCATGACCCCGACCCAGCGTATAGAACTCGGCGGCATCGCGCAGGTTATCGAATGCGCCGGAGTGCATGTATGGAGCGGTTTTCGCTATGTTACGGAGGCTCGGAACCTTGAACCCGCCACGCAGGCCCGGGTTGCCGCTAGTTGTTTCGGCACCTTCATCCAGTCGCCGGCCGTCCGGCTCCGGCACGCCGATCACGGCGACCTGCTGATTGGTGAACAGAGGGGGTGTGTGGCATTCGGCGCATCGCGCAACAAATGAACGGAAAATATTCATGCCTTGCTTCTCGTTGTCTGTGAGCGCGTCGTGGTAACCGTGTGCGTACCGGTCATAGCGACTGTTCAACGAGATTAATGACGCCTGGAAAGCCGCGATCGAATAGTAGATTTGCTCCAGCGTTGGCGGGCCTTCGCTTCCTGGAAAAGCAACGCGAAACAGCGCCCGGTAGGTTGCGTTTCCGCCGATCTCGGCGAGCAGTTGCTCCGGACTGCTGCCCATTTCCTTCGCGTCGTATAACGGTCCGACCATCTGCTGTTCAAGCGAATCAGCCCGCGCGTCCCAAAAGAACGATTGCAGGAACGCCACATTCCACAAGCTTGGGGCAGCCCGTCGGACCTCGGCGCCACCGATTCCTACACTGCGAGCGCGACCGTCCGAAAAACCGAGATCCGGGTGATGACAACTGGCGCAGGAAATGCTGTTGTCCGCAGAAAGCAGGGGATCGAAAAACAGGTATCGGCCCAGGTCAATTTGCTGTGGCGAAAATCCGTCCCGCGCCGATGGCAACCCGGTCCTGGGGCCACCGACCCCGGCATATTGCAGGGAATCGTAGTTCTGGTAGAGGGTACGCAGCTCGCAGCGATTACCGTCTGTCAGCTCAAAGCCTGGCGGGCAGTATTCACGCAGTTGCGCCGGCGCTTCGGCGAGCGCGCCAGTACTGAGTACGAGCGCGAGTAACAGGCCCGCGCGGGCCCTTAAGCTACTCGGCGCTTTGCTCATTCAGGAATGCGGCAATGTCCTTCAGCTCATCCTTGGATACAGTTTTGGCCATCATCGCCATCTGCTTGCCGTATTGTGAATCCTCGTGAACGCCACGCATGCTTTCCTGGAAGTTCAGAACCTGTCTCACGAGGTACCAGTCACCAATAACCGTCAGGCGAGGTGTGTACAGCGCTTCGTTACCCCAACCCTTACCACCGTGGCAGGCGCCACACTTGCTTGTGTACTGCTTCTGACCGTTGCCAGCGTCTCCCTCTACTGTCGCGGCATGCTCGACCGCCGGCATTGACGCGATATAGGCTGCGACGTCAGCGATAGCGTCGCCGTCTACAAGCGTTGCGGCCATCGGGGCCATCTGTGCTCCGCCTATGTCCCCGGCTTCTTTGCCGCGAACCCCTTTCTTAAAGTCCCAGAGCTGGCGAATCAGGTACGACTCCGACTGACCGGCCACGCCGGGCGCCATGAGTTCGGCATTGCCTCCACCGTCGACACCGTGGCAGGCGGCACAGGCAGCGTACAGTTCCTTGCCGGAATCGACGTTACCGGCCAACGCCAGGGCGGGGAGGAGGAGGGACAAATATGCGAGTTTATGCAGTCGTGAAATCATTGTGCGACCTTGCCGAAAATGCCACCATCTGGGAGCCAATGAGTTTGGACAAACGTACAACCGAAAACAAGTACGGGATACCGAAATGGCGCGCCATCAAAGTGACATAGTCATCGTCGGGGCTGGTATTGCCGGCCTGGTCGCAGCCCACGAATGCCTGGAACAGGGCAAAACGGTCACGGTTATCGACCGGCACTCGGCAGAGCACGTCGGAGGGCTCGCGCGCACGGCCTTTGGCGGCATGGCCCTGGTAGGGACGCCGATACAAAAGCGCATGGGCATCAGGGATACGCCCGAGCTGGCCCTGTCGGACTGGCTGTCATTTGCCGAATTCTCGAACCGCGACACGTGGCCCAGGCGTTGGGCCGAAGCCTATGTCGAGCAAAGTGCCGGGCGGGTCTTTTCCTGGTTGCGCGACAAGGGCATGCGCTTCATGCCAGCCGTCAACTGGGTTGAGCGCGGTGACTATGTGCCCGGCAACAGCGTGCCTCGCTACCACATTATGTGGGGTACGGGATTTGGGCTCGTTCAGCGATTCGTGGACCTTATCGCGGCGCACCCGAACACTGGCAAGCTGCAGTTCGTGTTCGGCTGCCGGGCGAGTGACCTGGTCGAGGATGGCGGGCGGATTGCCGGGTGCCGGGGCACCATCGAGGCCACCGGGGAAGAACACGAGTTCCTGGGCGATCAGACAATTGTTGCCACAGGTGGAATCAACGGAAACATGCAGAAGGTCCGCGACAACTGGTACTGGGGAAACCCGCCAGCGGATATCCTGAACGGCTCTCATCCCTACTGCGATGGGCACATGCACGACGTCGTCGCCGCAAACGGCGGCACGATTACGCATCTCGAGAACATGTGGAATTATGCGGCGGGCATTCCCCATCCGCAGCCACAGTTTGAAGGACACGGTTTGAGCCTGATCCCGTGCAAGTCAGCGCTCTGGCTGGACCACACGGGGAAGCGAATCGGACCGGAACCATTGATTACCGGGTTCGACACGAACGAGATGTGCCGCCGTCTGTCAGAGATGGAAATGCCATACTCCTGGCAGATTCTGAACTGGCGTATCGCTGCGAAGGAATTCGCGATATCGGGTGCCGA
The DNA here is from genome assembly GCA_009937605.1 of Gammaproteobacteria bacterium. Lineage (GTDB taxonomy): Bacteria > Pseudomonadota > Gammaproteobacteria > Steroidobacterales > Woeseiaceae > UBA1847. The sequence goes on along the minus strand of JAACFG010000031.1, from coordinate 9,973 downwards.
GCATAACCCTCATATTCGCGACAGCCGTCTTTTCTCCTTCCTGAAGGAGACCCTGCTGGGTAACCACCGATTGGTTCGGCAAATGCAACAAGAGAGCGATCATTTTCTCGTCGCGGAGACTCTGCCCGAACTCGTTGAGAAAATGAACGCGCTGGATGGCGACGAGCTTGTGAAGTTCGATAATGTTGCGCAGGCTGTAAATTCGTTCGACGCGAATATTGGTCGAGGTCCGGCGCAATGGAACGACGATCAATTGCGCCGCATCGTGCATGCACGCGCCTGGCGTTCTGATCGCATTCGCACGTGTAAACCGAAGCCGATGCTCGATTATGGTCCTCTCATTGCCATCAAGCTCAGGATCGTCACGCGGAAAAGTCTCGGCGGTATCCAGACAGATCTCGACAGCAGGGCGCTCGATTCCTCGGGGAATCCGATTGACGGCTTGTACGCAATAGGTGAGGCGGCCGGTTTCGGCGGCGGCGGTGCAAGCGGTCGTCGCTCTCTGGAGGGTACGTTCCTGTCGGGGTGCATACTGACCGCACGCGCCGCGGCCGACGCTATCGACTAATCAGGAACCCAGCTGTTCGTTGACTGCCCGGTACGCGGCATCGATGGCGCCATTGACGTACGCGAAGGCCTCGGCGTCGGAGTTGGCGATCGAAATACGCCCGACCTGTGCCGCGCCGATACGATGCGGCCCGTTCTGCTGCGTCCACTCCGGCGGATCGTAAAGTTCGTTGTATTCGTAGGCATAGCCGTGGGGCCAGCGATTCACGGTAATCGCCGCGATGTCCCGTTCAGCGTCAAACCCGCCGCCGCCAAGTGCGCCGCTCAATTGACGGATAATTCGGGTTTCAAAATCCTGGTACGTCATCTCGTACATGCGCTGCCGCCCGACGATGTGTTGCTGGCGTTCAGTGAGACCCTGATCCGGCGCTGTGGCTGCGAAAGAGCCGTGGACAATGACGGGGTCGGCGCTGGTCTCAGCAAACCGGTAATCACCCATACTGACCGGGAAGTCCATACCGAATGAGTGCATCAGTTCCGTCTGCGGCACGTAGAAAGCGTGGTACCCCAGGTTCTCGAAGGCCTTCGAGTTGCGCAACACGATATTGATGTAGGCAAGCGGGATCTTTTCAGCGACCTGGATAGCTTCGGCCTGGATCTGCGGAAGGTCGGGGCAGAGATGCGGCACCATGTGGTTGTAGCACGCGAGGATGACGTGCTTCCCGCGCACTCGCTGCGTATTCCCGTCACGGACGTAAGTGACATCCACAGCGCTCCTGCCGTCGACATGGCGTACGTCGATCGCGGTGCTGTTTAATCGGACTCGGGCAGCGTTCGAACGGCGGTCGAGCTGTTCATAGTCGACTCGCGCGTCCACGAGGTCTTCCATGGATTTCCCGCCGGGAACGGCTGCGGGGACGAGTTGCCGGACCAGCGCACGCGCGATGCTGGCATTGCCATCGGGGAAATGAAAAATGTACGGCTCATCAAACTCCTGGCGCGCGGTAGGTGCGTCCGAATAGTCCAGGTGTTCCGTTCCCGGCATACTGTAGCGGGCGCCTTCAAGAGCGGACAGGGCGTCGAAGCCAAATCCCCACAGTCCTCTGAGTCGGTCCCGGCAAAACGCAATAACTTCCTCATTGGCGCCGACGTACTCGCGCATGTAATCCGAATAGCTGATCCGCCTCATCAATGCGATCTTCTCATCCCGGTCCATACCCGGGAGATAGTCGCGTGGCTTATCAAGGAGTTGTACGAAATTCTGTTTTGCCGCTTCAGATATCGGGTAGTCCTGGATGACTTTCGCCGGGTCACTGGCTCGCGTACCGTCGTAGGAGCGCAGCGCATCGGGATTCACGCTGTCCCGGCCGTACACCTTTTCACTAAAATAAACGCCCCTCGAGAGGCCTCGCTCCGAGAAGTACTCGCGATCGAAATACTTGTAGAAAGGCTCGGTTTCGATGCCGATATCTTGTAGCAGCGCCGCGGATGCCTGTGAGTAGCTGGCCGGCGTGTCGATCGATTGGCTTCCTCCATAGCCGATGATGTTTTTGCCATCGACCGAATACTCGTTGCGTTTCGCGTGACCGCCAAAATCGTCGTGATTGTCGAGTACCAGGATGCGGGCCCTGGGCCCGGCTTGCTGGCGAAACATGAACGCGGCCGACAAGCCGGAGAGGCCACCTCCGACCACGACGAGGTCATACACATCGTCGCTTAGTGTTGCTGGTGCTGGCCAGGAATTACCCTCTCTCACAAGGGCGTGCGCGACTTCGAAGGAACCCGGATGGTTACCGCGCATACCGGCGAGTTCCGGTGGGTATACGCCCGGACTGGCCGACGCCAGAAGCTCGAGCGGTGACAATGTGCCGCCGGCCGTCACGCTCAACGCAATACCGTTGATGAAGTCCCTTCGAGTAATGTCCAAGCCGGTGCCGACCCCGCTTACTGATTAGTCGTCGAGGTGGATATTAACACGCCGGTTTTGGCGGCCTTTTTTCTCAACCTTGCCAATTCGTACGGCGCCAACCTCGCCGGTAGAACGCAAATGCGTACCGCCGCAAGGCTGTAAGTCGACATTCTCAATTTCCAAAAGGCGGATAGCGCCTTTGCCGCGGGGTGGCTGGACCGACATGGTTCGAACGAGCTCGGGATTCTCATCGAGCTCTTCCTCGGTAATCCAGCGGCAACTGACAGGACGGTCGGCCGCAACAAGCTCTGTCAACGCCGCGCCGACCGCCTCTTTGTCGACCGTGTCCTCCATGTCGAAGTCGAGCCGGCTCTTCTCGGCACTGATATTGCCGCCCGTTACACCGTAGCGAAGCACTGAACCGAGCAGATGCATCGCCGTGTGCATGCGCATGTGCCGATACCTGCGGTCCCAATCGATCGACAAGTCGACCTTGTCCCCGGTTTGTGGAAGCGGCGAGCCCTCTTCCAGTACGTGGGCGATATCTCCGTCGACGTAGCGAGTGTCGATTACATTTGCGCGACCTCCATCCCAGGAGATCTGACCGGTATCGGCAGGCTGGCCACCACCCAGCGGGTAGAACACAGTCTGATCGGTGCGTACGAGATTGCCGGTGCTCTCGGTTACGTTCGCAGTGCAGGTCTTCAGGTAGGAATCTTCGCGGAATAGTTCTCGTGTCAAAGATGTCTCTCCAGCCAGGTACTCATGTCGGCCAGGACAGCCTCCTGCTCCGGCTCATTGAAGATCTCATGATACAGCCCCGGGTAGAGTTTAAGGGTCTTATCCGCAGAGCTCACATTGGCAAACATCTCCTGTGATCCAGAAGGGGATGTAAGCTGGTCTTCCTCGCCATGCATGAAGATGACGGGAATACGAATCTCAGCCGCACGGGACAGAGTGTCATCCATGGTCTTCGATAGCTCGGCGATCAGGCGCGCCGTCAGCTTACCGTGAAACACCAGGGGATCGTTGACGTAGGCTTCGACGACGGCGGGGTCCCGGCTGACGCCAGACGCATCGAGCTGGATCATCGGCAGCGTCGGCACGACGGCCGAGAGCAGCCTGTTCAATGCGAGGAGTAAGGCCGGCGGTGCCTGGTCTGTCTTCAGGGCCGGCCCGGACAGGACACAGGCCCGAAACGCATCCTGGCTCGCGAGCAGACAAGCCGCGGCGATCAATCCACCCATGCTGTGGCCAATAAGAAACAAGGGCAGCGACGGATACTCGGCCTGCATCTTGCTCCGTAATGCGTCCACACCATCGAGGTAGACGCTGAATCGTTCAACGAAGCCGGCGTGGCCGTCCGACTTGCCGTGACCGTAATGGTCGAGCGCACATACAACGAAGCCACGTGAGGTCAGGTGTTCGGCCACGTGAGCGTAACGCCCGCTGTATTCACCAAGTCCGTGGACGAGCAGCACCACGGCCAGAGCTTGATCATCGGGTTCCCAGGTTTGCTGGTAAAGGCGGCTCGATCCGCGAGCTTCGCTATGAGTTACGTCGAGATAAGTGTCGGTGTGCTTCAACTGGCCTTCTTCCTGGTTGCTGGCGAGCTACCTGCCTTCCTGGCCTTGCCGGGTTTGCCAAATTCCTCAATATGAAGCTCTTCAAAACGGTGGAGGATGGGGTCCAGCGTTCTGCTGATGCGCGTTTGCACGCGGATGCGCTCGATCCGAGGCCAGGTGGCACGTTCGCCTTCATCCATGAGGTCCCGAATTTCCTCGCGCGTCCGCCAGGACAATGCCCGCAACGGATTATGCAGTTTCTTAAGTGGCGAGATCGTGATGTCGCCGACATAGCTCTGGTTGATGATCGAAAGCGCCGAACTCGTGAGTTGCTGTATTTCCGGGATTACGCCGATCGGTTTTTCGAATATGGCTGCGCCCGCATTGATCCAGGTCCGGGCCGTATCGATCATCGCGTACTTGAGCTCAGACACTGTGTCCGTTTTGCGCTTGGTTGTGTCGATGAACGGTATGACGTAGGGGTTGGTCTGGCTGACGATGTAATGATTGACGCCATACAGGCGTGCGAGTCGCTTGGCCGGCAAGTCGTCGCTGAGCGAGCCGTCCACCCATTTGCGCGAGGAGTGATAGGCCTGCCGTTCGCCCTGGTCGTTTTTCGCCATGAGAACGACAGGTGGGAAGAAGCCCGGTATAGCGGTCGATGCGAGGACCGCCTCGCGCATGAATACATTGGGTGAAGTATCGGCATTCAGCAGTCGCGACTTTTGGTGGTTCTCGGCCGGCGCGACTGAAACGTTCATGTGTCGCCCGGTCCGCCTCAGGGATTCCTCGAACGTGCAGTCAGGAAGAAACTCCTCCAGCACCTCCCAAATGTCGCCTTCGGTAATCCGCTCGGTCTTGAACTTGGAGAAGAAGCGATTGATGACTCCGTCGGGATCGTCCAGCGCGGGTAGTGCCTCGGGGTCGAGCAGATCGTCGAGTTCAGCGTCGCTGCTCGCGCAGATGATGCTGCCGATTAGCGCGCCGCCGCTGGAGCCAGAAATGATGTCGGGCAACAAGCGTTCCTGCCAAAGGGCATTGGCAACCCCGAGGTGAAAGTAGAGCAGGGTTCCCGAGCCACTCATCATCAGCGCCGAACGCCCAAAGCAATGGCTCGCTCGCTGGAAGAAGTCGAGCTTGTCCGCAAAGCTAATGCCGTCGACCTCAGGGCTTGCCAGGTGCTCGAGCGAAAGAGCGATTTCCTCGACGTAGTCCTCGATGAGTTGCTTGGTGCCGAATTTGGCCTTGCCATAGAGCGGCGAGGCTCCCATGCCACCCATGTTGCCGTGGATGCCTTCGTTCAGGGCGAACAACAGGCCTTTGTCGTCATTCCGGTCTCGCAGGCTACGCAAGTGATCGAGGCGGGCACGAATCGACACGAAGTCATAGCGGGTCGACTGATCAAGATGCTTCCAGCGCGCCGCACCGGACTCTTCATCGTGTTCGATGGCCGCAAGCTTCCACTCTTCATAGCTGGTCGCTGCATCCATCGCCTCTTCGAGTTTCTTCAGGCGTGTGGCGAACACCAATATCTTCTTCCTTGCCTACGCGGCTTTAAGCTCCTCTGCCATCATAGCGCGCATTTCGACCTTGCGTATCTTGCCGGTTACCGTCATCGGGAATTCGTCGACGAAGCGAATGTAGCGCGGGATCTTGAAGTGCGAGATCTGGCCCTTGCAGAAGTCGCGAATTTGCTCCTCTGTCGCGGTCTGACCTTCCTTAAGCTGGATCCAGGCGCAAACCTCCTCGCCCATCTTCGGGTCCTCCACACCGAATACCTGGACTTCGCTGATCTTCGGATGCGTGAATAAGAACTCTTCGATTTCGCGTGGGTAGATGTTCTCGCCGCCACGAATAATCATGTCCTTGATGCGTCCGGTAATACGTACGTAGCCGTGCTCATTCATGGTTCCCAGGTCGCCGGAGTACAGCCAACCATTAACGATGGTCTCGGCCGTCTTGTCTTCATCATTCCAGTAGCCCAGCATGACCGAATAGCCGCGCGTGCAGATTTCTCCCTGCTCACCGATCGGAACGACCCGACCGTTCTCATCGACGATCTTGACCTCGACATACGGTATCGGCCGACCGACTGTCTGCGTCCGGTTTTCGAGCGAATCGTCAGGCAAGGTCAGGTGATTGACAGGGCTCAATTCTGTCTGGCCGTAGCCAATCAACACATTTTCCATATGCATATCGCCGATGATGCGCTTCATCAACTCCTCGGGGCAGGGCGCGCCGGCAATAATGCCCGTGCGCAAGCTCGATACGTCGTACTTCGCAAAGTCGGGGTGGTCCAGTTCGGTGACGAACATTGTGGGTACGCCGTGCAAAGCCGTACATCTTTCTTCTGCTACCGCCGCGAGTGTCGACACGGGGTCATATACCGGGCTGGGCAGCACGATGGTCGCACCCGTCGACACGGCGGCCAGCACGCCGAGTACCATGCCAAAGCAATGATAAAGCGGGACAGGCATGCACAAGATGTCGTCGGGCGTAAAGCCCATACCCTGGCCGGCGTTGTAACCGTTGTTGAGAATGTTGCAATGAGTCAGCGTGGCACCCTTCGGATTGCCGGTTGTGCCACTCGTAAACTGGAGATTAATCGCATCATCAGGCCCCAGCGTCGGACCTAGTTCGGCAAGCCGTTGGTACGCGCCTTCGTTACCGAGCGAGCAAACCTGCTCGAAATTGAACATACCCGGTGACTGTTCATCGCCCATGCGAATAACTGTCGTCAGGTAAGGCAGTTTCTCGGAGCGCAGGTACCCAGGCTCACAGGTCGCGATCTCGGGCGCCAGGGTGTTCAGCATGGCCAGGTATTTGCTGGACTTGAATTCTTCCGCGGAAATGATGGCCTTGCATTCAACCTTGTTCAGCACGAATTCGAGCTCGAACAGGCGATAGGCGGGATTGATACATACCATGATCGCGCCGATCTTGGCCGTTGCGAACTGGGTCAGGATCCACTCGTAACTGTTGGGTCCCCAGATGCCGACACGGTCGCCGGGCTCGATACCAAGGGCCAGAAGGCCGGTTGCCAGGCGGTCAACCTGCTGCCGGAATTCACGATAGGACCAGCGAATCTGCTGGTGACGAACCACCAAGGCGGTATTGTCAGGATTTTCCTCTGAAACACGGTCGAAACACTCGCCAATTGTCTCGTATAGGAGCTGTCCCGAACCCTCGCCGGTCATGTAGCTTTGAGTGAGTTTTTTCATGGCGATATTGTCCAATATTCGCCTTCGAAGGTTACTGTGGCTAACCCCAATTGACCCGGTATTTACCGCAGCGGATAGTGTGGGACATGAACGATGTATCAAGACGAATAACGACCTCGTCGCTCGGCGTTGATCTCTCCGATTCAGAGGTGGAGATCCTGGCTGCGCTCATGGTTGAGCGGCAACTTGAGGACGGTCAATTTCTTTTCGAAGACGGTACCAACGACGATTCCCTGCATGTGATCCTGCTGGGCAAGCTTGAGGTCGTGAAACGCACCGGCAGTGACGATTATTCGAGCCTCGCGGTGCTGCGAGAGGGCGAGCTGGCCGGTGAGCTGAGCTTCATCGATGGTGCGGTGCATACGGTTGGCCTGAGAGCGCTCTGTGAGACCCACGTATTGTCGCTCTCGCGAGAGGCATTTGAGGGCATTGTCGACTCGAGTCCGCAGCTCGTTTACAAGGTTATGAGGGCCGTCGCGCGATCTGCGCATCGTATTGTGCACCGAATGAATACCGAGTTCGTCGAACTTTCGAACTACATTTTCAAGCAGCACGGCCGTTACTGAGCCGTCCGTGAAAAGGGCGCCTTTCGGCGCCCTTTCTGTTCTAGCCATTCCTGATTTAACTTTGGCTGGCTGCCTTGATTTCCTTTAGCTGCAATGCGGGGACTTCCGCATAGTGGCTGAATTCCATCGTGAAGCTGCCTTCGCCGCCTGTCAGGGATTTCAGGCGCGAGTGATAGTCCTGCAGCTCCTGGAGTGGCACCCGTCCGGACACGACGCCGCGGCCGTCTGGTAACGCGTCAGTACCCGTAATCATGCCGCGCATGCCGGAAAGATCGCCGGTTACGCCGCCGACGCAATCCGTGGGCACGTGGAATTCGGCATCCACAATCGGCTCCATGACGATCGGGCGTGCTTTGGCTACCGCATCAAGGAAGGCCTTCTTGCCGGCCTGGACGAACGCAATTTCCTTGGAATCCACATTGTGATGCTTGCCGTCGTAGACGGTGACCTTGATGTCCTGCATCGGGTACCCGTTAACTGAGCCTTCACCCATGGCCTGCTTGACGCCAGACTCGACAGCCGGGATGAACCCGCTCGGGATCGCTCCGCCGACGACCGCGCTGGCAAATTCGAAGCCGTCGCCTTGTTTCAGGGGCTCGATGCGCAGGTACACCTCACCGAACTGGCCGGCGCCGCCTGTCTGCTTCTTGTGGCGGTGGTGGCCTTCGGCCTTCGCCGTAATCGTCTCGCGGTAAGCGATCGAGGGGAGCTGCGTTATCACCTCGAGGTCATTACGATCCCTGATCTGCTGCAGGATCGTCGCGAGGTGCAGTTCGCCCAGTCCGCGGAGAACCACTTCATTGAGTGCCACGACGTGTTCGACGTGGATAGACGGGTCTTCCGCTTCGGCGATATTCAATGCATCCGAGACCTTCTGTGCTTCCTTGTCTTCCTTGGCGCGGATCGCAAGGCCGAACATCGGTCGCGGCAGCTTGATCGGTTTCAGGTGGAAATGGTCTTCGTCGTGCGAATCGTGCAGGACCGCATCGTAGTGTGCTTCCTCAACACGAGGCACAGCACAGATGTCGCCGGGTACTGCCGTTTCCTTCTTGTCATGATTATCGCCGTTCACTTTTATGAGCTGCGATGCCTTGAAGGGTTTGCGCGCGTCGCCAACGAACAACTGGTTGCCGGCTTTTATAGTGCCCTGGTGAATACGGAACAAGGCCAGGCGTCCCTTGAACGGGTCGACGTTAACCATGAACACGTGCGCGATCGCGTGGGCGTCCGCGTCCGGCGACAAAATGACTTCTTCGGCATCGGCGCCTTCGCCTTTCAGGAAGATCGGAGGATTTGCTTCCGTCGGGTTGGGCATCAGGCGCTCGAAAATCTGCAATAACTGCCGAATGCCAACACCGGTTTCGGCCGACACGAAGCACACCGGGATCAGGTGCTCTTCACGCAGAGCCTTCTCGAACGGGTCGTGTAACTGTTCGGGTTCGAGATCCTCGCCCTGCTCAAGGTAAATCTCCATCAGGGCCTCATCGACTTCGACGACCTGGTCGACGATCTGGGTGTGGGCTTCGGGAACCGAACTGAATGCGGTGTCGTCTCCCTCAAGCTGGAAGAAGCAGTCGACAACTTTTGATCCATCAGCGGACGGCAGGTTCATCGGCAGGCATTCCTTGCCGAACGCGTCCTGGATATCGTGGAACACTTTCTCGAGGTCGACGCCTTCGGCGTCGATCTTGTTGACGATGATCATGCGACACATGCGTTGGTCGTGTGCGGCGTTCATCATGCGCCGCGCCATTTCCTCGACGCCTTCGGTCGCGTTAATGACAACCGCCGCAGTCTCGGCTGCCGGCAATACTGACAGCGCACGACCGAAAAAATCTCGATATCCGGGGGTATCGATCAGATTGACGTGGATGCCTTCGTGGTCGAGATGACAGACCGAGTTGAATTGTGAGTGGCCGATTTCCTTTTCGCGCGGGGTGTAATCGGAGACCGTTGTCCCTTTATCGATCGATCCTTTTGCCTTGATCTTGCCGCCGGCAAAGAGCAGCGCTTCTGTAAGCAAGGTCTTCCCGGCGTGACTAGGCCCGACAAGGCAAACGTTGCGGATATCAGCAGTAGAATAGGGCATGAACTCGTCCTCTCAGTCTTGTTTAGGGCAAGCTTAGCGCACTGAAATGTCACCGAATATTTCGGTTTATCACCTATTGCGGCGAAGGCGGAACCTGCAATTCCGCGTGGCGCTAA
>JAACFG010000030.1 GCA_009937605.1 Gammaproteobacteria bacterium | reverse complement strand
AAATGAGAAAAGAGCCCAAACCCTCACCGCTTCGCTTGCGAAAAAAACACGGCGAAGGTCGTTCGCTTGACGCGACCGCGGAGGACGGCGCGCGCCTCGAACGTGCACAATCCTTACGCAACGCCGTCGTCGCGGGCCTGATCGCGTTCGTACTGTTCTGCGTGCTGTGGATCTTCTTGTCCTCAATCACCAATCGCGTGTTTCCATGGATGACGGCCGTCCTCGGTGGCATGCTCGGCCTCGCGATTCGACGTGCCGGGCGCGGTCTGGACTGGCGCTTCCCGGCATTGGCGGCTGCCATGGCGATCGCGGGATCGGTTATCGGCAATGTCGTATTGGCCGCCTCAACGACGGCTACCGAGTACGGCACCGGAACGCTGCACATTTTACAGGCGGTCACGAGCATGACCTGGCCCGTGTTCTTCGATGAGGTCTGGAACGTGGCGGATAGCTTCTTCGCCGTCGTTGCGGCAGGGCTTGCCGGGTTTCTTGCTAATCGCCGCCTGACGCGCAGCGAGTTTTATGCGTTGCGCCTGTGGCGCGAAGAATCAGATAGGCATCAATAGAGGATCATCGGGCTCGACGGGCGACGACCCCTTGAAGGATGCAAGCTGCGCAGCAACAAGCCTTTCGATGTCTTGCACTGCGGCGGCAAGGCCGAGGAAGCATGCGGGCTCACGGCGGAGCAGGGACCAGTCCCCGGTTTCAATGATACGCACGAGGTGAGCGATGTTGGCGCGAATGGCATCAATGTACGGGTTCTGACCGTCGTACAGCACCTCAATGTAACGGTACACGCGGTTGAACTTGTTCTGCAGCCGCTCGCGCATAACCTGCTGGTAAAACGTTGGCGTCTTCTCGAGCAAATCCTTACCCGACTTGTAACGCACCATGTATTCACCCGGTTTGGCGTTATCAATGGCAACACCGCCGACAACAAACTCGTTGTAAAGTCGATCACGGCATTTTTCCAGGTAACAACGGTCCGCCATCTGGGCGATCATGTCGGCCGTGCCAATCAGGTGACCACAAATAATGTCGCGGGGGTCGTCCAGTTCGATGTTGTCGAGGTCGAGTTCGTAGCCCGTGAAATGCACGATCATGCTCGCCACACCGACGTCCCGCGCCAGACCCAGCTCCGGGAGGTAGCGCCGCAGGAAATCAGCGCTGCGCGATACGTGGTAAAGCGTGAACTCGGCGCCATTGCTGAAATCCCTGTCGCGAACCTCGTGGCGTATGTAGCCGGAATCGTGAAACAACGACGTAATGATCGCCATCTGGGCGCGCGCAGCACCGAGGCGATCGGGCGGCTCAACGCTGCGCTCGTAACCCGATACCATGCGCGCGAGTGCCAGCGTCATGTCCAGCGTGTGTTGCATGTCGTGATAGGTCGTATCGCAACCCTTGTAACCGGGGTAACGACCTGAAAACAGGCGTTCGAAATCGTAGAAAGCGAGCCAGAGTTTGTCGAAAGACATGCCGGGGAAGGTTTCGGAAAACAAGTCGTGCACGGCATTGCGTACCGCGGCCGGATTACTGACCTGCACGGTGTTCGTTACGTCGTAATCATTACGGCGGTCCTGAGACATCATCCCCTGCGCTTTTTTGTTTTCCATTTTACCAGCGCCTGGCAGCGGCCACAGCGGCAATCCGGGGAATATGTAAGATCATCCGTCAACTAGAGATCAAACTCTGCGACGACAGGCGTATGGTCAGATGGTCGCTCCCACGCCCGCGGTTCCTTGTCGACGTAACTGGCGGTGCAACGATCGGTCATGGGATCGCTCGTGAGAATGAGGTCGATGCGCAGTCCGGCGTTGCGCCGAAAACCTGCCGCCCGGTAGTCCCACCAGCTAAATGTCTTCTCAGGATGTTCGAATTTCCGAAACACGTCAGTTAGTCCAAGGTCGATCAGTTCGCCTAGTGCCGCGCGCTCCTGCGGGCTGCAAAGAATCGCTTCGCCCCATTTCTCCGGGTCGTGAACATCGGCATCGGCAGGCGCGATATTGAAGTCGCCCAACACCACGACGTTCTCGTGCTGCCCCATCTCGGCTTCGAGAAAATTGCGCAGTGACTTTAGCCAGTTGAGCTTGTACGCGTACTTTTCCGAACCGACTTCCGAACCGTTCGGGATGTAAAGATCGACCACACGCACATCCCCGATAGTGCTCGCGAGTATGCGGCGCTGCGGGTCCTCGAGGTCCGGGAAATCGAATACCGGGTCAACCGGAGGAGTCTTGCTTATTACGGCGACACCGTTGTAAGTCTTCTGGCCACTGGCAATCGAGTGGTAGCCGAGTTCCAACAAGGCCTCGGCCGGAAACTTCTCCGTAACCTGTTTGATCTCCTGCAGCACCAATACGTCAGGCTCGTGATTCTGCAGCCACTCAAGCACGTGTGGTTCACGCACGTTCATCGAGTTGACGTTCCAGGTGGCGATCTTCATGAACGTTCGATGCCTGCCTGACGAAGTAATGCGTCTATTGTTGGCTCGCGGCCACGGAAGGCCACATAAGCCTGCATGATTTCACGACTGCCACCGACTTCCAGAATTTCCTCGCGGAAACGTTCGGCCGTATCGGCGTCAAAAATACCGGCCTCTTCAAATGCGCCGAAAGCGTCGGCGGCAAGGACCTCCGCCCACTTGTAACTGTAGTAACCCGCGGCATAGCCACCCGCAAAGATGTGTGAAAACGCATGCGGCAATCGGTTGATGTCAGGGTGTTTGATCAACGCGACTTCAGTGCGAACCTCGTCAAGTGTGTCCAGCACGGGCACCGGTGCATCCGGTTCGTACTCCGCATGAATGCGAAAATCGAACAGTCCGAGCTCGATTTGTCTTTGCATGGCCAGCGCGGCACCTGCATGGCGGCTGTTGTGGAGCTTGTCGAACAGCTCACGTGGTAGCGGCCTGTTGAACTGGTAATGAGAGGAACAGCGCGTCAGCACATCGAAATTCCAGGCGAAGTTTTCCATAAACTGGCTGGGGAGCTCGACGGCATCCCAAGGTACGCCATTGATGCCCGATACGCTGGGAAAGCCGATGCGTGTCAACAGGTGATGCAGCATGTGGCCAAACTCGTGAAAAAGCGTGACGACTTCGTCATGGGTCAGCAGTGACACACCCTGCTCATCGGGCGGCTGGAAATTGCAGACGAGATAGCCGACGGGTTTGGCCAGGAATCCATTGAGTTGTTGTCGCGTGACGCATTCGTCGATCCACGCGCCCGCGCGCTTGCCATTGCGAGCAAACAAATCCGTGTAGAAACCGCCCAGCACCTCACCGTCCTGGTGCACGTTGTAGTAACGCACATCCTCGTGCCACGCCGTGACACTTTCGTCCGGGGAAAGCGCGACACCATAAAGCTGCGACGCCAGGTCGAAAAGCCCATTCTTCACCGTCGCGACCGGGAAGTAGGCACGCAATTCTTCGTTAGAGACTGAGAACTTCTCTTGCTTGAACTTCTCCAGCCAGTAGGCAGTGTCCCAGGCCTCGATGTGCGTGCCGGCGAATCCCGTCAGTTCAGCGAGCTCGCGCTCGGCTGCACTATGGGAATGCGCCGACAGGTCACGCAGAAAGCTGATGACTTGCTCCGGCGTATCGGCCATCTTCGTTGCGAGCGAGTACTCGGCGAAATTGTTAAAGCCAACGAGGTTTGCTGCCTCGTGCCGGAGCGCAAGAATGCGCTCTATGTTCTCGCTGTTGTCCCACTTCGGGTCCTTACCGAGCTCCGAGCCGCGCGTTACCCAGCCGCGATACAGGGCTTCCCGCAAATCGCTGGAGTCGGCGTGTTTGAGTACCGCGTCGTAGGTTGGGTAATCGAGAGACAGCAGCCAGCCGTCGAGCGACTTCTCTTTCGCGTCCTCCGCGGCTCGCGCGATCGTCATGTCCGGCAGGCCAAGCAGGTTGTCCGGATCGGTGATATGCAGTGACCAGGCATCCGAGGCATCGACGACATTGTGCTCGAACGTCGCCTGAACATCGGCGAGCTCCTGCATGATGGCTTTGAAGCGGTCCTTGGCGGACTTTTCCAGATCAACACCGGCCAGGTGGAAGTCGCGCAATGCATGCTCTACCGCACTCCGGCTTTCAGCGGAGGCGTCGTCCGGCAGGCGCTTGCCAACTTCAGCGTAGGCGCGCTGCAATTCGACGTTTTGTGATAATTCCGTGCCGTAGTCGGTCAGTATGGGCAGGGCCTGCTTGTAGGCGTCCCGCCAGTCCGTGGATCCAAGTACACTTTGCAGATGCGAGACCGGCGACCAGACACGACCGAGCTCATGATCCATGTGTTCGACCGGCGCGACGAACGCATCGATATCAGGCTGCACGTCAGAGCCGAGAAGCTCGTCAAGTTTCGCGCGATTGTCTGCGATTACCTGCTTAATGGCAGGTAATACATGTTCGGGTTGAATCTCGTCAAAGCGCGGTAGCGACGAAGTGTCGAGCAGTGGGTTTGTCATGGGCCGGTTGATATCCTTTTCTGGCGCCGCATATTAGCACAAGCATTATTGAGGCCTGTTGCCTGGGCAGAAAGCATTTGGGAGACGAAGAGTGACAAATCGGTACGACCTTCTGGTTATTGGTGGCGGCAGCGGCGGGCTTGCACACGCACAGCGTGCAGCCGAGTATGGTGCGAACGCGGCAGTCATCGAATACGGTCCACTTGGCGGCACCTGCGTGAATGTCGGATGCGTCCCCAAGAAAGTTATGTGGTACGCAGCGCAGCACGCACACCAGTTTCATCACGCGCCCGACTACGGTTTTGATGTCGAGGTCAAAGGCCACGACTGGAACGCGCTCAAGGTGCGACGCGATGCTTACATAGAGCGTCTGAATGGCATCTACAAAAACAACCTCGACAAACGCGGCGTCACCTACATTGCCGGTGCCGCGAGCTTCGTGGATGCACACACTGTCAGCGTCGAAGGCAAAGAGTACGAGGCGGATCGCATTGTCATCGCGACCGGTGGCAGGCCAATGGTGCCGAAAATTCCGGGCGCGGAACTCGGCATTACGTCCGATGGGTTCTTTGAGCTTGAAGAGCGACCGCAGCGTGTGCTCATCGCTGGCAGCGGGTACGTGTCTGTAGAGTTAGCCGGTGTCTTCAACGCCCTTGGCTCCGATGTGCAGCTCGTCGTCCGCAAAGACGGCGTCCTGCGCAGCTTTGATTCCATGCTGAGTACGCAGCTCATGGAGGCGATGGACAAGAACGGCATCGAGCTTGATACGAAAGTAATCCCGGCGTCGGTCGAACAGACGGACGATGGTCTCGTTATGCGCGCGGAGGACGGAAGGGTATTCGGCCCTGTCGATTGCGTGATATGGGCAATCGGTCGTTCGCCGAACACGGAGTCGCTTGCGGCAGCCAATGCCGGTGTAAGGCAGGACAAATACGGCTTCATTCCGACGGACGAGCTCCAACAGACCAACGTTGAGAATATTTACGCGCTGGGTGACGTAACGGGAAGAGCCGCTCTGACACCGGTCGCCATTGCGGCTGGCCGGCGCCTGGCAGACCGTCTCTACGGCGGCATGGAAGGACGTCACCTGGAGTACGACCTGATACCGACTGTGATTTTCAGTCATCCGACGATCGGCACCATCGGTCTGACCGAGGATGAGGCACGGGCTGAATACGGTGACGACGTCAAGGTCTACTCGTCAGGCTTTATTGGCATGTACTACGCGCTGGGAAGCGACAAGCAGCGCTCGGTAATGAAGCTCATTACAGCGGGGGCCGACGAACGTGTTGTCGGGTGTCACGTGATCGGCGAGGGCGCCGACGAAATGATGCAGGGCTTTGCCGTCGCAATGCGCATGGGTGCGACCAAGAAGGATTTCGATGACACGGTTGCGATTCACCCGACGAGCGCAGAGGAACTCGTCACCATGCGGTGAAGGAGTGCCGCCATCAGGTTCCGGCGGACACGAATGGCCCGAGTCGTCCTCGGACCATTCGCAACAGAAAGGTTGACCTACTCTTTCAGCTCAACCTTGAACTTTTGGCCACCGACGGATGCTTCGTACATCAACCCGCCCTTGGCCTGCGTGAAGATGGCCATGCCGCCTTCGAAGTTTGCATCTGCCGATGCGCCGGCCGTGACGGCAACGGCTGATGCCTGTGCGCCAAGCTCGTAGTTGCCCTTCTTGAACTGTCCAAGAGCCGACGCGTCTTCGAAGAAGATGAATTCGCTGTAGGCCTGTCCGCCCGCCTGGAATCCGATTGTCACCTGCGTCAAGGTAACGATCGCGGTGGGAACACCATTTTCGTAGAGCAGTCCTTTGCCGCGCGCGCCACCGATTCCAAGGCCGCCCTTGCCGACCGTCGGTATGACAACGTAACCAGCCGACCCATTGAAGAACTTATCGATGGCCGGGTCTTTTTCCTTGAATTCAGCTATCGCCTCCTTCGCCTTGCCATCGTATTCCTCTACCTCGTCGGCGTCCCACGCCCAGCTTGTGCTTACTAACAGAAACGCAGCCAGTGCGAACGACATTCTTACCAATGTTCTCATCGATTTTTCCTCGTCTTGAATTCAATAGAACCGGCTGCGAATCATGCAGTCTTGCTACACGCCTGTCGAGCTTTGAGCAGTCGGTCAATATTAAGGTTTCCTAGAAATATCATGGTGTTAGGAGTATACTGTATGTATTCACAGTATAAGTTTTTGCAGGGAAGCCGCCATGTCCTCCGTCATCGTACCGATTCAAGACCACCGCCAGTTCGAGCAGTCTGACAGCGAGAAACTCGGTGACGAGATCACCGAACTCTGCGGCTACATCTACGCCGCAACCCATCACCTGCTGGAACTCATTCGCGAGTTCGACGAGATGCATTACTGGGAAGACCTTGGCTTCCAGTCCTGTGCCCACTGGCTCAACTTCAAGTGCGGCTTTGGCATGAACTCGGCGAGGGAGCGTTTGCGGGTTGCCCATGCGCTCGGTGGCTTGCCAAAGATCAGTGAGAAGTTCTCGGAAGGCGCGATCAGCTATTCCAAGGTCCGGGCGATTACGCGCGTAGCAGACGAAACGAACGAGGCGTATTTGCTGATGGTTGCGACCCATGGCACGGCGCATCACGTCGAACGACTCGTATCTCAGTATCGGCGTGCGAAGAAGCTCGAAGACGCGGAGTTTGCGAGGGACATGCATGCGCAGCGCGAAGTGACCTACTACTACGATCACGATGGTTGCCTCGTGATGAAGGCACGCATCCCGGCCGCCCAGGGTGAGCTGATAGTCAAGGCCCTCGAGATGGCTATCGATGAACAAGACGTTACCGCGGAAACGTCAGAGGATCCCGAACCCATCGCTGCCCGCCGCGCCGATGCCCTATGCGAGATTGCCGAGGCGTACATGAACAACGCTGAGAACTCCGGCTCTACGGCCGATCGCTACCAGGTCGTTGTGCATGTGGGAGCTCGCCTTGCGGGCGACATCCCCCGTTTGGAAAACGGTCCCCACGTTACCGCGGAAACATCTCGACGAATCGCCTGCGACTGCAGCAAGAGCGTGATTACCGAGGATGAAAGCGGTGAACCCCTCAACATCGGGCGCCGTTCACGGACCATTCCACCACCCATGCGCCGTGCACTAAAGGCCAGAGACGGTGGCTGTCGCTTCCCGGGCTGCACCAACCACAAGTTTGTGGATGGCCATCACATCATTCACTGGGCCGATGGCGGTGAAACAAGCCTCGACAACCTGGTATTGCTCTGCCGGCACCACCATCACCTCGTTCACGAGGGAGGCTTTGACTGCAAACGCAGCAAGGACGGTGAAATCTATTTCCTGGATCAAAAGGAACGACACCTGGAGCCATTTCCGACACCCAAAGATACAACCCTCGAGGAATCGCTCGCGTGGATGTACCGCAAATTCGAGGAGAAGAATGTTTCCGCGGTAACGCCGGCTGCTAAATGGTACGCCGGTGAGGAAATGGACTGGGAGCACGCGGTATCGTTACTGTTTTAAGGGGGCCTACTCAGCGGTTCGAACTGACGATAAGCTCGATGATGTTCTCCTGCGCTACGTAAATAGACAGTGGCATTACGACGCTGATGCTGATGTCCATTCTGGGCCAGGCTGATGCCGTACGGGATATGCTGGCAGGCGGGCGCTACGCCGTAATCTTCATCTGTTTTAAGACGGGCGCCGTATCCGGCCGCACGCCGCGCCAGATGTTGAACGACTCCGCGGCCTGTTCCACGAGCATGCCCCAGCCCATAATAGAGCGTTCGGCACCCTGTTCACGCGCCCATTCACTGAAAGGCGTTGGTTTGAGGCCGTAAGACAGGTCGTAGCACAGTGTGTCGCTCGAGACAGCGGCGGCCGGGTAAGGAGGCGCCTCACCTTTGAATCCGGCAGAGGTCGCGTTGATGATCAGGTCGTATTTTTCGTTCACAGGGACGGCGTCGAAGCTACAGGCTGAAACGGAGCCGGATCGCGAGAAATGGTCTACCAGGTCCTCCGCCTTGTCGATTGTGCGATTGGCGATGCGCAGTGACGCGGGCTGCATTTCGAGCAGTGGGCCGACAATGCCGCGCGTAGCGCCGCCGGCGCCGAGGATCAGGATGTTCGCACCCTCGATCGCTATCCCCAGGTTGATTACGAGGTCTCGCAGGATGCCGATGCCGTCCGTGTTGTCTCCATGAATCTCGCCGTCACGAAAGGACAATGTATTGACCGCACCTGCGGTGTCCGCTCGCTCGCTCAGGTGATCGCAGAGTTTTACTACTTCGGTCTTGTGCGGGACGGTGATGTTGAGACCCTTCCCGCCCGTGCGTTGAAACTGGCGCACGGCCGTCTCGAGTTTCTCTGGCGTAACCTGCAGCAACTCGTACTGAAGTTCCTGGTTGGTCTGCAATGCAAATAGACGATGGATGACCGGAGAGCGGCTGTGAGATACCGGGTAGCCCATTACTCCATAACGGTCCAATGTCGTCATTCGCTCTCCGCGAGCCAACGCGCTGCGTCAATCGCGAAATACGTTAGTATCGCGTCGGCACCTGCACGCTTGATGCCGAGCAATGACTCTAACACGACCGATCGCTCGTCCAGCCAACCGTTTTGAGCGGCGGCCTTGAGCATCGCGTATTCGCCGCTGACCTGGTAAGCGAACGTTGGGACCTCGTAGGCCTCCTTCACGCGTCGGACGATATCGAGATACGGCATCGCTGGTTTGACCATTACCATGTCGGCGCCTTCATCGAGGTCGAGGCCGACCTCGCGTACCGATTCGTTGCTGTTCGCCGGTGATACCTGGTAGGTGTGCTTGTCGCCACCCTTGATGTTTTCTGCCGAGCCGCAGGCGTCACGAAACGGGCCATAGAAGCTGGAGGAAAACTTGGCCGAGTAGGCGAGGATCACAGTGTTGATGTGTCCCGCATCCTCGAGCGCGGCGCGAATGGCCCCGATGCGGCCATCCATCATGTCAGAGGGTGCGACGACATCTGCACCGGCATCGGCGTGTGAAACAGCCTGGCGCACGAGCATGTCGACCGTAACGTCGTTCAGCACGTAGCCGTCGTCATCGATAATCCCGTCCTGACCGTGTGTCGTGTAAGGATCGAGCGCAACGTCTGTGACCACCGCGAGTTCAGGCAGTTCTGCTTTGATTGCTTTGACCGTACGTTGCACGAGACCATCCGGGTTGGCGCACTCCGCGCCATCGAGGCTCTTTTTGTCCTGGTCAATGACCGGAAACAAGGCCACCGAGGGGATGCCAAGATCACGTACTTCGTGTAGTTCCTTAAGCAGAAGATCGATACTCTTCCTTGAGACGCCGGGCATCGAGGCAACAGCCTGTTCGTTGCCCTCGCCATCGAGGACAAAGACCGGGTAAATGAAATCGGCGCTCGAAAGCGTGGTTTCCTGGACCAGCTTGCGAAGGGCTGGCGTACGCCGGCTGCGGCGCATACGAATCCAGGGGAACTGTCCAGGTGAGGAAGCACTCATAGCTATTCAGAATAAGAAAAAGAAGTACTTATTTTCCCTGTATTTAGGTAGGGTTTCCACGGTTTTGGGCTGTTTTATTCGGTTTGGGTAATAAATATCAGCAGGGGTGGGTCATCTCGAATGACAAGTAGCAGCGGTCAGGGAAAACGCCGGCAGAGGTTTGACAGCCTCGTCACCGTTTTCTACCAGGACATGTACCGTTTTGCCGCCTGGCTGAGCCGGGACAAGGCAATCGCGGAGGATGTCGTCCAGGAGGCGCTATTGCGCGCCTGGAAGTCCCTGGACTCCCTGCGTGACGACAGCGCGGCCAAGCCATGGCTGCTGACGATCGTCCGGCGGGAGAACGCCCGCTACTTTGAAAGGCGTCGTCTGGAAACGGTCGACATCGACAATCTTTCGGCGACACAGGCGGCATTGCTGGCTGAGTCGCCGAATGAAGAGATCGACGATCTGCGCACAGCAATTTTCGGTCTTGAAGACGATTACCGCGAACCGCTGGTCCTGCAGGTCCTGATGGGCTACAGCACCAACGAGATCGCCGAGATGATGGGCTTGAAGCAGGGTGCGGTTCTGACGCGCCTGCATCGGGCCAGGCACAAGCTAAAAGACAGCGTGGCGAAAGAATGACTGGCGAGCACGACAATGATTTTCAGCAATATCAGGCACTGGACCTGAAGATCGCGAAAGCGCTTCAGATCGAGGTGCCCGAGCTGAACATGCCGGAGCTGCCCGATATTGATGCATCCGGAGTGACGCCGTTGCCAGCTCGAAAGCGCCCCATGACTCCTGTGTGGTTTGCGATCGCCGCCACGGTGGTTCTTGCTGCCTCGATATCCGTTCGCATGTCGGGCGTATTCGAAAGCCATGGTACGCTGGCCGACGAAATTCTCGCACACATCGACCATGAGCCCGGCGCGTTACGAGTCACCGATATTCCTGTGTCAGACGACCGGCTGGCGCGCGCTGTACCTGCATCGCTCGGGGTGTACGAGCGCGGCGAATCCTTGATTACCTATGCAGAGCCCTGTGTAATAAACGGTAGCTTGGTGCCGCACCTGGTAATGCAGGGACAGTACGGGCCGGTGACGATCCTGTTAATGCCCGACGAAAAGGTTGCCGAAGCGACTCCAATCGACGGCAAGAATGTAAAGGGGGTCATTCTCCCCGTCGGCGATGGCAGCATCGCGATCGTTGGTGATCGCGACGCGCCGCTTGAACCGATCAAAGAGAATGTGTTGACTTCAGTATCGTGGACGACGTGACGTCCCGTGCTGTGTATTTAAAGCCCGGACACGGGCATCAATCCTGGTAGGAGAGAAGAAGATGGCAGAGAAGAAAGTTATTAAGCCGGTAGCACTGGCTGTAGGCGCGGCACTGGCCGGTTCGTTCGCAATTTCAGGCGCAGTTAACGCGGCGGATACGGCCCAAAGCCCGTTCTCGATTTCAAACCTCGAAGTTGGCTACATGCTGGGTGAGGGCGAAGGAAGCTGTGGCGCCGACAAGAAAGGTGAAGGAAGCTGCGGCGAGAAAGAAGGCGAAGGCGCTTGTGGCGAAAAGGATGCTGAAGGTTCTTGCGGCGAAAAGGATGCTGAAGGCTCCTGCGGCGAGAAGGATGCTGAAGGTTCTTGCGGCGAATCCAGCGAGAAGGAAGGCGAAGGCAAGTGCGGCGAAGGTAGCTGCGGCGGTTCTGTCTAAGCAATTCTTCACAGAAGCAAGAAAAAGCCCGCACTTGTTGCGGGCTTTTTTTTGCTACATTAATTTACATGAGCAAGACGATTACGCGCTGCAAATGGGCAGAGGGAGTCAGCCTCGATTACATCCGCTATCACGATGAAGAATGGGGCGTGCCGGCTCACGACGACCGTACACAATTCGAGTTCCTTATCCTCGAGGGCGCCCAGGCCGGCTTGAGCTGGTCGACTATTCTCAACAAGCGTGAGGGCTATCGAAAGCTGTTCGCCGAGTTCGATCCGGAAAAGGTTGCTCGTTTCACGAAGAAACGTGTGGAGAAGTTGTTGCTGGATCCGTCCATCGTTCGCAATCGCCTGAAAGTCGAATCGACGGTCACCAACGCGAAGGCGTTTCTGAAGGTGCAGGAGGAGTTCGGCTCGTTTAGCGAATACATCTGGGGCTTCGTCGACGGCAAGCCTGTGCAAAACAAGTTCAAAAAGGACAGCGACGTACCGGCAACATCTCCGGAATCCGACGTCCTGAGCAAGGATCTCAAGAAGCGCGGATTCAGGTTTGTTGGCAGTACAATCATCTACGCGCACATGCAGGCGACGGGCATGGTCAACGATCACGTGACCAGCTGCTTCCGCCAAAAGCCGTGCGCGAAACTGAAGTAACGACAGCCCCGAGATCGACCGAATATTGCATTCCCTGCAGGCTTAGCGATTACAATCAGCAGAGAAGCTGAGATTCAGTTCGTCGGAGGGGATGAAAATGTCAGAAGAATCAACAAGTAAACCAACCACGTGGTTCTGGGTTATCGGAGGGGCGATGCTCGTCTGGAACCTGATTGGCCTCATGTTCTATTACCAGCAGTCGACGTTGACACAACAAATCATGCAGGATGCCGGGCTGACTGCACAGCAGATCGCTCATATTACGAATACACCTGCATGGGGTCATTCGGGCTATGCCATCGCCGTGAATGCCGGCGTGCTTGGTGCGATATTCCTGCTGCTCCGAAAATCCTGGGCGCTACCATTCTTCGTGATATCGCTGATTGGCGCGCTGGTGCAGGATCTTGATGCATTCATACTTCGCGACGCGATCAGCGCGTGGGGACCAAACGCCGTCTATCTGCCGCTCACGGTAATCGTAATCTGCATTGCCGAAATCTTGTATGCGCGCGGCGCGAAAGCAAAAGGCTGGCTGAGCTAAGCGAGCTAGTTGCCAATTGTTATCAGCGTCAGGGCTGACAGGCCCTGCGGAGTATTGTGCGAGATGGCGCCCAGGTAGATCGTATTTGAGATCAGCCCGGCCCAGCCGACACTGACGGTGCCCGTAGTCCCGGCATTCACGAACGCAGGCCCGCTCGCGGACATGTTGCCCTTGTCGTCAGTAATGCCGAGGCCCCAGGCCAGCAACTGGTAATTCGCGCCCGGGCCACCCTGGACCTGGTCGGTCTCGAATCCGTGTACGTGCACAGCATAAAGCCCCTCGGCTGGACGGAAAACGTCAACGCGTTCCTCTGACGTTGGTTCACCGCTCTCGCCAATCTTGAAGCAGCTGGACCCATCGAGGCCGCAATAGTAGACATACAGATCAAGATCTTCGTCGCCGTCGGTCAATGCGTCGAACAAGGCGAAGCGAGCGAACAGCTGGCCTGCAGGCACCGAGATGACGTGCCGCGTAACGCCATCCGTATTGCGGAATGTGAATGTCTTGGTCGGGTCGTTGTCGACGAAGCCATTCAGGACGAGAGGCAGGTTGAGTCCGTGCACGCGTGGCGTGTATCCGCCCGAATAGCCAAACATCACGTCGAAACTGAGGTCGCCGGTGCCGCCGAACGTCGTGACTTCCTCCGGCGCGAGCACCGAGGTCGGCTTGACCGCAATCGGGCTGTACACGGCATGCTCAGTGGAGCGCCAGGTATACGAACCGAATCGCCAGAGGTCCAGCGGGCCCGACTCGTAGGTAATCGTCAAATCGAACGTCGCAGACTCGCCAGGCGCGAGCGAAATACTATTCGGGACGACGTCGACTCGCATGCCAGGGGGAGGAGAAACCTCGAGCAAATACGAGCCGGCTTCATCATCCACGTTAGTGACGCGGCGCGTGACTGTCTGCGAATTTGCCAGTTCTGATAACGAGACAGAAGGAAGGTTGAGCTGTCGCGCTTCGTTTTCCATGTCGGCGGCAAAAGCGTCGTACTCATCGTCAGTGATTTCGTAAGCGAGTCCGGGGTCGACTGCAGAATTCGGGGCAATGTGGCCGGACCCAAAATCAAACGGGCTGGCATCGCCCACGCCACTGGAGGAAGTGATGTCCTGACGCGATGTCGTCATGAGTGCCGACTTGATTGTTGCCGGCGACCAATCAGGGTGTGCCTGCCGGATCAACGCCGCAACACCAGCGACGTGCGGCGTCGACATGGAGGTGCCGCTCAGGTACGCGAAGTTCTCACCCGCCGTGGAGTAGGCCGAGTCTGGCGAAAAGCCGGCAAGAATATTGACGCCAGGTGCCGTGACATCGGGTTTCAGCACATCGGGCACCGGCGCCGGGCCGCGCGCCGAGAACGTCGCCATGTCGTTCCCCGAATCGCTCGACGCCAGCAGGAGGCCCTTGTCCAGAACGACGGTTACGTCATTACCCGCATCAAACTCTGCAAGAATCAGGTTGGCGTCCGCCTGCCCCATCATGAGAGCAGGGATATCGGACAGCCCCGATTCGCCATGCATGACGACCGGGTCACCGGCGATGTTGTAGACGATGGCGGCGACAGCGCCGGCATCGGCCGCATTGGCGACCATTGTGTCAAAGCGGCAGCCGGTTCGCTGGATCAGCGCAATGTTGCCCGTGACCTCATCATTATTCACGAGCACCTGGCAGGCATCGGCTTCCGAGCCGGTCGCACCGGAATCAAGTCCGGTGTCCTCGTCGTCGACGAGAACGAGCCTGCCTTCGATCGGATCGACATCCTCGAGCGGCGGAGTAAAGGCCGCTTCGGTGACCGCGTACCTGCCAGCAAGTGAGGGCGGGGTCCTGATCTCGAATCCTTCAACGTGCGACTCGCCATCGCGCGTGGATGCTGCCGCCGTAATTACCCACGGACCGCCAGCGGGAGAGCCAATGGTGCCTGGATTTGGGCCCTCGTTACCGGCTGCGACGACAGCGACAACGCCGGCTTTCGCGGCCGCCATGAGAGCGACATCATCGGGGGCGGTTACCCGAGTCAGTGAACTGCCCACGGAGTAGTTGATTACATCGACGCCATCGGCTACCGCGGCGTCGATCGCGCGGGCAAGATCAGACGTGTTGCAGCTAGCGCGGGTGTCGCCCGGTCGCAACCAACAGGCCTTGTAAGCCGCAATCCTGGCCTTGGGCGCGATGCCCTCAACACTGCCAATAAGGGTGCCAAAGATCGACGCGCTGGTGCGATTACCGGCGGCCGTGGTCGCCGTGTGAGTCCCGTGCCCGTCGGCATCACGCGGCGAGCGAATCTCGTCGGCGTCAATCGGGCCGGTTTCAAGCGCGCCGTCAACAAACCAACGCGCACCGATCAGCTTGTTATTACAGTCCGTCGTCTCGAAGCGTTCGCCCGCGACGCAGGCGCCGTTCCAGTCTTCGGGTTCGTCGAATTCCAGGACGTCGGGCAACCTGCGGTACGAACGACAGAGCCACAATCCAAGCAAGGTAGTCTCGGCCCAGCTGCTGCGGCAAAGCCTCGGCATGTCCGCGGCCCGGGTATCCCGCAGCGCGGGGTGCTCGGGTGCAATCCCGCTATCGATGACGCCGATAACGATGCCGTCACCATCCAGACCTTCAATGCTGCGCAGACCGTCTTCACCGTCGAACAATCCGAGGAACTTGGGACTGTGTCTGGTCGCCATCGGGCGAATTTCGTCCTCCCACACATTGAGCACGTCCGCGTCATGTTCGAGTTTCTGCGCCTGCGCAACGCTCATCCGCGCGGCAAAACCGTTCAGGCCGTAGCGGAAGCTGTAAATTTCCTCCGCGCCCGGGCCGGCTTTGCCAAGAACGCGTTGTTGCTCGCTTTCGATCTCGGCCACCCAGGCTTTGACGCTTGGGCTGTTCTTGTCGAAACGAATACGCGATTTCAGTGCCACGGGTGCGGCACCGAGTTTTCTCGTTAATGTCGCCTGGCGCTCAGCCGCCGACGGCGAGCGCAGCTGCACGATGAAGACCTTCATCTGCTCGCGGTCCTCACCTCCGGCCAGTTGCAAAGGAACACTGCCGGCGTCTCGAAGCACCGACTTGTCCTGGGCCAGGCTGCCTGCGGAAACGCAGAGCAGGCTGCACAGCAATATCAGGTGGGAAATCTTGGTCATTTCAGTCGTTCAGGTAGCCGCGCACCTCGTCTTCGGAAAAATCGACGCCAAGGCCCACGGCGATTCGATTTACGAAGTTGAAATACGCGACGATCATCGTCAGGTCCAGGATGTCTTTATCTGACAATCCCACGGCACGAAGTTCACCCAGGTCGACCTCTGTCATGGCGCCGGGAACGTCTGTCAGCTTCTCGGCGTGCCGCACGATATTGCTGAGACGCGGCTCGAGTGTCTCCAACCCATCAGCGGCCATGAGCAGTTTCAGTGTTTCCTCATCATCGAGATACTGACGCAAAGACTCGGCATGATGACGGATGCAGTACTCGCAATCATTGCTTGCGGATACAACCACGGCAATGGCTTCCCGCTCGAGGCGACTCAGGCCCGACTTGCCAAACATCAGCGTCATGTACAGGTCGAGGTGGTTTTCCAATGCGTCCGGATTGAGGCTGTGAACCTTCAGGATGTTGGAAATCTTGCCCCTCTGTTTCAGGAGCTGCGCATACATTTCAGCGAGCTTGCCATCGGCCTCGCTGACTTCGATTTCCTCTATCCAGGACATGCGCGAACGTTATCACGGAAAGGCGTCGTTTGCCTCGCCGAGCCAGTCGCGCGGCCGCAGAAAATCGGTGTACAGCCGGGCTTCCGGTGAGCCGGCCTCCGGGCTCCAGTTGTAGGCCCAGCGGACCTGCGGTGGCAGCGACATCAGTATTGACTCGGTTCGCCCGCCAGACTGCAATCCGAATAGTGTGCCGCGATCGTAGAGCAGGTTGAACTCGACGTAGCGGCCGCGACGATACAGCTGGAAGTCGCGCTGCCGATCACCGAAACGGTGTGCTGCGCGCTTCTCGACGATGGGGCGATAGGCATCAAGAAAGCCGTCGCCCGCAGTGCGCACAAAGGCGAAACTCCGATCGAACCCGGCCTCATTGACGTCGTCGAAGAACAAACCGCCGACACCGCGGGTCTCGCCGCGATGCTTGAGGTAAAAGTACTCGTCGCAATTCTGCTTGTAGCGCGCGTAGAGATCTTCGCCAAAAGGATCGCAAAGGCTCTTTGAGACCGTGTGCCAGTGCACGACATCTTCGAGGAACGGGTAGTAAGGCGTCAGGTCGAATCCACCGCCGAACCACCAGACCGGTTTGCGTTCACCGGCCGTGAAAAAACGAAAATTCGCGTGCGTGGTTGGCACGTATGGGTTTCGCGGATGTAACACCAGGGAAACCCCGACAGCCTGGAAGGCCTTGCCCGCAAGTTCGGGTCGGTTCTTGGTGGCGGAAGGCGGCATCTGCTCGCCAAACACATGCGAGAAACTCACACCTGCCTGTTCGAATATTCCTCCGTTCGACAGAACCCGGCTTTCGCCACCGCCGCCACCGGGTCGTTTCCACGCATCCCGCGCAAACGTCGCCTTGCCGTCGAGGGATTCGAGTTCCGCGCAGATCCGGTTCTGCAGGTTTGTGAGGTAGTCCTTAACGTCGTCGATATTGCTCATGATGCTCGAGCCCGAAGTACCCGTCCGCTGATGAAATCCCGGATCTCGGAAGGCCCGGAAGCCGGTCCGCAGTCGCCTGGAACGACGTAGTCTACAACGTTGGCAAACTGGCGCTGCAGCACAAATCGATTTCTTGCCGTCGGTTTGCCGCTCAGATTGGCGCTGGTCGACACCAGCGGTGAGCCGACCGCCTCGCAGAGCATTCTTGCGGTCGGGTTGGTTGTGATTCTTACGGCGAGGCTCTCGTGATCGCCGCGCAGTGTTGGCGTCACAAGTGGTCCTGGGGGAACAATCCAGGTGGTTGGACGAGCGGGGTGCGGTTCTGGCAGGAACTCGCCCGTGGGCAGGTCGATCCAGCCATCGAACTGCATCGCGTCTGCCGCAATCAGAATCAGCCCTTTGCTGGCGTCGCGCCGCTTGATGGCGAGAATGCGCTGCAAAGCGCTCTCATCGTCCGGCAAGCAGCCAAGGCCGAATACGCCTTCGGTCGGATACGCGATAACGCCACCGCGCAGCAGGACGTCGGTAGCGTGCAACACGGAAATCACGGCTTAGTCCTTACTGCTTTTCTTTTTGGCGACCTTTTTCTTCTTAGCCTTCTTCTTCGTTGCTTTCTTCCTGGCCTTTTTCTTTGTCTTCTTTTTGGTGGCCTTCTTCTTGCTTGCCGCCTTGGTCGCTTTCTTCTTTGCTACCTTTTTCTTGCCTCGGCGACCGCGGACCGGCGCTGCTTCCAGGAGCTCTTTGCACTCCTCAAGTGTCAGCGTTTTGGGTTCGCGATCCTTGGGTACGCGCGCATTTTTTTCCTTGTTGGTGATGTACGGCCCGTAGCGCCCATTGAGAACCTGTATGCCTTCGTCCTCGAAGTCGAGAATGATGCGATTCGCATCGGCAATCTTCTTCTCCGCAATGAGCTCAAGCGCACGCGGCAGCTCGACCGTGTACGGGTCGTCTTCCTTCATGGACACGTACTTGTCGCCATATCGAATGTACGGCCCGAAGCGCCCAACACTGGCCGACACCGGCAGACCATCTTCCGTTTCGCCCAGCTTGCGCGGCAGCTTGAATAACTCCATTGCCGTGTCCAGGTCGATGTCGTTCATCTTCTGGCCGGGACGCAGGCCGGCGAATTTCGGCTTTTCCTCGTCGTCTTTTGTGCCAATCTGGACGAAAGGCCCATAGCGGCCCATGCGCACTGTGACCGGTTTGCCACTCTTGGGGTCCGTGCCGAGCTCTCGCGCCTGTGCTACCTGTTCGCGGGTAACCGACTCTTCTTTTTCTTCACATAGCTTGGTGAACGGTCGCCAGAAATCATCGAGCAGTGGCACCCAGTCTTTGTGACCCAGCGATACTTCGTCGAGGTCGTCCTCGAGCTTCGCCGTGAAATCGTAATCGACGTATTGCTTGAAGTGCTCGGTGAGGAAGCCGATAACAATGCGACCGATATCGGTCGGGGTGAAACGCTTGGCGTCCATCTCGACGTACTCGCGGTTCTTGAGCGTCGCGATGATGCTGGCGTAGGTCGATGGGCGGCCGATCCCGTATTCCTCGAGCGTCTTGACGAGGCTTGCCTCCGTGAAGCGCGGGGGCGGCTCCGTGAAGTGCTGTTCGGGTCGCAGCTCTTCGAGTTTGATCGTGTCGCCTTCAGATATGTCCGGCAAGAGACGGTCGCCATCGTCGTCCTTGGAGTCGTCTTTGCCTTCCTGGTACACGGCCATAAAACCGGGCTCCACCAGGACCGAGCCGTTCGCGCGCATGCGGTGCCCGAGCTCCGGGGCCCCGGCTGCCATTTCGATCGCGACGGTATTGAAGACCGCCGGGACCATCTGGCAGGCCATCGTTCGTTTCCAGATCAGCGAATACAGCTTGTATTGATCTTCATCCAGCGAACTGCGGATCTCTTCCGGGATGTGCGCTACCGAGGTTGGGCGGATCGCCTCGTGCGCTTCCTGAGCGTTCTTCGATTTTGTTTTGAAGACGCGCGGCTCCTCCGGGACATTGTCCTTTCCGTAGCGCTCGGCGATGACGTCGCGGATTTCGGCCAATGCGACCTCCGCAAGCGTTACCGAGTCGGTACGCATATAGGAAATCAGGCCGACCTGGCCCTCGCCCGGCAGCTCGATTCCTTCATAAAGTTTCTGCGCGACACGCATGGTGCGCTGCGTGTTGAAGCCGAGTTTTCGAGAGGCTTCCTGTTGCAATGTCGACGTTGTAAATGGCGCAGTCGGATTACGACGGCGCTGGCGTTTAGTGACAGTGAGAACGTTGAATTCGCCGTCGGCAGCATCGAGCAGGGTCTTTTCGACCTCGCGGGCGGCGGTCTCATTTTCAAAGCTGAACTGTTCAACCTTCTCGCCCTTGTAGCCGACGAGACGCGACACAAACGGTTGTTCACTTTTGCTGACGTCCGCTTCTATCGACCAGTACTCGCGCGCCTTGAAGGCTTCGATCTCAAGCTCACGCTCGACAATCATCCGCAGGGCCGGGCTCTGTACTCGGCCTGCCGACAAGCCCCGCTGCACCTTCTTCCACAAAAGTGGCGAGAGATTGAAGCCGACAAGATAGTCGAGTGCGCGGCGCGCCTGCTGCGCGCCAACCAGGTCGCTGGATAGCTGACGTGGGTTCTCGACAGCTTCGTTCACGGCCTGTTTGGTGATTTCGTGGAACACGACGCGATGCACGTCCTTTCCATCAAGCGCGTTGCGTTCTTTAAGCAATTCGATGAGATGCCAGGAAATGGCCTCGCCTTCGCGATCGGGGTCAGTCGCGAGGTAAAGCGCGTCGGCCTTCTTGAGCGCGCGCATAATCGCTTTGACGTGTTTCTCATTGCGCTCTATCACGGCGTACTTCATCGCGAAGCCATCGTCCGGCGCAACTGCGCCTTCCTTGGGCACCAGGTCGCGGACGTGGCCGTACGACGCAAGGACATCGAAATCCTTGCCGAGATATTTGCTGATAGTCGACGCCTTTGCAGGCGATTCAACAATAACGAGATTCTTTGACATGTGTTCCCAGAAACGAAAAACCGCGGTCTATGCCGCGGTTGAATTACATGCTTGACAGCAGCGTGTCAAGAAAACCGGTTTCAGCCCTAGTGGATTAAATCCGAAGAATCGTCGAAAACGAGGTCTTCCATGCGCGCATAAGCGAGCTCCTGTCCGGGCTGGCTGAACAGCACCATCAATACGACCCACTTGATCTGCTCAACGTCGATATCGGTCGTTTCCAGGGCCAGCAGCCGGTCCACGAGGATCTCGCGTTGCGGTGGTGACAGGATGCCGATCTGCTCGAGATACGTGATGTAGCCGCGGCAACTCGCGTCGAGTCTTTCATGCTCGAACTCATTATAAATACGAGTGCCGTGCGCAGTCTGATTGCCATAGTTCAGGCACTGCTGCTGGTCGGTCAGACCGTCCAGCCACTCGAGTGCGCGCTCAATTTCGAGGTCGCCAAAGCCGGCGCGAGCGAGTTCGACACGCAGTTCGTTCTGATCAGGTTCGGGGTCTTCTTCAGCGTCGACGTATGTTTCGAAGAGATACATGAGGACGTCGAGTACGTTTTCTTTCATGCCTGGAGCGGCTCCTTGCACATTCGAGGTTTGGCTGCCCGGCCTAGCCTGTAAGGGCGTAGCGTCCGCCGGACAATGACTCCACTTCTCCATGGAGCTCCAGGATCAGAAGCATGGAGGAAAGCTGGTCGATCGTCAATCCGGATTTCTTTTCGAGATCGTCGATGCTGGTGGGGTCATGACTCAGTAATCTGCGCAACTCCGAGTAGTCGTCGTCGGTCTCCGGTGCCACTAATGCCTTTGTTGCTGATTCGGCAGTGGTTTCCTGCATGTGGCCCGCCAGCGGCCGCAGCTCGCTGAGGATATCGGCTGCGGTTTCGACAAGCTTGGCGCCCTGGCGAATGAGTTCGTGGCAACCGCGCGCCAGTGCATTATGGATAGAACCGGGTAACACGAAGACCTCCCGCCCCTGCTCGGCTGCTAGCCTGGCCGTAATCAGCGAACCACTGCGCCGGGCGGCCTCGACGACCAATGTTCCAAGACTAAGGCCGCTGATCAGGCGATTCCGCTCGGGGAAATGCCAGCGCTCCGGTGGCGCACCGAGCGGATATTCGCTAACCAGCGCACCATCCTCGGCGATAGCATGGGCCAGGCGACGATTGGCGGCGGGGTAGACGCGGTCAATGCCGGTACCCAGGAAGGCGATTGTCTTGCCGCCCGCTTCCAGCGCGCCTTCGTGTGCTGCGGTGTCGATACCCTGGGCGAGACCACTGACGACCACGAATCCCTGACCGGCCAGGTGTTTTGAGAACTCATGAGCGTTGCGGAGCCCCCCCTGAGTGGGGTTGCGGCTACCTATGATAGCGATAGCCGGCAACTGCAGAGTATCGACACTACCGTTTACAAACAGGGCAAGTGGCGGTCCGGGGATTTGCGTCAGCATCTCAGGATAGGTGTCCTGCCCCCACGCAACCAGGTGGTGGTTATCCCCGGCGAGCCAGTCCAGTGCTGCGCCGACGGCTTTCTCGTCGGGCATCACAATGGCATCGCATTTTTCGGCGGACAGGCCGGATTCCAGCAGGCGGCTGCGTGGCAGGCCGGCAATATCGTCAACAGTGCCGTACAGGTCGAGCAGTGTCTGGAGCTCGGCAATGCGCAGGTATGCGTATTTGAGAATCAGCCAGGAACGGTGATGGGAAGGCATCACAAAATAATACCGCGTCGACGCCTGGCGCCGCGCGGTATTAATTGTGAGAAATTCGTCTTTTTAGTTCGGGTTTCGAACCGTATCGTGAATATGGATCGCTTGTGTCGCTTCCATCACGAGGCCATAACTGATGCGATCGAAGGTTTTGAAGACCATGGTTGTACCAACGTCTTCCTCGGGAAGAGTAACTTTGCCGCCACCAACGCGATCTTCTACCGTTCCTCCGGTCTGGAATATCGACAGGACGTCACCCGTCGCCAGCCCGTGGTCGGTGCCGCGATTCAACACCACAACCATGTACTGGCCAATCTGCGTGACGCCGCCAATAACTGTAATAATGCGCCCCTCAACGGCCGTGCTCGGAGCACGTGGGAAGAAGTTGAGCGGAATATCGTCATCCTCTGGCAGCAGTCGGTCTCCCTGTCTGGCCTCCCTGGAGCTATCTGTGAGGGCAACTGTGGCCGGGTCGCCGCCACGAACCAGGCGACCGTCGGCAACTGGAATTCCGACGTAGCCGATGAGGCGATTATCATCCGGGTCGCGTAGCGGATCGCTAATATGAACGATCTGGTAGCGAGTGCCCGGGGCGGTATCTGTCAGATCCCGCACGTAAATTTCGTTGCCGGCAGAAGCGACCATGTTATCGCCGCGCACCTGGAGCAGATACGGAAGGCCGTCGGCCTGTTTCTTCTCCAGAATTGCGCCGGACTGAAGGAATGCTGCAACTTTCTCGTAAGGAATGCTCGCAACCGCCTCATTCAATGGCGTTACGCGCGCCTGGGGCGACAGGCGGAAAGTTGATGCACGTATATTAGTAACCCGCGGCTGACCGTCGATGTACACGAGGCCCAGCACGTCACCTGGATAAATAAGGTGCGGATTCACGATGTCGGGGTTCACGTACCAGATTTCGGGCCAGTACCAGGGATCCTTGAGGAATCTTCCCGCGATATCCCAGAGAGTGTCACCGACCTGGACAACATACTCATTGGGGTGTCCTTCAGCCAGGGGTACCGGCACGTTGATGCGCTCGACGACGGGTTCGTACGTGGCTTGCGCCGAGTCACCACCTTGCCCCGCGCTCACAGATGAGCTGCCGGATGAACTGACCGGGGTTGACTGGCTGGTCTCTGGGGCTGTTTGGTTGCCACCGCACCCGGCGAGGGCCAGGGCCAGAGTGGCAGCGGTCAGCCAGAGGCTGTTGTTCAAGCTAGTCTTGCTCAGTGACATGTCGCGAGGGCTCCATACAAATAGGTTTAGGCCTGTACTGATTTAGGCGTTGCTATACTATGGCGATCCGGTACTGCCGAGGCTGCCAATTACGTCACATTTCCGGCCCCCAAAGCGGTCCGAAAGGGTGCTTTTCTGGCGGCATTGTCTGACATCTTATTCAATAAAGTCAAACATTTAGGTCATTTTTATAGAAATTTACGCGAAAACAGCGTCGGATTCATT
>JAACFG010000029.1 GCA_009937605.1 Gammaproteobacteria bacterium | reverse complement strand
GTCGCGTTTCCGAGGTCAGCAGCATCGCGCCAGCCCTGCGACGTACCTGTAGCACTTTGCTGCGAGCCCGCATTTTCGATCCCACATAGACCGGTGCATAGAATCGCACTTTGTTAAGGCCGAAATTGATCGCGCGCGCAAGATTGACCACTTCTACGAAATCGCCGGTCAGCGCGGGAATTAGCGCGAGCGTCAGGTAGCCATGTGAAATGGTCTTGCCATTGGGCATTTCTCTTGCTGCGCGTTCGGTGTCGACGTGAATCCACTGGTAGTCGCCCGTCGCTTCGGCAAACTGGTCGATACGATGCTGGTCAATAACAACCCAATCGGACAGCCCGACTTCCTCGCCTTCCAGTGCCTTGGCATCTTCGATGGATTCTATGCGCCGCACGCCTGTCCCCTGATCCGGATAATCCTGCTAGCAAGAGTGAGTGATACCTGATGCAGCATCAATCCGCAATCCCGTGTTGTACGCACCGTTCGCAGTTGACCCAGCCGGAGTCGCCGTTCGCATAGTGCTCCTTCTTCCAGACTGGCAAACGTACCTTTATCTTGTCGATAATGTAGCGGCATGCTTTGAATGCCTCGTCGCGGTGCGCGGAGACAACCCCGATCCACACGGCGCAGTCACCAATCTCGAGCAGGCCAACGCGATGGACACAGCGTGCTTCGAGGTAGGGGAACATCTCTTTCGCTTCCGCCAGGACCTTCTCGCCCTCGGTGAGGCACAGAGGCTCATAGGCCTCGTATTCGAGACGCTCGACGACGTGGCCTTCATTCTCGTTGCGAACCCAGCCCTCAAATGCGCAGTAGCCACCGGCGGCAGGGTTTGCGAGGGAGCGCTGCAGCGCAGCCGGATCGATAGCTTTTTGGGTAACCTCCATCATGTCAGCCACCTGCGACCGGGGGGAACAGCAGGACCGTATCGCCATCACTAACGGGTGAATCCCAGTCGGCCATGTGATCATTGATCGCGACCTTGCAATGCCCGTTCGGCTCCTCCGAACCGTGCCTTGCTCGCGTCACCTCGAACACGTCGTGTGCGGTCGCGACGTCAGCCTGAAGGGTCTCCTCTGCGACGCCAGCGTGTTCGCGAAACATCGCGAAATAGCGCACCGTAATCGTCTTCTTTGCGGCGGTATTCATGAGACCGCCTTGAGGATGCTATCCGCCAGGTCATCCGGTGTGTTGATGTTGTCGAGCGAGGCAGGATCGAGTTGCTCAACCAGGCAGGTATCGGATCGAATCAGGATCTTGCGGGGGCAATGTATGCCGGCATCGGCGAATGCCCGGACGGTCTCCGAACTCCCCGAACGGTAAATAGCGCACAGCGGCTCCGGCAAGCCATCGTGGCTGCTCACATACGCGGTAAACGGGTGCTCCACGGAGCGGTTCGCGAGCAGATGCCGAATTGTATCGATGCCGATGTTGGGAAGGTCGCAGGCAACGACGAACCAATCCACGCCGGGATATTCGTCCATCGCGGACAAGATCCCGGCCAGCGGTCCCATGTCGTCGTATTGGTCAATTATTTGGGCGAACTGGCGTCGCTCAGGCTCGTCCTTTTGCTCTGCTCGCGTCGAGACGAAGACTCGTTCCACCAAGGGCTCCAGCAGTACCATCATGTACGCGAGTTGGGACTGGCCATCGCGCTTGAGCAAAGCCTTGTCCTGGCCCATACGCTTGCTCTGCCCGCCGGACAGCACGAGACCGTAAACAGGTGTCTCATTCATCGCGCCGAAAATCCTGCTTGCCGCCGGACTTGGCGATCAGTTTCGTTTCGGAGATGACGATGTCCTGAGACACGGCCTTGAGCATGTCGTAAACGGTCAGGGCCGCAACGCTGGCGCCTGTCAACGCCTCCATCTCTACGCCGGTCTTGTGATGCACTTTGCAGACGCAATCGATGAGCACATCAGTCCCTTGCATCGCGATCGTCACTTTACAGTTGTCGAGACCGAGCGGGTGACAAAATGGAATCAATTCGTGAGTCTTCTTGGCCGCCATAACACCGGCAATGATTGCGGTCGCAAAAACCGGCCCTTTCTTCGTCTGAATATCGTCGTCAGAGATCAGCGCAGCCGCTTCGTCAGGGAGATGCACGCGACTGCGCGCATGCGCCTCGCGATCCGACGGCGTCTTCTCACTAACATCGACCATCGTTGGTCGATTCTGTGCGTCTATGTGGCTCAGCTTGCCCAATGGCTATCCCCCAATTCGGTACATTTCGACTTTGCGAAGTACATGTGCTTCCGCGACTTCAGGCCGGCGTAACTCGCTGTAACGATCGGCCCGTTGCAGCCATATCTGCGAGAGGATGTCCGTGAGTTCTTCTTCATCGGCATTGGCGCGCAAAGACTCGAGCAAGTCGGTTCCCTGGTTTGCGAACAGGCAAGTATAGAGCACACCGTCAGCTGACAGGCGCGCGCGGCTGCAGTCGCCGCAGAACGGTTCGGTCACCGACGAAATGAAGCCAATCTCACCCTGGCCATCCACATACTGATAGCGACGCGCAACCTCGCCCGGGTAACTCTGGTCGATGCGCCGCAGTGGCCATTGCGCCTGCACCTGATCCCGCAATTGCCGCGAAGGCACGACCTGGTCTTGCCGCCAGCCGTTCTGGTTACCCACGTCCATGAATTCGATCAGGCGAACGATGTGCCCGGTACCACGAAAATGATCGAGCAGATCGAGTACGGAGTGGTCGTTAACGCCCCGTTGGACGACGACATTGATCTTGATCGGTGCCAGGCCAGCGTGCTGCGCCGCCTCGATACCTTCGAGCACCTTGCCGAGGTCGCCGCGCCCTCCACTCATGTGACGAAATATCGTTTCGTCGATACTATCAAGGCTTATCGTCACGCGATGCAATCCCGCATCGGCAAGCTTTTCGGCGGCGGATCCAAGCAGCATGCCGTTGGTCGTCAACGCCAGGTCATCAATGCCTGGAATCGCGGCGAGTCCGCGGACAAGTGCGGGAAGCTTCTTGTCGAGCAGCGGCTCGCCACCCGTCAATCGCAGCTTACTGACACCCAGTCCGGCAGCAACGCGCGCGATCTTCAGGATCTCGTCGTAGGTGAGTCGTTGTTTGCGGCTCAGGAATTCGTAGTCCGCGTGAAACTCGTCCTCGGGCATGCAATACGGGCAACGAAAATTGCACTGGTCCAGCACTGAAATCCGAAGATCGTGCAGGGGTCGGTGCAACGCATCGCGAGTAACTGCAACATTAGTCGCAATAGGGTCGTCGGGAATCAGGTGCGAACTCATACGCGTATTCTGCCGGAACTGCGCGTCGTTACAAACCGTAACAGACGAGGTCGCTTGTCTTTGCTAAGCTGCGCCGCTTGCCAGACAGGGGAATTTGCAAGCATGCACGTCACCTTCAGCGAGGCCGACCTCGCATTCCAGGAGGAAGTCCGGACATTTTTCCGAGACGAATATCCGGATGAAATTCGTGAAGCCGTGAGCTCTGGCGAAGAGTTGCCGCGGGAGATGCAGATCCGTTGGCAGAAGATCCTTTTCGAGAAGGGCTGGGCAGGCATCAACTGGCCCACCGAGCACGGCGGAACTGGCTGGACCCCGGTCCAGAAGTACATCTATGCACGCGAAGAAGGCAACGCCAATGCGCCGGTCATCGTGCCATTCGGACTCAACATGGTTGGCCCGGTCATCTACACCTTCGGCAGCGAAGCTCAGAAGAATCGCTTTCTGCCCGACATCCTGGCGAGCAATACCTGGTGGTGCCAGGGTTACTCAGAGCCGGGCGCCGGATCCGACCTTGCCTCCCTCAAAACAAAAGGCGACCTCGTCGGTGACCACTGGGTGGTCAATGGCACGAAGACATGGACGACGCTCGGTCAGTTTGCCGACTGGATATTCTGCCTGGTGCGTACGACCAGCGATGTCGCACGGCGGCAGGAGGGCATCAGCTTCCTGCTGATCGATATGAAGTCTCCGGGCGTGACCGTCAAGCCAATCATCCTGCTCGATGGCACGCATGAAGTGAACGAGATCCATTTCGACAATGTGGAAGTTCCTGTTGAAAACCTCGTGGGCGAAGAAGGCAAAGGTTGGACCTACGGAAAAGTGCTGTTGCAGCACGAACGCACCAACTCTGCGAACACGTTCCGCTCCGAGTACCGCCTGAGGAAACTGCGTGAGCAGGCCGCGACGTCCGTTCGCGGGGCACCTCCCCTGGCGGACGACAAGAACTTTATGCGCAGACTTGCGGCAGTCGAAGTCGAGTTGAAAGGACTCGAGTACACAGAGCTGCGTACGCTGGCAGCTGTGAGTTCGGGCAAAGCACCAGGACCCGAATCCTCGTTCCTCAAGATCAAGGGCACCGAGATTCAACAGGCCATAGACACGCTCTATATGGATGCTGCCGGCTATTACGCGTTGCCCTACCGGGCCGACCCGTCCGTGGGTGAAGGAACCGAAACACTCACCGCGCTGCGATATTTCAATTTTCGCAAGGCGACGATCTACGCGGGATCAAATGAGATTCAGAAGAACATCATCGCCAAGCACGTGCTTGGATTATAGGTAGGGTCATGGATTTTTCGCTGAACGAAATTCAGGCGATGCTGGCCGACAGTGTCGACAAGTTCATCCAGAACGAATACGACTTCGACACGCGCCAGGCCTACGCAGAAAGTGACACGGGCTTCAGCGCTGACGTCTGGAGCACTTTTGCTGAGCTCGGCTGGACGGCTGTGCCGTTTGCTGAGGATGACGGAGGCCTGGACGGTGGGCCCGCCGACATCATGGTCCTGATGCAGCAACTGGCTCGGGGCCTCGTCGTTGAGCCGTATCTTGCCAATGTCATCCTGGCTGGCGGTATTCTGAGACGCGCTGCCAACGCGGAACAGAAGGAACGTTGGCTACAACCCATGATCGCAGGCGAATTACACGCGACACTGGCATTCAATGAGCCACAGGCGAGATACCGGCTCACCAGCGTCGCAACGACGGCAACCCGGGACGGAGACGACTGGATCCTGAATGGATGCAAGGGGGTTGTACTCAACGGTGGCACGGCCGACTTACTGATTATTCCGGCGCGAACTTCCGGCAACGCGGACGACGAACGCGGCATTACCTTGTTCGGTGTTGCAGCAGACAGCGATGGGCTGACATGCAATGCGTACGCGACATACGACGGCCAGCGGGCTGCCGAAGTCATACTGGACGGCGTTTGTGTGGAAGACAGGGCTGTGCTCGGAGAGGTCGACGACGGCTTCGCGGATCTCGATGCGACGATTGACGAAGCGACACTGGCCGTTTGCGCCGAGGCTGTCGGCATTATGCAGGTGCTCAAGGACAAAACGGTTGAATACTCAAAAGACCGCAGTCAATTTGGTGTGCCGATCGGCAGCTTCCAGGAACTGCAGCATCGCATGGTCGACATGCTCATGGCGTGCGAGCAGGCCCAGTCGCTGCTTCTGTGGGCCGTCATGGCCAATGCGAGCGGCTCCGAGGAAAGCAAACGGGCGGTGAGCTCAATCAAGTACCTCGTCAGCACGGCCGGCCGGAGCCTCGGCGAAGATGCCATACAGATTCACGGCGGCATGGGCGTCACGTGGGAACTGGACGTCGCTCACTACTTCAAGCGCCTGACAGCGATAGGCACGATGTTCGGCGACGCCGACTGGCATCTCGACAAACTCGCCTCCGCGTCCCACTAGGCATTAGACTGGGGCGATGTTTCCTCAGGCTATCGTCGACTTCTACGCGAACAACCAGGAGTTGCTCTGGTTCACGACCCTGTTCGTCGACCTGGCTTGTACGCTCGTCCTCTATCGCCTGTTTGGCAAAGTCGGCCTTCAGGTCGCGATCGCCGTCGCAATTATTCTTGCCAATCTCCAGGGACCGAAACTGACCGTCATATTCGGGCTGCAGACCAGTCTCGGCGTGATCTTCTATTCGAGTATCTTCTTCGCCACGGATGTTCTGAGCGAGAACTATGGCAAGGCCGCGGCGAACAAGGCCGTGCGCATGGGCTTCGCTGTCAGTGTCATTGTCCTGATCATGTTGAGTCTCGCCCTGCTCTACCTGCCGAGCACCAAACCCGGGACGGCTGAATTCTCGGCCTCGATACACAACGCGTTCGCAACGATCGTCGATTTCACGCCGCGCTTCATCTTTGGATCGCTACTCGCGTACTACGTCAGCCAGCACTTCGACGTTTGGGCATTCCATAAGATCAAGTCATTCACGGGCGAGCGCTGGTTGTGGCTGCGCAATAACGGTTCGACGTTGTGCTCGCAGGTCGTTGATACCACGATCTATTCGCTCGTCGCGTGGTGGGGCATTGTCGACCTCAAAACGGCCCTGGCACTCGGTGCCGCCAAGTACGTCTTCAAGGCCCTCATCGCTGCAATCGACACCGTGTTCATCTACTGGGCGCGCTATGCCTTCCGTCGACACACGGTCACGGAAGCGGCCTGATAAACTGAGCCCTATGCAACCATCCGGCGTGATCACGATTACAACCGACTTCGGCCACAAGGGACCGTTTGCGGCAATCATGAAGGGAGTCATTCTCGGCCGTTTTCCGACGGCGAAGATCATCGATCTCGCGCACGACATCCCGGCACAATGGCCGCCGGAAGCAGGCTTCTGGGTCAGCCGTTCCTACAAGTGGTTCCCGGCAGGTTCGGTGCACCTCGCCATCGTGGATCCGGGCGTTGGCACCGAGCGCGAGATCCTCGTGGCTGAATGTGACGGCCATATGTTCATGGCGCCCGACAATGGCCTGCTGGCGCAGCTGATCGAGAACTGCGACGACCCGCAGGTCTATAGACTGGCACTCGAAAAACTCAAGGTACTGGACCTGCCCTCACCGAGCGCGACATTCCATGGCCGCGACATCTTCGCGCCGGTCGCCGCCGCACTGGCATCCGGACAGGTCAGGGTGGCGGAAATAGCGATGCAAACCAACGACTGGACGCCAGGCTGGATCGACGAACCGGACGTTGCTTCAGGAAAAGTCACGGGTGTGATTATCACCGCCGACACATTCGGCAACCTGATCAGCAATATTGACGCGAGCCTGGTTTGCGACTTCCGCGAGCCGGTTGCTGAGATCGCCGGCCACCGGATCTCAATGCAGACAACCTACGGACGCGCACAGCCTGGTGACTACCTCGCATTGATCAATTCATTCGACGTGGTGGAAATTGCACGGGCAGAAGGCAGCGCAGCCGACGGGCTCGGTTCAGCACGCGGCGCGCCGGTCGTCATTCGCGACGGCTACGTGGCCTGACTCAGGCCTGTTGCAACGCCTGCTTCTCGAGCTTCGCCCACGAATCGCGGAGAGTCACAACGCGATTGAAGATCGCGCCATCGTCCACAGCGTCCTTGCAGAAATAGCCCAGGCGCTCGAACTGCACGGTCTCACCGGCTGCAAGTTCGCCCAGCGAAGGCTCGAGTCTGGCGCTGACAGTCTCCAGGGAATCCGGATTAAGCACGCTGTGGAAGTCTTCCACCGCGTTCGGGTTCGCCTCGGTAAACAAACGATCGTACAAACGTACGGATGCATCGACGGCATGCTTACAGGACACCCAGTGAATAGTGCCTTTCACCTTTCGATCTGAGGTTCCTGTGCCACTGCGGGTATCCGGGTCATAGCTGCAACGCAATTCGACGACGTCACCGTCGTCATTCTTGATGACCTCATCGCAACGAATGATGTAGCCAAAACGAAGTCGCACCTCGCCACCCGGCTTCAAGCGGAAAAACTTGCGCGGCGCATCTTCCATGAAATCGTCCTGCTCGATCCAGAGCTCGCGCGAGAACGGCATTTCGCGCGTGCCAAAGTCCGGGTTGCCCGGATGATTTTTGGCCTCCATGACCTCGACCTGGTCCTCAGGATAATTCGTCAGCACGACCTTGAGCGGACGCAGAACCGCCATGCGGCGCGGAGCCGAATCGCCCAAGGTTTCGCGCACACAATTCTCGAGCGCGCCCATCTCGATCAATTTGTCTTTCTTGGTCACACCAGCACGGACAACGAACTCGCGCAGCGCCTCAGGCGGGTAACCGCGGCGGCGCATGCCCGCAATTGTCGGCATCCTGGGATCGTCCCAGCCCGACACTACGCCTTCCTCAACCAATGCATTCAATTTGCGCTTACTGGTTATCGCGTAGGCGATGTTCAGGCGGGAAAATTCGATCTGGCGCGGCCGGTGTTCCGGCTGCAATTGATCCAGGAACCAGTCGTACAACGGCCGATGGTCTTCGAACTCAAGGGTACACAGCGAATGCGTAATGCCCTCGTAGGCATCAGACAGGCCATGTGCAAAATCGTACATCGGGTAGATGCACCACTTGTCGCCGGCATTCTGGTGCGGAATGTGGCGAATACGGTAGATCGCCGGATCCCGCAAGTTCATGTTCGGCGACGCCATATCGATCTTCGCCCGGAGCAGGTGCTCCCCATCGGCGAACTCGCCCGCGTACATGCGTGCGAACAGGTCGAGGTTTTCGTCGATGCTGCGGTCACGGTATGGGCTGTCTTTGCCTGGCTCGGTCAGCGTGCCACGGTACTCGCGAATCTCCTCCGCGCTCAGGCTGTCGACGTAGGCCACGCCCTTCTCGATAAGCTCGATGGCCGACTGGTATAGGCGGTCGAAATAATCGGACGCATGCGTCAGCCGGTCCCCCCAGTCAAAGCCGAGCCAATGCACGTCTTTCTCGATGGCCTCCACGTATTCAGGACTCTCCTTCCCCGGATTCGTGTCATCGAACCTCAGATAAGTCCGGCCACCCGTCTCGGCAGCGACGCCAAAATTCAGGCAGATCGACATGACGTGCCCGATATGCAGGTAGCCGTTCGGCTCCGGTGGGAAACGGGTGACGATTTCGGCGTGTTTGCCGGACTCGAGGTCTTCGTCGATGATCTTGCGGATAAAGTCCCGCGGTTCGCTATCGTTCATGGGGGCGGATTGTACTCGAACTTCAAGGCAATTCGAGTACAATGCCGCGCATGCCGAATATCACCTTACCTGACGGCTCCGTACAGGAGTTTGACGCTGCCACTCGCGGCAGCGAAGTTGCCGCCCGCATTGGCGAGGGGCTGGCTCGTGCCGCCGTCGCGATTCGCGTCGATGGCGAGCTCTGGGATCTGTCCAGGGACATCGACTCAGACGTCTCCGTTGAAATCGTTACTCGCGATTCAGACGACGGCATCGAGCTGCTGAGGCACGATGCCGCACACGTGCTCGCCGAAGCCGTCAAGGAATTGTGGCCCGACACGCAGGTGACGATAGGCCCGGCAATCGAGAACGGCTTTTACTACGACTTTGCCCGAGAGGAGCCGTTCACGGACGCCGACCTCGAAACTATCGAGACCCGAATGAAGGATATCGTCGACCGCGACGAAGGCATCGAGCGTGAGGTGTGGGAGCGTGACAAGGCCGCCGAGTTTTTTCGCGGCATCGGCGAGATTTACAAAGCCGAGATCATAGAGAGCATTCCTTCCGACGAAGACCTGACCTTGTATCGCCAGGGTGACTTCATTGACCTTTGTCGAGGACCGCATCTGCCCTCGACGGGCAAACTCGGCAAAGCGTTCAAGTTGACGCACGTTTCAGGCGCCTATTGGCGCGGCGATTCAAATAACGAGATGCTGCAGCGCATTTACGGCACGGCCTGGTCGAATGACAAGGCACTGCGCAAGTACCTGCACATGCTCGAGGAAGCCGAGAAACGCGACCACCGTCGCCTCGGCCGCGTTATGGACCTGTTCCATTTCCAGGAAGAAGCGCCGGGCGCCGTCTTCTGGCATCCGAACGGCTGGGCCGTATTCCAGTCACTGATCGACTACATGCGCGAGAAGCAGAATGCAGCCGGTTATCGGGAGATTAACACCCCGGAAATCATGGCGAAGGCGCTGTGGGAGAAGTCTGGCCACAACGCGGCCTTTGGCGATAATATGTTTACGTCAGAGACAGTTGACGGTCGCATTTATGCCGTCAAACCAATGAATTGTCCGGGTCACGTGCAGGTCTTTAAGCAGGGGATCACGAGTTACCGCGACCTGCCGGTCCGCCTCGCCGAGTTCGGCAAGTGCCACCGCTACGAA
The DNA here is from genome assembly GCA_009937605.1 of Gammaproteobacteria bacterium. Taxonomy (GTDB): domain Bacteria; phylum Pseudomonadota; class Gammaproteobacteria; order Steroidobacterales; family Woeseiaceae; genus UBA1847. Next base: position 13,602 of record JAACFG010000029.1, on the reverse strand, counting down.
CCGTCCGGTGCACTGCATGGCATGATGCGTGTCCGCGCGTTCACACAGGATGATGCACACATTTTCTGTACGCCGGAGCAGATCACTGAAGAGTCAATCGCGGTCTGTAATCTCATTCTTGATATCTACCGTGGTTTTGGATTTGGAGACGTACGCATCAAGTTCGCCGACCGACCCGAAGTCAGAGTCGGAGAGGATGCGGTCTGGGACCAGGCTGAGCAGGCCTTGCTGAAAGCACTCGAATCCGGTGGTCTCGAGTACACGCATAATCCGGGCGAAGGTGCCTTTTACGGCCCCAAGCTCGAGTTCGTATTGCGGGACGCCATCGGCCGCGACTGGCAGTGCGGCACATTGCAGGTGGATCTCAACATGCCGGGCCGCCTCGGGGCGACCTACATCGGCGAGGATGGCAACAAGCACGTGCCGGTCATGCTGCACCGCGCAATATTCGGCTCGCTCGAACGTTTCATGGGGATCCTGATCGAGCATCACGCAGGCAACCTGCCGCTCTGGCTGGCACCGGAGCAGGTCAAGGTTCTGACCATCACTTCTGACGCTGACGCATATGCCGAAGAGATCGTCGCGGCTCTGCGAGCGGCGGGAATTCGCGCGGACAGCGACGTCAGGAACGAGAAGATCTCGTACAAGGTTCGCGAGCACAGCGTTGCCAAGGTGCCGGCACTGTTCGCGGTCGGGCAGCGAGAAATCGAGGAACGCACGGTAGCGGTTCGTCGCCTGGGTTCGAAAAAACAACAGGTTATGTCGCTTGATGATGCTATTGCGGGCCTGAAAAAAGAGATCGACAACCGCGGTCAGAGCGACTGATTTACCCGACCCTCGGCGGAACCCGGATTCTGACCCAATACCAGTGACTGCGCCCGCAGTCGCGTTTCGCCGAGTGCCCTGAACCCCAAACGTGACGCGCCCTGCACTTTCACTGTGCGCCGCGTCACAGATTCAAACTTCGGTCGCCGCCGACCGGCATTTTCGGTAATACCTGCGCATATACTTCCCAGACGCAAGGACCGCGAGTGCGATTCAACATAAGGTTTCGGAGGAAACAAAAGTGGCGCTGGACCAATTCAAAACGCAGGTATTGTTGCTACATAGCGAGCAGAGCACCCTGGACTCCCTGAGTTCCGGGTTTACTGACCGTTACACGGTGCATTGTGCAACCAGTGGCAGCGAAGCATTGAATACACTGGTCGAGACCCCCATCAACGTGCTCGTCACTGCACAGGATTTGCCAGGCATGAGCGGTCTGGAAGCACTGCGTGAAGCCAAGAAGCGTTCACCGGAGACGATCGGCATTCTGCTCGCCGGCAATTCAGGCAAGGATCTTGAAGCCCTTGTGGGTGACGAAGAAGTCTTCCAGGTGGTCACTGGGACGGTCACGGGTGATGGCCTGCTCAAGCTCGTGGAAAACGCAACTCAGCAGATGCGCTTGATGGCATTGGCCGGAGCCGCGAATGACACGGCGGCCAATGTGGATGAACCCGCCGAGCACATCATCATGGAGACGTCCGAGAACGGCTCCACGATCATCAGCGACGGCACGGGTCGTATGCCCGCATTGAATCCCGAGAAAGTCTCCGCTGCGGCCTCTGTGGGCTCGCAATCGGTCGACGTCCTGGTACTCACCAAGGATCAGGAGTTTCTGACGACGATCCAGGAATCGTCGCGCGGCATGCACACGGTGCATTACGCGAATACGCTGAAGCAAGCTGACGAGACGATCCGCAAACACAAGATCGGTGTTGCAGTTGTCGACGCCGCCATGGTCGGTGAAAAGGTCGAGCAGCTAACGCAGCACCTGCGCAAAGGTTCGGCTCGACTCGTGTCTATCGTGGCAGGTCGCCGTGATGATGGCGAAATGCTCATGGACCTGATCAACCGCGGCAAGGTTTACCGCTTCTTGCTGAAGCCGGTATCGCCGGGCCGCGCCCGTCTCGCAGTTGAGGCGTCGGTAAAGCACCATCTCGAAGCTCCGGATACTGCCTTCAAGGTCAAGGGAAGCCCGGCTGCCGCACAGCCCGCATCGAAAGCAGCACCGGCGCCGAAACCCGCGCCTCGACCCGCCGTGAAATCGGCGCCAAAACCTGCGCCAAAACCTGCGCCGGCTTCCAAGGCCATACCGGCTGCAAAGGCCCAGGGAAAAACAGCGCCGGCGCCCAAACCTGTCGCTAAGCAGCCGAAACCGGTGACAAAGGCTCCCACCTCGAAACCCACTGATCCTCCGCTGGGCGACCTGTCTGTCGATTCGCCAATTGACGAAGGACTCTCCAGTGCCTTCGGCGGTGACGATTCGAGCTTCACGCAAACGATGACGGGAATCATCGATACGGTTACTGAGAAGTTCAAGTCGAAGAAGGACGAGACACCGACGGCGCCCACTGCTCCGACTGCGCAGGCGATGGCTCCTACCGGGGGCTCCGGCGGATCGCAGTCCAGGAACAAGATTATCGGAATTGCCGCAGCAGCCGTCGTTGTCGTTGCGGTAGCTGCCGTGTGGTTCATGCGAGGTGACGATGAGATTGTGCCGGTCGAGCAGGCGACGACGGCAACCCCGGCGTTCGGCGAAGCGGATGTAGAGACGAATGACGAATTCGGAGAGCCTGCACAATCCGGCGTCGATGCAGGCACGCTCAATGCAATGGCGCTCATCGAAGAGGCGCGCCTCGCGCGCGAAGCAGGCCAGGTCTTCAACCCTGCTGGCTCCAACGCAATCGAGCTGTACCTGGCCGCTATCGTGGCCGACCCGACGAACGCGACCATCGTGGCCGAACTCGATGTAGTCATTCAGGAAGCCCTCGGCATGGCCGAGACCGCGCTGCTTGAGGCCCGCCTTGACGATGCGGAAGCCGCCCTGCAGCGTGTAGCCCTCGCCGAAGCAGAAAATGCACGCCTGCCTTTCCTGCAGGCACAGTTATCGCAGATGCAGTTGCGCGGCCACCTGGACGACGCGCGCTTAGCCATTCGCGACACACGTTATGAAGATGCCAGTGGTTCTATTGCTGCCGCTCGAGGCCTGGGCATTGCAGACACAGCCGAGATTAATGCGGTCGAAGATGAGCTGAATGCAGCGAAGAGTGCGCGACGCGTTGACGAAGTTCTGGCCCTCGCGAATGCACGCCTGGAAGAAGGTGACCTGCTCAGCCCGGCAAACGACAACGCTCGCTACTACTATGAACTGGCGCTATCCAATGATCCTGCCAATACCGCGGCGCGCCAGGGCCTGACGGTTGTTGCCAGCAAGCTCGTTCTGCAGGCTCGGGCAGAGATAGATACCGGAAATCTGGACAATGCGGAAGCCATCCTGGCCGATGCGCGAGCTATCGACGCGTCCAATGCCGAACTGGCTGCGGCGGTAATCGCTTTGGCAGCTGCCCGCGATGAAATCGCCGCAGCCGAGGCTCGCCGACAGGCTGACGCCCGCCGTCAGGCTGAGGAAGAGCGCCAGGCAGAAGCCGACCGCCTGGCTGCGGAAGCGCAAGCCGAACAGGACCGCCAAGCGGTCGCAGCAGCAGCCGCTGCCGCCGCGCTTGCAACGCAAGCCGTTGACGATGCATCAGCCGATGTCGCAGGAGAAGTCGCTACGCAAGGCGGTGAGGCAGTCGCCCAGGAGTCAGGCTCAGCCGGACCAGCGCCCGAACCAGTTGCTGTAGCTGAGGCGCCGGCGCCCGCGCCCGTTGATGTGCGCGACCAGACGCCGATCACGATCAGCGAACTGACCCGCACTCGCTATGTCGCGCCCAAGTATCCTCGCAACGCACAGCGTCGCGGTATGTCAGGCTGGGTGGATGTCGTGTTTACCGTGAGCAGAGACGGGACTGTCAGGGATCTCGAAATTCGCAAAGGCGACCCCGAGGGCGTGTTCGACACCTCTGCGATGCGTGCAGTCGAGAAATGGGAATTTGAACCCATAGTCGAAAATGGCGAGATTGTCGAAAAACGCGCCGGTGTGCGCATGATGTTCGCACTCGAGTAACTGTAACAGAACGTTTCCGAACTGGATCAAATAGACGATTCCGGCTACCCTGTGCCGAAATACTTCTAATTTGGTCAATAATTGTGTCAGAAGAAACTATTGAGGCTGCAGACAGGCCGGCTCGCAAGCAGCAGCAGCGCAGTGTTGTCACGCAACAGAAGCTGCTCGACGCTGCCATTGAGGCGTTCTCGGAAAACGGCTTCAAGGGCACATCAACCCGCGACATTGCTGAGCGCGCCGGTGTTCACCACCCGCTCATTACCTACCATTTCAAGAACAAGGACAGGCTTTGGCGCGCGGCGGCTGACAAGGTCTTCCGTGATTTTGGCCGATCCCTGGCAGCCTCCCTGGAAGATCATCAGGATGAAAGTCCCAAGCAACGCATGGCATCGATGATCAAGGCGTATGTCTATTACGCGAGGAGCCAGCCTGCCCTGCACAAGGTGATGGTGCAGGAATCAAGCTATCCGAATCCCCGTCTCGACTGGCTGATAGAGACGCATCTGAAGCCGCTGTTCGATGCGACCGCGATCATGATCGAGGAGCTGCAGAAGGCCGGAGTGGCTGTGCAGGGTAACCCGATGCTTCTGTTCAACATGATCCGACTGTCTTCGGGTGGGCTGCTGGCGCTTGCCAACGAGATCAAGACGTCGAGTGGCATCGATGTCGAGTCCGACGAGACGCTCGACGAAATCTCGGACATGATTGTCAATGTTTTCCTGCCCGGAGAGTTTCGCCAGCCAGCCTGAGTCGGCTACTTGCTGGCGTAAAGGTAGAGCATCTCCATCGCGATATGAGCCGCGGCGAGTGCCGTGATCTCACCAACATCGTAGGCGGGAGCCACTTCAACAACATCCATTCCCACGACATTGATGCCTTTCAGGCCGCGCAGAATCGACATTGCCTGGTGGCTGGTCAGGCCGCCGCATACAGGCGTACCTGTTCCCGGTGCGTAGCTGGGATCGAGGCAATCGATATCGAACGTCACGTACACCGGCTTGTCGCCAAGGTGTTTGCGCGTCTCCGCGATAACGCTGTCGAGACCGGTGGTGTGCACAGCGGGCGCGTCAATGACGTTGAAACCCATCGTATCGGGATTCTCCGTGCGCAAGCCGATTTGCACTGACGACGCCGGGTCCACGACCCCGTATTTCGCGGCCCAGTAGAACATGGTGCCGTGATCTATCCGGTCATCCTCATCACTCCAGGTGTCGCTATGCGCGTCGAAGTGCAGCAGTGACAGCGGCGCGCCGTGTTTTTTAGCGTGTGCCTTTAGGAGCGGATAGGAAATGAAGTGATCACCCCCGAGCGTCAACAGCCCTGGTCCCTGCTCGATTATGCGTGTGGCATGCGCTTCTATTGCATCCGGAACGGAATCCGGCTCACCGTGATCAAAAAAACAATCGCCGACGTCGGCCACTGCGAGTTTATCGAAAGGATCGAACTCCATTCCGTACGGCCTTTCCCAGGCCATAATCGTTGACGCGTTACGAATCGCGCGCGGACCGAATCGAGTGCCGGGACGATTGGTCGTCGCCGTATCGAACGGTACGCCAGTGACCGCTACGTCGACGCCGTCAAGTGCCGTCACGTACTTGCGGCGCATAAAGGACGCTACGCCGGCATAAGTTGGCTCGGGAGTCGTCCCGTACAAGCTCTCCCTGTGTATCGCGTGATCGCCTTCGTGCTTGCCCATGACTACTCGTTGACGACTTTCAGGGTCTGATCAAGCACCTTGCGCGTGACCTCGATGATTGTATCGGCTTCACTGTGCGACAGCGTGAACGGCGGCGCGCAGATTATCGCATCGCCGGAGGCACGCAGACAGACGCCGTTCTCGATGAACAGGTCGCGAGCGATTCCACCTACGCCCTGCTTCTCGTCGAATCGTTCCACCGGTTCCTTGGACTTAACGAGTTCAAGTGCCCCCATAAGCCCAACCATGCGGGTATTGCCTACGAGCGGATGATCCTCGAGTTCTGCCCAGCCTTTCTGCAGATAGGGACCAATGTCGTCCCGAATGCGCTCAACCAGGTTTTCCCTTTGCAGGATCTTCAGGTTCGCAATTGCGACAGCACAGGACGCAGGATGTCCCGAATACGTGTAGCCGTGCGCAAACTCGCCGGCTTTGTCCACCAATACGTCAGCGACCCGGTCGCTGACAAAAACGCCACCGAGCGGCAGATACCCGGACGTGACGCCCTTCGCGAACGGCATGAAATCGGGTTTGGTGCCGTAGTAGTCCGCACCGAACCACTCGCCGAGGCGACCGAATCCGGTGATGACTTCGTCAGAGATCAGTAGAATGCCGTATTCGTCGCAGATTCGTTGTACTTCGGGCCAGTAGGTATCTGGCGGAACGATTACGCCACCGGCACCCTGAATTGGCTCACCGATGAAGGCCGCCACCTTGTCCGCACCGACTTCCCTGATCTTGGCCTCAATTGTTTGTGCCGCGGCGATGCCGAAATCCTCGGGCGAGAGACTCTGATCAGAGCCGTACCAATACGGCTGATCGACGTGCACGATGCCCGGAATTGGCAGCCCGCTCTGCTTGTGCATGGACTTCATGCCACCCAGGCTGGCCGCCGCCACGGTGGAGCCGTGATACGCATTTTTCCGACTGATAATGGTGTGCCGTTCGGGCTGGCCCATCAGGTCCCAGTAGGTTCGTACCATCCGCACGATCGTGTCATTCGACTCCGAACCCGAACCGGTAAAGAACACGCGATTGAACTGTGGCTGAGTGAGGTCTTTAAGCATGGCCGCCAGTTCGATCGACGGCGGATGCGCACACTGGAAGAAGTTGTTGTAGTAAGGCAACTCCTGCATTTGCTCCGCGGCCGCATCGACAAGCTCCTGCCGGCCGTAGCCCGCATTAACGCACCAAAGACCCGACATGCCATCGAGGATCTTGTTGCCGTCGGCATCGTAGATGTAGACACCTTCGGCGCGAGTAATTATTCGCGAACGCTTCTTGTGCAGGTCCTTGTGATCCGTGAACGGATGCAGATGGTGGTCCTTATCCAGTTCCTGCCAGTCTTCGCGTGAGCGCTTCTCGATTGCTGCCATTAATCACCTAAACAAATAGTTAAACATTGAACATCAAAATTTCACGCTCATACGGCGTGATGATGTCCTGGAATTCCCTGTACTCATCGTCTTTTAATGCGGTGTACAGCGTGACGAACGAATCACCGAGCATGCTGCGCATCGCTTTTGATTCGCGCATGGCGATGATCGCCGCGTGCAGATTGCGATGCAGACTATGGTCGTCGCCGTACGCACTGCCTTCGGTTGGCTCGGTCGGTTTCAGTTTCTCCTCCATGCCGAGGTAGCCGCAGGCAAGCGTGGCCGCAATCACGAGGTAGGGGTTCACATCGGATCCCGCCAGCCGATTCTCGATGCGCCGCGCCTCGGGCGGAGAATCTGGGACTCTGAGCCCCACCGTGCGATTATCGATCGCCCAGGCAAGATTGACTGGCGAAGACCATGGGCTCGAGAGACGGCGGTACGAATTGACGTACGGGGCGAAAACGAGCAGCGCCTCGTTCATGTGTTTTTGCAATCCGCCAAGATAGCCCTCAAACAAGTCGGTGGCCTCACCGTTCTCGTCCGAGAAAATATTATTGCCCTTGGTGTCAACGATACTCTGGTGAATATGCAGTGCACTACCTGCGTCTTCGGACATGGGTTTGGCGAGGAACGTCGCGTGCATATTGTGATTGATGGCAGCTTCGCGCACCGTGCGCTTGAACAGGAACACCTGGTCCGCCAGTTCGAGCGCATCGCCGTGCAGGAAATTCAGCTCGAACTGCGCCGGACCCATTTCCTGCGAGATCGTATCGATGTTGATTCGCTGCGCCTCACAGTATTCGTAGACCTGGTTAACGAACCCGTCAAAGTCGTTCATCGTATCGATGCTGTAGGGCTGGTTGGCACCCTCAGTCCAACCGAGGCGGCCCTCGGGTGGCTCAGCCTCGGCGTTAGGATCCGAATGCGGGCTTAGCAGATAGAATTCGACTTCCGGCGCCACCACCGGGATCCAGCCTTTCTTCTCGTACATGGACAACACGTTCCGCAAGACGCCGCGCGGCGACCGGGCGACCGGTGAGCCGTCACGGTGAAAGCAGTCCAAAAAAACAGAAGCCGCCGGCTCGGCCGCCCACGGTACTGGTCGGAGTGTCTCCGGGTCCGGGACCAGCCACATATCCCGGTCTTCCACGTTGTCCGGATCGGCGACATAGTCGCCCGAAATCGTCTGCGCGAAGACGCCTTCCGGCATCTTCATGTCGCCCTTGCCAAACTTTGCGGCGGGCATCACCTTGCCGCGTGCAGCACCAGCCATATCCGGCACGAGCGCTTCGACGTCCTCGATGTGCCTCTCGGTCAACCAGTCCTGGATAAGATCGTCGTTACTCACGTTACACCTGTCTTTGTTTGGCGCGCACTCTGCACGCGTCGCCAAACGCTTTGAATATTGCTTTGGATAAGTCGTTTTCCATCGGCTTCCACTCGGGATGCCACTGCACCGCGAGAGCAAAACCCGCTGCATCATCGACTCGAAATGCTTCTATGAGACCATCATCTGCGACGGCCTCGACACTCACGCCGTCCGCAAGTTGTGCAACAGCCTGCGCATGCAGCGAGTTAACCGAAAACGAGTCCGCGCCCACGAGCTCGCGCAGGAGACTGCCCTCGGGAAAGCTGACCGGGTGCGATGGACCGTACTGCACATCCAGCGGATCATCCTTGTTCTCGAGATGATTGTGGTAGCCGGGCACCTCGTGCACCTTCTGGTGCAGCGTCCCGCCTAGTGCAACATTGAGCTCCTGGAACCCACGGCAAACGGCGAGCAGCGGTACGCCTGTTTCCAGCGCACGCTTTGCGAGCGGCAGTGTTACGGCATCACGATGCGGATCGTGCAGCGTCCCTTCATCGCTGGGCTCCCCGTCGTAATGATGCGGCTCCACATTGGAATAACTTCCGGTCAGGAAAATCCCGTCGAACTGCGCCAACAGATCGTCAATATCCACGCTCTCAGCAAGCACGGGCGTCATCAACGGCAGCGCATCGGCCGCATCGACGATCGCCTTCAGGTATTTCTCACCGACCATTTGGAACGGATGCGGACCGTAAATTCGCCGGTCGGACGGAACACCAATGAGAGGCTTCGGGTACATGATCTAACTTGCCTCGGCTCTCTTGCCGAACGTCCTGAGAATGCCCGCGAGAATTGCAATGCCCACCACTATGGATATCCAGGGAGGCATGCCGAAGCCACCGGGTATCGTGCCTAACAGCAATGCCGCAAGACCCACGAGAAGTGCGTACGGCAGCTGGGTCCTGACATGCTCAATGTGATCACAGCCACTGGCGACCGACGACAGTACCGTTGTGTCGGATATTGGCGAACAATGATCGCCCCAGACCGCACCGGCCAGGCAACACGCGACCGATGAATACAGGATGTGCATACCGCCCGGATCCGCAATACCGTTCACGGTCATGACCGCCCATGCCAGGGGAATGATCAGCGGCATCAGGATGGCCATGGTTCCCCAGCTTGTCCCCGTGGTGAAGGCTGTGATTGCCGCAAGGATAAAGACGATGGCCGGAATCAGGGCGACTGGCAACGAACCGGCGAGTAAGGTCACGAGGTACGAGGCTGTATTCAGGGTTGCCGTGAGGTCGGACAGCGACCATGCCAGCACCAGGATAATCATGCCGAATAACGTTGCCCGCAAACCGCCGTACCAGGCATCAACCGTCTCGTGTACCGAGAGAATTCCTTGCCCAATAGATAGCGTCGCTGCAACGAGTACGCCGACGAATGACGAGTACATCATCGCCTGGTAGGGACTCGTGGTCTCAAGAATCGCGACGAGAGAGTCCCCCTCGCCAAGAACATACAAGCTAACCAACAGTGCGACGACCAGCGCAATGATCGGGACAAATGCGTTGAAGGCGCGCAGCGGAATTTTGTCCTTGGGCTCGAGTTCGTCGCCCTGGATCGCTGGCAGCTCCTCACCGGATTCCGGCTTGACGGTACCGTTGCGGGCACGCGTTTCCGCCTTGTACATCGGTCCAAAGTCCAGGCCACTCGCTGAAATCATCAACACGAACACGATGGCAAGGATCGGGTAGAAACTGTAGGGAATTGAATGAATGAACACCGTGTATGCCTGGATGTGAGCCAACTCATCGATCGATGCGAGCGCCTGGTCAATAAGGCCGATCTGGTAGCCGATCCACGTCGTAATCAAGGCGATACAAGCCACCGGCGCCGCCGTCGAGTCGACGATGTAGGCTAGCTTCTCTCGGGAGATCTTCAGGTGGTCCGTCAGGGAGCGTGCTGTATTACCAACGACCAGCGTATTGCTGTAGTCGTCGAAGAAGATCATGAGGCCCATCAGCCAAACTGCGACCTGACCGCCGACAGCCGTCTTCGCGCGGCTGACGATGCTTCTGACGATGCTCGCCATGCCACCGTTACGCGTGATGATGCCCACCATGCCACCAATCATCATTGTAAAGAGGATGATCGACGCGCGGTCGAAATCAGCGATAGCGCCGGTCACGAATACCTGGAAACTATCGAGCAGCCCCTGGCCTGCCCCTTTGATCGTGAACGACTGCAGTGCCGTTGCACCGACCCACAGACCCAGCAACAAGGCCGGTATTACATTTCGAAGTGTCAGGGCAATGGTAATAGCCAGCACCGCCGGAAGCACGGACACCCAGCCAGGGATGACGCGAAGGTCCTTGCTGACCGATTCGCCCGCAGCACTCGCCGAAATCTCGGCAACGCCCGCTTCGGAAATCACGACTTCATTGAACTCGGCGTTGCCGTCCGCGTCAGCAGTTGCTGACCAGGAGTTACCGCCCGCGGTCAGTTGCGCAACGCTGCCCGGTGGCACGTCGGATACAACGTAATCGAGCGCCACATCCGTCAAACCGACGGCAGGTGTCTCGATTTCGATGGCGGATGCAGCGAGGGGGATGAATGTCGCGAACCAGATCGCGACTATGATTTTTCGGATCGGGTTCCGTGAGACCAGCTTGCGATTATTGATGTGATTATTCCTGCAGTTCTGAGTCGATGCGAATCTTATCATGGCCATTCAGTAGCGCGGCTGCAGATGCCCGGCAGCCGCACACAATGTGGCACCGAGACTTGCCCGCCTACTCTCCGTCATTCGCTGGGTAGGACCGCAGATCGATAAGGCCCCCAAGATTTCACCCGTGCTGCCGCGAACCACGGCTCCTACGCCCGAGAATCCTTCCTCAAGTTCGTCGACCGTTTCGGCGAACCCGCGGCGGCGGACATCCCCGAACTGCGCCTCGAGCTTGTCTCTTTCCGTAATGGTCTTGGCAGTCAGGGGAGTAAGCCGCTCCCCCAGTCTTTCCATCCCGTCTTCGTCAAAGGCGATGAGCGCCTTCCCGGTCGACGTCGCATGCATGGGCCACCGCGTACCGACATTGCCCCCGGCCGCCACAAAATGCCCGCCCGTGACCTCATCAAGAATCAACATGGTGTCGTCGATAGGTACTTCGAGCGTCGCGGTCTCGCCGGTTTCTTCGGCAAGCCTCCTGAGCAATGGACGTGCCTTGAGACGCAGGTTGTCGCTCGACAGCGCCTGCACACCCAGGGCCATAAGCGCCGGACCGAGGCGATAGGCACCATTTGCCGCGTTCCTGTCCAGGAGCGACTCACTGTGCAGCGCCTGCAGCAGACGATGCGCCGTGGTCTTGTTCAGCCCAGCCAGGTCACTGACCTGCGCGAGCTGCAATTCCGGCTGGTCGGTCGTAAACAATTTCAGGAGTCGGACCGCACGTAGTGCGGCCTGTGCCCCTTGAGGCGATTTCGGTTCTCGCATCGGGATTCCACAATATGAATTGTTATTTCACAATATAATAACATGCCAGCTATTGCGGAAGTACCTGAAATCACTGATCCTTGGTCGCGGAAAACCCCGAGAGAACCACAAAATGGCCAGGAAACAATCACTGCTCAGCGAACTTCGGGCTGTGCAAAAGAAGCACGGCGATTTCGAGTCGATGGACCTGCTGATCCCCGACCTCAATGGAATCCTCAAGGGCAAACGCGTTCGCCGCGGCGAGATGGACAAGGCCTGCAAGGGCGGTTTTGTCTTCTGTGCGGGTGCGACCATGCTCACCGGGCTCGGCGAGGTCGTATCCGGCGTCCCGTACGGCGCCGATGATGGCGATCCGGACCTGCCGGCGAAGCTTATTCCCGGGTCGATAGTACCGGTCCCCTGGTCGAACAAACCGATGGGACAGGCGTTCTTCCGCCTCGTCGGAGAAGACGGTGGGGACTTTTTTTGTGATCCGCGGACAGTGCTCGAGAACGCGCTGAAACCCCTGGCCAAACGCGGGCTAAAACCGGTTGTTGCGACCGAGCTGGAATTCTACCTGCTCGACGGCAAGTCGGAGGAGCTGCGGATCGGGGCACCAATGATCCCAGGCACTGACAGACCGCAACCGGGAACGCAGGTCTACAACCCGGACGACCTGTTTGAAGTGGAGGCATTTCTCGACGATGTCTATGCCTGGTGCGAAGCGCAGAAGGTCCCGGCCGAAGCGGCGATATCCGAATACTCCGCCGGCCAGTTCGAGATCAACCTGCACCACGTTGACGATGCCGTGCTGGCCTGCGACCACGCCGTGATGCTCAAGCGCATCATCAAGGCGGCTGCGAAAAAGCACGGATTCATCGCCTGCTTCATGGCGAAACCGTTTGAAGAAGATGCCGGCTGCGGTCTGCACATTCACATGAGCATCGTCGACAGGAACGGCAAGAATTATTTTTCTCAGGACAAGGAGAAAATGGCCCTGCCACCCTTCTCCGCCCGACTGCGGCATGCCGTTGGTGGCCTGCTCAAGATAATGCCCGAGGCCACACTAATCGGTGCCCCGAATGCCAACTCCTACCGACGGCTCCGGCCGGACATGTTTGCACCGGTAGAGCCGAACTGGGGCGTCAACCACAGAGTCGTCTCTATTCGCATTCCCGAATCCGATGAGAAGAACCTGCGGTTTGAACACCGCACCGCAGGTGCCGATGCCAATCCCTACCTGGTGATGGCGGGCGTGGTGGCCGGCGCCCATCATGGCATGAAGAATCGTATCGACCCGGGCCCGATGGTTGAACAGGGTGCGGAAATCGTGCCGAAGCTGAAGATTCCCAATCGGTGGGAAGCCGCGATCGACAAATTCCAGCGGAGCAAAGTTCTGCCTGAGTACCTTGGCAAGGATTACTGCAAGTACTACGCGATGGTCAGACGGGCCGAGGCAGAGCAGTATCACAACAAGATCGCCCAGCTGGACTTCGACTGGTATTTGCGGGGAGTCTAGTTATCAATCGCAATCGGCGATCAATCCCCCCGCGGGGGGATGCTATTCGCGAAACTTAAAGTGAATTCTAGGAATGTTTCCGCGGTAACGTCGAGTGGCTGCTTTCACCATTAGCGGACGTCTGATTACGGCCAGAAGCGGACGCTGGATGAACCTGCACTGCATGCTGATCTACATTTCAGCTCGGTCTCTTGCGCGTTTCATCATCTTGTCGCGGAGCAGAGACAGCGCTTTCC
>JAACFG010000160.1 GCA_009937605.1 Gammaproteobacteria bacterium | reverse complement strand
AATGACCGGTTCGTTTTGAAACGGCAACCGACCGCCGCTAATGAGGACCGATTCTTCCATGCGACCGCGCATCAAAGCTCGCGAAGTGATTACCGAACCAGGCGGAAAGGCGTTCCTCGAGAACCCTCTCACCTTCATCGCTGTCAGCGACGAACTCGTCCATCAGCTCATGAAATTGCCGGCCATTGAATCTGTGAAAACCGCCAATGCGTCAAGAAGCGCTGCTTGCCCACCAGTACTAGGGAATATACGTAGAGCCCTTTTGGATATTCGGTGCTTCTCACTCGACGAAATTCCGGTAAGCTGCCCGCCCATGAGACATCACCCAAAAATTTTGGCAAGGCAAGACTGATGTGGCCGCCATCCTGCTGCTCGGCCTGCTAACATTATTTGCCCTATGCAAGAACCGACAGGCGTTGTTGTAAATGATAAATGACACCAGACCGGCGCAAAACCGGGCGGTCGCGACCTGGCTTCTGATTTGCTGCGGCCTCGTGTTCGCCATGGTCGTACTCGGCGGCTTCACTCGACTCACGGGATCTGGCCTTTCCATGGTCGACTGGCGACCGCTGATGGGCATCCTGCCACCGTTGTCCGACGTTGAATGGCAGCGCGTATTCGAGATGTACCAGCAGAGCCCGGAATTCCAGAAGGTGAATTCCAACTTTGGCGTTGAAGAGTTCAAGAGCATCTTCTGGCTCGAGTACCTGCACCGCCTGTTAGGACGCACCATCGGCATAGTGTTCCTCGTCCCCTTCATCTTCTTCTTCGCCAGAGGCTATATTCGGCCAAATGAATGGGCGAAGTACCTTCTGATGTTCATCCTAGGGGGCATGCAGGGCGTATTGGGCTGGTACATGGTCAAGAGCGGCCTCGTCGACGTTCCTCATGTCAGTCAATACCGACTCACGGCGCACCTCGTCGCGGCATTCATTATTTACGCGTACATGTTCTGGGTTGCGATGTCGCTGCTGTTTCCTGCTGAGGAAAATGCGTCAAAGCATCCCTGGTATGGCAAGACACTTGCCTTGTTCCTGCTCGTATCGACGACCGTTGTATCCGGCGGCTTTGTGGCCGGGCTCAAAGCCGGCAAGATCTACAATACGTTTCCGATGATGGGCGACCACTGGTTCCCGCCAGGTCTCATGGCGCTGGAACCGTTCTGGCGCAATTTTTTCGATAACATGACGACAGTGCAGTTCGATCATCGCTACCTGGCGATAACGACATTCGTGCTAATCGTCGTGTACTGGTTCAAGCTGCGGAAAACCGAGATACCGGCGAGAGCAAAACCGGCGGTTAATGCTCTTTTGCACACGGCGGTTCTGCAAGTTGCGCTGGGAATCGCGACCCTGCTGCTCGCCGTCCCGGTGATCCTGGGCGCAACTCACCAGGGCGTGGCGATGATTCTATTTACGGTGGCGTTGTACCTCGTGCATGCGCTGAGGAGAGTTTGATGCAGGTATTTTTTGACGAGGACTTAATCGTCCGCTACGGCGGTCGCGGGCCGCGTTACACCTCCTATCCAACCGCACTGCAGTTCAATGACGAACTGACGGCCGATGTATATCGCGCCAAGGCGAAGGAAAGTAACGACAGCGACGTACCATTGTCACTCTACGTGCATATCCCGTTTTGTCATTCGCTCTGCTACTACTGCGGCTGCAACAAGATCGTTACGCGAAACGAAGAGCGTGTAGCACGTTATATGGAAATGCTCTACCGCGAGATCGAAATGCAGTCCGAATTATTCGACCGCAAGCGCAAGATCGAGCAGCTTCATTTTGGCGGGGGAACACCAACCTACCTCGACAAGCCTCAACTCGCCGCTCTGATGGATCACTTGCGCGCCTCGTTCACATTCGACGAAAGCGACGAACGCGAGTTTTCAATTGAAGTTGATCCACGAACGGTTGACGCCGAACGCATCCGCGAACTCTGGGACCTCGGTTTCAATCGCCTGAGCCTGGGCATCCAGGATTTCAATGAGGACGTGCAGAAGGCTGTCAACCGGGCACAATCACCGGCCGAGGTTCGGGCGCTGATGGACAGTGCACGTGAATCCGGCTTTGGCTCGATCTCTTTCGACCTCATCTACGGACTGCCGCACCAGACCGTCGAGAGTTTCGATAAAACACTCGACACCGTCATTGCCATGCAACCGGATCGCCTGGCCGTCTATAACTATGCGCATCTGCCGCAGCGGTTCAAAGGGCAGCGCATGATCAACGCAGAGGACATCCCGGCACCCGAAACCAAGCTGGACCTGCTGCACCACACGATCGACAAGCTTTGCGACGCCGGATTTATCTACATCGGCATGGACCATTTCGCGCTGCCCGAAGACGAACTCGTACTGGCACGAAAGAACGGTACGTTGCAGAGGAACTTCCAGGGCTATTCGACACATCGTCAATGTGACCTCATTGCCCTCGGCGTCAGTGGCATTGGCGGCATCGGCAACATGTTCGCGCAAAACTCCGTCTCAACGATTGAGTATGAGGAGATCATCGAAAGCGGTGAGTTACCCATTGTGAAGGGCTTGTTGATTGACGACGATGATCTCATTCGGGCCGCAGTGATCCAGGACCTGATGTGCTACGACAGCCTCTCGTTTGACGACTTCGGCGCCAGGCACGGCATTGATTTCCGTGAGTACTTCGCCTCTGAAATCCAGAAACTCGACGTACTGGAGAAGGATGACCTGATCGTCCTCAGCGACGCTGGCATCGAGATAACACCACGGGGCCGACTGCTACTTCGCAATATCGCGATGACCTTTGATCGGTACATTGATCTGGAAGAAAACGACAACCGATTCTCGAAGGCGATCTGACACTATCTCGGGGGCGACGGCCCGTAACAGGTAGTCGAACACGCCTCGCGTGTTCTGTCATTGTCACGAAACTTCTTCGTTGTGCCAGCTCGGCTATGGATTCGACTACCTGTTACGGACCGCCACTCCAATATCGTGCCAGCCGAGGCTTGCTGGTGAAGTGGCGGGAGCGTCGGGGAAAGCACCCCCGAATCCATAGCGGAGCTGGCACGTCGATTGAACTACGCAGAGTGGATGGAAATCGCGCAGCGTGTGAGGGGGTGCTTTCCGCGACGATCGCGCCGTGTTCGGGTACTCGTTTCGGGCCGCCCTTGTGCGTTGGTGCCTAGCCGACTTCGGTTAACCAGCCGTGCGTATCCGGCTCGAGGCCATACTGGATATTCTGCAAGGCGGTCTGCAGTTTCTTGCGATTCGGTCCCGGCTGACCATCGCGGACCGGGATTTCCTCGCCTTTGTAAACGAACGTTCCGACCGGCGAAAGCGTCGCGGCTGTGCCCGACAGACAGGCCTCGTAGGTCGCAGCCTTTTCGAGTAACTCTTCAATCGTGAAGTTACGTTCACTTATCCTGTAACCGAGTTCCGCACCAAGTTTCAGGATCGAGTCGCGAGTCATGCCGTGCAGGAACGAGGAATCCAGCGGTTTGGTGATGATTTCGTCGTCGGAAATCAGCAGGAAGTTCGCCGCACCCGTCTCCTGTACGTCCCCGTCCGGGCAGAACAGAACCTGGTCAACATCGAAGTCTCTCTTTGCCGCGAGCGTGGGCCCTAACGCAGCCGCGTAGTTACCGCCCGTCTTGGTACTGCCAAGCTGTTCGGTAGTCCTGAACTTTTCGGTAATCAGCAGCTTGAGCGCAGCGGCGCCGCCCGCAAAGTAATCACCAACTGGCGACGCCAGGACAAACAACGTGGCCTCTGTCGACGGCGCTGCAGCAGCGCCAATGTTCTCCAACGTGCCAATCAGGGTCGGTCGCAAGTACAGAGATGCCGGCGGCTCAGGAATATCGGCGAGATTTGCGTGGACTACATCGATCACCATTCCCGCCAACATGTCCGCGTCGGGTACCGGCAGATACAGGGATTTGGCACTGCGTTGCATGCGTGCGACGTGGTCCGGCAGGCGGAAAATTCGGCCCTTGCCGTCGCTCCAGCGGTAGGCTTTGAAACCCTCGAAACACGTGCTCGAGTAATGGAAAACGTGGGCGGCCGGGTGCAGTGGCAGAGGTGCCAGGGGTTCTACCGACGGCACACTCCAGGCGCCATCGCTGTACTGTGCAATCGCGATTCGATCGCAAAATTCTGTGCCGAAAGGCTTCATTGCTTGGTCAACTCAAGGGGTCCGCAGGGGGCGCTACTTTGCCATCAATTGGCAGCATAATGCTACCCGGAATTGAGGTATGTACCATCTTCGTGGTGGACCCACGTTCGGGCCAGGAGCGCCTAGAAACTCGGTGGTGTGCAGGCGGAAATCAGCTTGCAGGGCTCACTACCGGGGTTTTCAAACGTGTGTGGCTGCGAGCTCCTGAAATAGTAAGCGTCTCCCGCCGTCAGCGTAGCTGCCTCGTCACCAACAGTTACTCGAAGTCGCCCGCTGAGGATGATGCCGCACTCTTCGCCCTCGTGCGTGATCGAGTGCCTCCCCGTGGTCGCTCCGGGCTGGTAGCACTCGTGTAACAACTGAATCGCCTTGGTCGCAAGACTGGTCCCAACCTGGCGGTATGACACGCCTCCCTCGGCGATCTCGACAAGTTCGTCGGCACGGAAAAACAAGCGGTCCTGAGGCTGCACATCATCGGAGAAAAACTCGCCCAGGCTCATGGGAATTCCGTCGAGGATCTTCTTGAGCATGCTGACCGTGGGATTGAGCTTGCCAGCTTCGACCTGTGAAATCGTCGCGTTCGCGACGCCCGATTGCCGTGCCAGCTGGCGCTGCGACAGGCTCAGATGGCTACGAATGGCCTTCAGCCGACCCCCTATCTCCTTGTCCACCGTGTAATCTCCTCAAAGTGTTTAGCTTAATGAACATTATGACTATACGATCTATACTAATCAATAAGTTACATACACACACGCAACGTATTGTTTAACATTACAGTCAAGGCGTACACTTTCGTTTTCTCGCTCTCACTTCCGGAGGCGCATTCATGAATGCCGCAGTCGAAAACTCCTATTGGATGCCATTTACGGCCAACCGCGATTTCAACAAAAAACCACGCGTCATCAACGGTGCAGCGGGGCACTGGTACACGACAGAAGACGGTGCCCGCCTTTACGACACATTTTCCGGACTATGGACATCGGGGATTGGCCACTGCCATCCGAAGATCGTCGAGGCTGTCCAAAAGCAGGTCGCCACGCTCGACTATTGCATGACCTTCCAGGTGACGAATGACAAGGCGCTGAAACTTGCCGAGCGCGTAACGAATATGGCCCCCGAGGGCATCAATCACTGTTTCTTCACGAACTCCGGTTCGGAATCCGTCGACACGGCACTGAAGATTGCACTGGGTTATCACCGTGCCCGCGGTGAGGGCAATCGGACGCGCCTCATCGGTCGCGAAAAGGGCTATCACGGCGTCAACTTTGGCGGCATGTCGGTCGGCGGCATTGTCCCCAACCGCAAAGTATTCAGCGCAGCCCTGATACCGGGCGTGGACCACCTGCGGCACACACTGGATATCAAGCGCAATGCATTTTCACGCGGCTTGCCCGAACACGGTATCGAGCTTGCCGAAGATCTCGAGCGCCTCTGTGCGTTGCATGACGGCAGTAATATCGCGGCGGTTATCGTCGAGCCGGTCGCCGGATCCGCAGGTGTCATACCGCCGCCTGCCGGCTATCTCGAGCGCCTGCGCGAGATCTGCGACCAACACGGGATCCTGTTGATCTTTGACGAGGTCATCGCGGCATTCGGGCGGCTGGGTCACCCATTCGGAGCTCAGCGCTTCAATGTCACCCCAGACATCATTACCACGGCCAAGGGACTGACCAATGGCGTTATTCCGATGGGCGCTGTACTGGTTCGCGACTCGGTATTCGATGCCTTCATGCAGGGACCTGCCCACATGATCGAGCTGTTCCACGGCTATACCTACTCCGGGCACCCCGTAGCAGCTGCGGCCGGTCTTGCGACCATGGATGTCTATGATGAAGAAGGGACCTTTGAACAGGCGCAGTCGCTGGAGCCGCACTTTGAAAACCTGTTGCATTCCTTCGCCGATCACAAGCACGTCATCGACGTCCGCAACTTCGGCCTCATGGGCGCTATCGAAATGGCGCCGCGTGACGGTGCTCTAGGCGCTCGTGGCGCAGAAGCGCACAAGAAATGTTTCTGGGACGAGAATATGATTGTTCGTGCCGGCATGGACACTCTGCAGTTTTCACCCTTCCTTAACTCGGACCCCGACGAAATGACGCAGTCATTCGAGGCCGTCCGCCGCGTACTGGATACATTGGAATGAGCAAACCTATCGGACACTTTATCAACGGCACCGATGTCGCTGACGACAACCGCCCTGCCCCGGTCTATAACCCGGCGACTGGCGAACTGACAAAGCATGTCGCCATGGCGTCAAAGGCCACGGTCGAAGACGCAATCGCCGCGGCCGAAGCGGCGTTTCCCGTCTGGCGGGACACACCACCTGCGAAGCGCGCACGCATCATGTTCCGTTTCAAGGCTTTGCTTGAAGAACATGCTGACGAGATTGCGGCAGCAATCACCGACGAGCATGGCAAGGTATTCGACGATGCGATGGGCGAGTTCGGTCGAGGCGTCGAAGTCGTGGACTACGCCTGTGGCATACCCGAACTGCTTAAGGGCGAGTACTCCCGCAATGTCGGGCCAGGCATCGACAGCTGGTCGGACCACCAGCCGCTCGGCGTTGTCGCTGGCATCACACCGTTCAATTTCCCGGCCATGGTCCCGATGTGGATGTACCCGATGGCGATCGCCTGCGGCAATACATTCGTGCTAAAGCCGTCAGAGAAAGATCCAACCGCGCCGCTCATTGTTGCGCGCCTGTTCAAGGAAGCTGGCCTTCCGGACGGAGTTTTCAATCTCGTCAATGGGGACAAAGAAGCTGTTGATACCCTACTCAACGATGACCGCGTACAGGCCATCAGCTTTGTGGGCTCCACGCCGATTGCCGAGTACATCTACTCGACGGGCACAGCCAATGGCAAACGGGTTCAGGCACTTGGCGGTGCGAAGAACCATGCCATCGTGATGCCCGATGCTGACGTTGATAACGCCGTGAACGCACTCATGGGTGCGGCGTTCGGTTCCTGTGGCGAACGCTGCATGGCGATTTCTGTAGCTGTCTGCGTCGGTGACGATACGGCAGACACG
>JAACFG010000159.1 GCA_009937605.1 Gammaproteobacteria bacterium | reverse complement strand
CGACGTGTAGTAAATCCTCGGTCTTTGCTTCATGTGCAACATCCTCCGCTCTATCACTAGAGCTTAGGTGTTGCATCGACCGATTGAAGTCACCGGTGTATAGCAGTCACTCACCTCCAGCTTGATGACCATCTGCTTACGACCAACGCCCACCGAAAAGTGACGGAGTTGCGTCCTGAGTTTCAGTCGATAGCTTGCAATCGCGAGCTGAGTGTAATAGCGTATTAGTGCATTAATACATTGGTTCGAATATGAAACCCAACCGAAATGAAACGCGGCGTCAGCAGGCCATCGCCGAAGCGGCACTTTTCACCGCAATAAACAGTCTCGAAACGATCGAGGAGTGCCGCGATTTTCTCAAAGATCTCTGCACCCCCGCCGAACTCCAGGCCCTCGTGGACCGTTGGCAGGTTGTGGAGTACCTGCAACAGGAACTTCCCTACAGAAAGATCCATGACCTGACTGGCGTCAGTGTCACCACAATCGGGCGTGTCGCCCGCTTCGTCGCGGACGGTTATGGCGGTTACCAGACGGCCATCGAACGTACCCACCAATCCCAATAAGGACAGCTGAATGGAAACCCCAGAGCAGCGCATTCAAATTGCGGTGCAGAAAACCGGTCGCCTCACAGATCACTCGATCGATCTGCTCGAGCGTTGTGGCCTCAAGCTGACGAGGAGCAAAGACCAGCTAATCTGTTATGGCGAGAATATGCCAATCGACCTGCTCCTGGTTCGGGATGACGATATCCCGGGACTCGTGGGCGAAGACGTCTGCGATCTGGGGATTTGCGGCCTCAACGTCGTCGAGGAGAAGCGGCTCACGCGGGAGTCCGAGGGACGCGAGACTTCGTTCAAACAGGTCTTTGAGCTCGACTTCGGTCATTGCCGACTCGCGTTGGCGGCGCCCGACTCCGTCGAGTACGAGGGACCGTCTTCGCTGGAAAATACTAGAATTGCAACGAGTTATGTCGGACTTCTAAACCAGTTTCTTAGTACTAACGGTATTAACGCGGAAGCGGTCTACTTCTCCGGCGCGGTAGAAATTGCGCCGAAACTGGGTCGCGCCGAGTACATCTGCGATCTCGTCTCAACCGGTGGAACGCTGAAGGCCAATGGACTCAGAGAGGTCGAAACCCTCCTCAACAGCGAGGCAGTTGTGATTCAGACGCAAAAGCCGCTCGGGGCGGAGAAGCAGGCCCTGGTGGACAAGATCCTGCAGCGCCTGGACGGCGTCCTGCAGGTTCGGGAGAGCAAGTACATCATGCTACATGCGCCCAAATCTGCGCTTGCGGAGATCCGTGCTTTACTGCCGGGTTCCGAGGCGCCCACCGTTCTGTCTCTTGACGGCAGCGATGACAAAGTTGCCGTTCATGCTGTTTGCCGGGAAAACGTGTTCTGGGAGACTCTCGAGAATCTCAAGGCAGCAGGCGCGAGTTCACTGCTCGTCCTGCCGGTAGAGAAGATGCTGGCCTGATGACCATGAAGATCTACAGTTGGGCAGACTTGACGAGGGACGCGCGCAATACTCTTCTCCAGCGCCCTGCCGTCGCTGACAACAAGGCCATCCGCGATGGGACTCTGTCGATTATCGACCGGGTGAGACAGGACGGCGACTCAGCCTTACGCAGCCTGACAGCAAAGTATGACAGCGCCGAGCTGACGAATTTGCGAGTCCCGGACACGGAGATCGTTGAGGCAGAAGCCAGGCTAACATCAGAACAGCTTGGCGCGATAGATCTCGCCATCGCCAACGTGCGCCGTTTTCACGAGGCCCAGGTGTCAGTCGACCTTCGCGTAGAAACGATGCCAGGTGTGCTCTGCGAACGGCTCAGTCGTCCTATTGAAGCGGTTGGGCTCTATGTGCCGGCGGGCACGGCACCCCTGCCCTCCGCGGCCATCATGCTGGCGGTGCCGGCCCAAATCGCCGGCTGCCCGACGAGAATTCTGTGCACTCCACCACGACCCGATGGAACCGCTGATCCGGCCGTACTGGTTGCCGCCACACGGGCCGGCGTTAGGGAAATCTACAAAGTCGGTGGTGCCCAGGCCATTGCTGCCATGGCCTACGGAACCGAGTCGGTGCCCAGGGTGCGAAAAATCTTCGGTCCAGGTAATGCCTGGGTCACGTGCGCCAAAACGCTGGTCAGTACCGATACCGATGGTGCGGCGATAGACATGCCTGCCGGCCCGTCCGAGGTGATGGTGATTGCCGATGCTGAGGCATCGCCTGAATTCGTCGCATCGGACCTTTTGTCGCAAGCGGAGCATGGCGTCGACTCGCAGGTTGTTCTGCTAACGACATCGGACGAACTTGCCGCGCAGGTCGTGGCTGAACTCGACGAGCAGCTGGCGGAGTTGTCGCGCCGTGAGATCGCCGCTGGGGCTCTCGCTCATTCGCGGATCGTCGTGGTTGACGACCTGGACACCGCCATTGAAATAGGTAACAGCTATGCCCCGGAACACCTGATTCTGCAAGTTGTTGAGGCACGCCGCTTGGTGGCGCGGGTCAGCAATGCCGGGTCCGTATTCGTGGGCCCATGGACCCCGGAATCGGCCGGCGACTATTGCAGCGGCACCAATCACGTGTTGCCGACCTACGGCTACGCACGCGCCTGGAGCGGTTTGGGTGTGGAGCAGTTCGTTCGTCAAATGACCGTGCAGGAGCTGTCCCGTGAGGGCCTGGAGAATCTCGGCGATGCCATTGTCAGCCTGGCCGGGCTCGAAGGGCTGGATGCGCATGCCGCAGCCGTTACCCGTCGCCTGAGGGCCCGAACGTGAGTATCGTCAAGCTGGCACGTCCGGAAATTCAGGCCCTGCACGCCTATGACGCCGCAGAACAGGTCGATGACACCATTCGCCTCAATGCGAATGAGTCGCCACGTGATTGTTCTATTGGCAATTTCCGGCGACCGCTCAATCGTTACCCGGAGGTCCGGCCGCAAAAGCTACAGCATGCGCTGGCCCAGCGCTTTGGGTGCATGCCTGATCAACTCCTGGTTACTCGTGGTTCGAGCGAGGCGATTGATCTCGTCATACGAACCTTCTGCCGCGCAGGCCAGGACAGCGTGCTCATGACCTCGCCGTCGTTTTCGATGTATCGGCACTATGCCGAAGTCCAGGGCGCCAGGCTGATCCAGGTTCAATCGGATGCGGAGCAGGATTTCGCAATCGATGTCAATGCCATCCTGGCCGCGTGCGACGACACGACGCGCGTCATCTTTGTGTGCTCGCCTAACAATCCGACCGGCACCACCCTGCCTCGTGCTGAACTTGAGCGATTACTGGAGCAGCGTGGCGAGCACTCTGCTGTTGTTGTTGATGAGGCCTACGTGGAATTTGGCAACCACGCGTCGGTCATTGAAATGCTCCACCGCTACAGCAACCTGCTGGTGCTGCGTACGCTGTCCAAGGCACTGGGTTTCGCGGGTGCGCGCTGTGGCGCGGTTGCAGGTCAAGCCGACGTCGTTTCTATGCTCAGCGCCGTGCAGGCGCCTTACGCGCTTGCCACACCGGTCGTTGAGTGCGTCGAGGATGCCCTGCAGGACGATCAGCTCGAATTGGCCCGCCGGACTGTGCGTGAGATATCCAGCGAGCGGGATCGTCTCGCCAAGGCTCTTACACACTACAGTTTCGTTCTGAAAGTCTGGCCCAGCGATGCCAATTTTCTGCTGGTACGGTTTGCCAACGCAGATCGCATCATGCGGCGCTGTGCGGAACGAAACGTCTTGTTGCGCGACTTCGGCGGTGAGCTTGCGAACTGCATTCGCATCTCAATAGGCAGCCAGGACGAGAACAATCAACTCCTTCGGACCCTGGACACGCTGGAGGACGAAGCCAATGGCTAGGAAGGTCCTGTTTATCGATCGTGATGGTACGCTGATACATGAACCGTCCGACTTCCAGGTCGACGCAGTCGACAAGGTGCGCTTGGTTGAGAACGTCATCCCCTCCCTGCTGGAGATGAAGAAGCAGGGCTACCGATTCGTCATGGTGTCGAATCAGGATGGCATGGGAACTGACTCATTTCCGCAGGAAGATTTTGACGCACCGCACGCGTTAACGCTGGACCTCTTTGCCTCTCAGGGTATTCGGTTTGACGAGATCTTCATCTGCCCTCACCTGCCGGAAGATGGTTGCGACTGTCGCAAACCGCGTACTGCCCTCCTGACGAAGTACCTCGCGGCAAATACCATCGACCTGTCGTCATCAGCCGTCATCGGTGATCGACAGACCGATATGGAACTGGCCCGGCGCATCGGCATCGATGGCATTCTGGTCAATGCAGACGATGACGCTGCGCTGACCTGGCCCCAGATTGTCGAGCGCCTGTGCTACTCGGATCGAGTGGCCATTTCCGAGAGAAACACGAACGAGACTCGCATTCGAGCAGCCGTCAATCTTGATACGAGCGGCAACACGAAGGTCTCTACGGGTATTGGTTTTTTCGATCACATGCTTGAGCAAATTGCCAAGCACGGCGGATTTAGCCTGGAGCTGGAGTGCGCCGGCGACCTCGAGATCGACGAGCATCACACGGTCGAGGATACCGCAATCTGTCTCGGCCTGGCATTGCGCGAGGCGCTCGGAAACAAGTACGGCATAGGACGCTATGGGTTCCTGTTGCCCATGGATGAGAGTGAGGCCGAGGTTGCTCTCGACCTGTCGGGACGAGCGGCGTTCCAGTTCTCCGGATCATTCCCGCGCCGGAATGTAGGTGAGCTCTCGACGGAAATGGTCGAGCATTTTTTCCGTTCACTGGCCGAGTCGTTGGGCGCAGCACTGCACATAAAAGTTACTGGCGAGAACACGCACCACATGATCGAGGCTTGTTTTAAATCGGTAGGTCGTGCTCTACGCCAGGCCATCCAGAGAACAGGAAGTGAATTGCCTTCGACCAAGGGAACCCTGTGACGAGGCTCGCGATAATCGATAGCGGCGGCGCGAACATAGCGTCGGTGCAGTACGCCCTGGAGCGGCTTGGAGTGACTGGAACATTGACGACCGATCGCGAGGTAATCCGTACTGCCGATCGGGTGCTTCTACCCGGGGTAGGTGCCGCCAAGGATGCGATGCGGCGCCTGCGCGGTGCCGGGCTCGTCGAGGCCATACGTGACCTTAAACAACCCGTCCTCGGTATTTGCCTGGGTATGCAACTATTGTGCGACGGATCGGAAGAGGAAGACGTCGAATGCCTGGGCGTCATCCCCGGCACCGCGAGGAAACTGACGGTTGCCGAACACTTCCCCGTGCCCAACATGGGCTGGTGCAGGACGCAGAAAGTGGCGCCGCACCCTCTGCTCAATGGCCTGGATGATGGCAGCTTCTTTTACTATGTCCACAGTTACGCGCTACCGGTTTCAGCGAGGACGCTGGCCACGGCGCAACACACGACAGAATTTTCGGCGATTGCAGGGAAAGACAACTTTGTTGCCGCTCAGTTTCATCCCGAGCGATCGTCGTCAAGCGGCGCGCGCCTGCTGAAAAACTTCCTGGAGATTGACGCGTGAGGATAATTCCGGCGATCGATCTCAAGGGCGGCCTGTGCGTCCGGCTTCTCCAGGGGGATTTTGACAAGGTCACCGAGTACTCCTCGAATCCCGTGGCGCTTGGAGAGCGCTTCTCCGCCCTGGATGTTGAAGACCTCCATATCGTTGACCTGGATGGGGCCCGGACAGGCGCCCAGGAAAACCAGGGCATTGTGCGCGAGATTGCTCAGGCAACCGGGCTGCGTGTTCAGCTGGGTGGAGGCATCAGGACGGCGGAGCATGTTGTTTCGTGGCTCTCAAACAGTGTGACGCGCTGTGTCGTCGGGAGTGTGGCGATCAATGAACCTGCCACCGTAAAGTCCTGGATCGAGGATTTTGGCAGCGATGCTATTGTCCTTGCCCTCGACGTCAAGCTGTCAGTCGACGGCACACCGATGCTCACGACCCAAGGCTGGACCGAAGACACAGAAACGTCGCTTTGGGAGTGCATTGACGCCTATGGGAGTGCCGGCATTCGTCACGTCTTGTGCACAGATGTCGCACGCGATGGCGCGATGAGTGGGCCCAATTTCCGACTGTACGCTGAAATCCTGCAACGTTACCCGACCTTGCAACTCCAGGCCTCTGGTGGCGTCCGCGACATAGACGATCTGGAACTTTTGCGCGAGATCGGTGCGCCCGCAGCCATTACCGGGCGAGCGCTTCTCGACGGTGCAATTACCGAGGCAGAGGTGGCGACATTCCAGCGAAGCGCATAGTCCCCTGCCTCGATGTTCGCGACGGCGCCGTGGTCAAGGGCGTGCAGTTCCGGGACCACCGTGTCGTTGGCGACATCCTCGAACTGGCGTCGCGTTATTGTGACGAAGGCGCGGACGAACTCGTGTTCTATGACATCACGGCCAGCCCGGACGCACGTACCGTCGACCGGAGTTGGGTTAGCGGAGTGGCGTCTGTGCTGGATATTCCGTTCTGTGTTGCCGGAGGCATCAAGTCCGTCGCCGATGCTGAGGATGTCCTCAACAAGGGTGCTGACAAAATATCGATCAATTCCCCGGCACTCGCCAATCCGGGACTGATCACCGAGCTGGCTACTCGTTTCGGTTCGCAATGCGTGGTCATTGGCGTCGATAGTCGGCACGAAGACAACGACTGGTTCGTGTACCAGTACACCGGCGATCCTGACAAGACGCAGGCGGCGCAACGTCGGACCCTCGATTGGGTGGTTGAGGTGCAGGAGCGCGGTGCCGGTGAGATTGTTCTGAATTGCATGAACCAGGACGGTGTGCGCAAGGGGTACGACTGCGAGCAGCTGTCCGCCGTTCGTGCCGTATGTTCGACACCCCTGATCGCCTCGGGAGGTGCCGGGAGCAGCCAGCATTTCCTGCGTGTGTTCGAAGAAGCGGCTGTCGATGGCGCGCTCGCTGCCAGTGTTTTCCATAGCGGCGAATTGCCGATTCCTGATTTGAAACAATACCTGGCTGAGAACCAGGTCGACATTCGACTGTGAGGATCCGAAGTGAGCAGACCAAATATCGACTTCATTGCAGATCTTGAGACGATCGTCAGGGAAAGGCTCGATGCAGGGGACGACGCCAGCTACACAGCCCGCCTGGCGGGGGCTGGCACCAAACGTATTGCCCAGAAAGTAGGCGAAGAAGGCGTGGAACTGGCATTGGCAGCTACCGCGGGCGATCAGCAGGAGGTCATCGATGAAGCCGCGGACCTCATCTACCAC
>JAACFG010000158.1 GCA_009937605.1 Gammaproteobacteria bacterium | reverse complement strand
TCACAGGTTCGACAAACGCGAAGCGTATGGACGCACGAAGTGCGCCCTTTAGGGTGAGGAGCGTAGCGACGAATCAATCCTGTCGGGCGCGCCATTTTCTTCAAGGTCCGTTCCGTTCAAATGTGTTACCTATGTGATCGGAATGATCTGTAACCCATCTGCCCGGAACGGACCCTCGTTGATGACTGGCGTATCTACCTCGGCGCTTTTGACGCCTCGGTCGACTCGAAGTTGGGCATAAATGGCGATTCATTGCCGCCGGCACCGCCAATCGACGTCGAGGATATTCTCGGTATCGAGGACAGCAAGACGGTTGCATGGGTAAGCTCGCAGAAGGCCGCGTTTTCCAGTGGGTGAGAGAGACTTTCACTGGATGACAATCCCCCGTTTTCTGATCCAGTACGTCAGTGAGTTTCTGACCGTTGGTCGACCCATCGGGCCTTGCGTAAGGGAATACCGAAAGCTCAAAGACGTTGGCGCGAATTGGCCGGTATCGGGTCCGCGAATCCTGTAAAATTTGCGTTCGGGTCTTTGGCACTTGCGGGTCGGCGGTGCACACGGCTTGAATATTTGCAGAGCATTGAGACGATTGACTTAGCATGGGGTCGATCCAGCATATAGTCGCTAACCTGGAGCAAACGATGCTACCGAACATCGCGAAGAAGCAGATAAGAGACGTTGAAGGCAGGCCATACCCGGTAATCGCGGCCGGTGATGGGCCGCTTGTCGTCTGCCTTCATGGTTTTCCAGATAACTATGAAAGCTTTCAATATCAGATCGAACCATTTGTCGCGGCAGGTTACCGGGTAGTTTGTCCGATGTTGCCGGGTTATGCCCCGGGGACCGAGCCGGTATCGGGTACCAATACACCCGTTTATGCTGCGGACAAGATCATTGCAGTCATCGAAGTCTTGCTGAAGGAGTCCGGCGAACAGCAATGCCACCTCGTGGGGCATGACTGGGGAGCGCTCACCGCTTGCCTGGTCGCCAACCAACGACCGGAACTGCTGAAATCGCTGGCGGTGTTGAGTATTCCGTACAACATCAATCTGCAAAGGGTCATTCTTCGCTGCCCTACCTATGCCATCAATGGCTGGTACGTCATGTTCTTTCAGTTGAAATGGTTCGCTGACTGGTGGATAAAACGGAACAATTGGAAATTTATCGATTTGCTGTATCGGCTGTGGTGCCCGACCTGGGACAACTATGAGCACCGCCTGGTATCAACGAAGGAGACGTTCAAGCAGCCGGGTGTATTGAAGCATGCTCTCAGCTACTACCGTAATTGCCTCTTCGGCCTGAACCCAATCTCGTTCAGGTGGCGCCGACTGTACAACGGCCGGATCGAAGTGCCAACGCTGGCGCTTCGCGGCGAAGTGGATGGGTGCATGCCCGAGAAGGCCTGGGAAATGAACAGCGCCAAGTCATTTCGCAAGGGTATTGCTTTGGAAGTCCTGCCGGGCGTTGGCCACTTTCCGCAGCTGGAAAATCCCGACTGGGTCTCGGAACGGCTGATCCGGTGGTTCAAGCAAGTTTCAAGTTAATCTAGAGAGATCTTCATTATGAATTATCGAGCGAATACAGTGCTTCTCTTTCTGGGCAGTCTACTGCTTGGTGTTTCTGTTTCTTCCGCCCAGGATTCGGAACGAAAATTGTACGTTGAACCCGTTGAGTACGCGGACAATGTGTATTTTGGTGACGCCCACGTCCATACGAATATGTCTTTGGACGCTGCTGCATGGGGCGCCAGCCAGGATCCCGCGGGTGCCTACCGCTATGCCAAGGGCGAAGAAGTCACTTCGTTCAAGGGTTGGAAAACACAACTGACCCGGCCACTCGACTGGCTGGTGATCGCCGACCACAGCGACGGATACGATTTCACCAACCGACTGAACAAAGGCGATCCCTGGATCACCGATCAGGAACTTGGCCAACGCTGGTACGACATGCTGCGAGAAGACACTAGCGAAGCAACTCGCAGGGTCGTTGCGGACGAAATCATCAAAGTGCTCGGCGGGCTTCAACAAAGCCCTTGGGATCTGGCCGACCCGGAGATGCTTGGTCCTGGTTGGAGGCAAACTATCGAGGCCGCTGAGGAGGCCAATGATCCGGGTCAGTTCACTGCATTCATCGCCTACGAGTGGAGCTCCGCGCCCGGCGGCGACAACCTGCACAGGGTTGTCATCTTCCGGGACGATGGCGACAAAGCCGGCGAGATCCTGCCACTCACCATGAGCGAAACCAGGAATCCGGAGGATCTGTGGAAGCATTTGCAGGCCTACGAAGATCTGACCGGTGGCAGGGTGCTCGCGATCCCACACAACGGCAACTGGAGCAGTGGCCGGATGTTCGAGATGACCAAATTCAACGGGAGGCGTATGGACAGGGAATATGCCGAGACGCGCATGCGTTGGGAGCCCGTTTACGAAACGACCCAGATCAAGGGCGACGGCGAAGCCCACCCAATCTTGTCACCCGACGATGAGTTCGCGGATTACGAAACCTGGGATGTCGGCAACCTGGACTTCACCAAACGAGTGACTATCGACATGCTCCCGGGATCGTACGCGCGCTCGGGGTTAAAGCGGGGGCTGCAGTTAGAAGCCGGACTGGGTGCCAACCCGTTCCAATTCGGCCTCGCCGGTGCCGGCGATTCCCATACGGGGCTGCCCGGGCAGGACGAGTCCCAGTTCATGGGCAAGAGTGCCTCATCCGAACCGGACGCCGAGCGTTGGGAAACGCCGTTCAGGACTTCGGAGATCGGCACCCAGCCGGGTTGGTCGGAAGTTGCGTCGGGTCTTACCGGTATCTGGGCCACCGAAAACACCCGAACGGCGCTCTGGGATGCGCTGAAACGTAAAGAGGTCTACGCAACGACGGGCACCCGGGTCAAGGTACGGATGTTCGCGGGCTGGAATTTCAAGCCCGGTGACGATCAACGCGGCGACTATGTGGCCTATGGTTACGCCAACGGTGTGCCCATGGGCGGGGAGCTGCACGCCGACCCTCATGATGCCGTCGTCCGCAAGGCGTTCAGAGAAGGCAGGACGGCGAAGGCAAATGATCTGAGCTTCCTGGGTTATGGCCCGGACGAATCTGACGACGGTACTAGTACGTGGATTGGTATATCAGCGGAGTTGGCCAAGCAATACAAGAGCCCGACTTTCCTGGTTGCGGCGCAGAAAGACGCGGTTGGAGGAAACCTTGATCGCGTGCAGATGATCAAGGGCTGGCGCGACAGCGACGGTGAACTCCATGAGAAGGTCTATGACATCGTCTGGGGAGACGCCGACAGACGCATACTGAGCGCTGACGGCAAAGTTCCGCCCGTCGGCAATACCGTGAACGTGGCGGAAGCTACCTGGACCAACAGTATCGGGGACGCACAGCTGTCGACGGTATGGACCGATCCGGAGTTCGATCCTGAGGCATCGGCCTTCTACTACGTAAGAGTGCTGGAGATCCCCACGCCACGCTGGACGGCCTATGACGCCAAACGCTTCGGTATCACGATGGATCCCAAAGTGCCGATGACGACCCAGGAACGCGCCTATACGTCGCCGATCTGGTACAAGCCGTAGCGGTAATACGGAATAGCGGTATTTGCAGGAGGCGAAGGACACGGCAAGCCGTGTCCTTCGCCATTTTGGAACCCGAGAAGCCGCTTTGTAAGGTGCGAATTCGCACTATGCTCTGTGGCCAGTACTTACGTTGACTAACGACAAAGGGGCTAATTGGTTTAGATCGGCGTACCAGCCAAAGTCGAATTGTTCTTTAAGTATTCGCAAGATACCAATTAGCGTCGATCGAGACCGACTTACACATTAGACAGGTTTAGTGCTCCGAAGGCAGGGGTCACAGGTTCGAATTCTGTCGGGCGCGCCAACAAAAAGGAAGGGGCAGTGACCCTAACTCACCTGGAATCAGGGCCACTGCCCCTTTTTTTCTAGGCGAGTAACTGCCTGTGTCATGCTGTAACAAAGTGATGCAGTCGCGCCTCAGCGGCGAATTCGGCCCTATACTCCTTCGCACTGCAAAGAGGAAACCGAAATGGCCGAACGCACTGACAACGAGATTTTTATCAGCATCGCTGTCGCGACTGTTATTGGTGCCTTGATTTCATGGGCTGGCAGCGACGGCGGCGATCGTTTCGGCGTGTTCCCGGTATTCGCGTTATGCGGCGCGCTTGCTTTTGCGGTCAACTGGGCCGCCTTTATCCCCGCGGCAATCAAGCGCACCGAGCACTACTACGATCTTACAGGCGGTATCACCTACATTACCGTCACCGTTGTCGCCGTGTCGCTCTCGAGTGCACTCGACCTGCGTTCGGCGATCGTGGCCGGCATGGTGATGTTCTGGTCGATCCGGCTGGCCTCTTTCCTGTTCATGCGCATCTCGCGTGCCGGCAAGGATAGCCGCTTCGACAAAATCAAGACCCAGCCGCCGCGCTTTTTCCTGGCATGGACGCTGCAGGGCTTATGGGTACTCCTAACGGCGGCTTGCGCGCTCGTCATAATTACGGGCGGCAATCGCGAGGCACTCGGCATTGTCGGGTATGTCGGCATTGTGGTCTGGACCATCGGCATCCTGATCGAGATCGTCGCGGACCAGCAAAAATCCGCGTTTCGCGCCGATCCCGCCAACAAGGGCAACTTCATCAACACAGGTCTTTGGGCCTGGTCACGGCACCCGAATTACTTCGGCGAAATCCTGCTCTGGACCGGTATGGCAATCATCGCCGCTCCAGTGCTCGAGGGTTGGCAGTGGGCGACTCTCATCTCGCCGGTTTTCGTGTTCTTCCTGCTGACCAGAGTCAGCGGCGTACCCATGCTCGAGGAAGCTGCCGACGAGCGATGGGGCGGTCAGGACGACTACGAGGCGTACAAGCGGAATACGCCTGTGCTCGTTATGAGGCCGCCGCGCTCGCGTGACTGAGGCACGAACAAACCTGACAGGGGCTTATCGCTTCACATCGTTGGCCCGTCCAATAGACCCGGCCTACCTGACAAACCGGGCGCTTCTCATTGTCCTGCCATTCGTAGGTTTGCTGAGTGCCGGTCTGGCATCTGCTCAGTACATTGATGCTGGTCCCTTGTCAGCAGCGCTCAGCGGAGTCCTGGCTGGGTTCGTGGCGTGGGCGCTAACGCGTGAACTGGCGCCGGACTTCAACAGCGCTGCCTTCGTCGCGCTGGCGTTTGCATGGATCATTAACGTCGCATTTGGGTCGCGATTGGTCCTGCTGCTTTTTGTCGCGTTGCTACTCGTACGACTGGTGAACCGCTCGACCGGGCTGCCGTGGCGGCCACTCGATACGCTTGGGGTTCTTGGCTTCTCCACCTGGGCGGCAATTAGCACGCAGCAACCACTGATCCTCCTGATCACGTCTTTGGCTTTTGCGCTTGATGCGGTACTCGAGGAACCCTTGCGCCGGCACTACCTGGCGGCAGCGGCGTGTCTGCCCGTTTTCATTTGGATGCTGCTTGGTGGCGCAGACCTGATAGCCAGTGATTTAACAGTGGGGGATTGGTCACTGCTCGGCGTTTTTGCGTTAGGCGTCGTCCTCGTCGTCAAAAAGAACCCCGAGCCCGTTTCCTATTGCGACATCGCGCCAGAACGGCTCGACCGGGTGCGTGTCAATGCCGGCCTGATCGTAGGCGGGTTGCTGGCCGTGCAGGCGCTACTGACCAACGGTCGTTCGGCCTGGCTGGAGACCCCAATTTGGGCATGCATCATTGCGGTACTACTTTCATTTGCGGCTCGTGGCGGCAAGCGGAAGCTATTGTTGCGCAAAACCGAACAATGATTTCCCTAAACCGCTGTTTGTTCCAAAATAATCAATAGGTAAGCTACCGCCTTCGAATACACGGATACAGGATTTGAGATGGGTCTTTTAATCGACGGAAAGTGGCATACGGACTGGTACGACACCAAGGCGACCAAGGGCCGGTTCGTACGCAAGGATTCGAGCTTTCGCAACTGGGTGACGGCTGACGGAGAAGCCGGCCCGAGCGGTGAAGGCGGTTTCAAGGCCGAAGCCGGGCGCTATCACCTCTACGTGTCGATGGCCTGCCCCTGGGCTCATCGCACTCTTATCTTCCGCCACCTCAAGGGGCTGGAGGACATGATCTCGCTGTCCGTTGTCAATGCCTTAATGGGCGGCGAGGGCTGGACCTTCGACGAGGGCGACGATGTCATTCCTGACTCCGTCAACCACAAGGCCCGCCTCCACGAGGTGTACACGCAGGCCGATCCCGAGTACACCGGCCGCGTCACGGTGCCCGTGCTGTGGGACAAGGAGCGCAACACCATCGTTAGCAACGAGTCGTCGGAAATTATTCGCATGTTCAACAGCGCGTTCGATCAAATTGGCGCCACGCCGGGCGACTATTATCCGGAGCCGCTGCGTGACGAGATCGATGCGCTGAACGATTTCATCTACCCGAACATCAATAACGGCGTCTATCGTGCCGGGTTCGCGACAACCCAGGGCGCCTACGAGGAAGCGGTGCAGGAAATCTTCGCCGCACTCGACGAGCTGGAGCGACGTCTCGCCGACCAGCGCTATCTCGCTGGCTCGGCGATCACGGAGGCAGACTGGCGACTCTTCACCACCCTGGTGCGCTTCGACGCCGTGTACGTCGGACATTTCAAATGCAATGTGCGCCGCATTGTGGACTACCCGAACCTCTGGGGCTATGTACGCGACCTGTATCAACAACCCGGCATCGGCGAGACCGTGAAGCTCAGCAATATCAAGGAGCACTATTACGTCAGTCATGACACGATCAACCCGACGGGCGTGATTCCGATCGGGCCCGAAATAGATTTCGAGGAACCACACGGCCGTTCCTGATGCACCTGAACGCAGACTTTTCCGAGCGCGTAGTGATCCGCCCCGACGACTACGCATGGGTGCCTTCGCCGATGCCCGGCGTCGAGCGCATGATGCTCGATCGTGTTGGGGACGAAGTCGCGCGGGCGACCTCGCTCGTTCGCTATCAACCGGGCAGCACGTTCTCGCCGCATGTGCACGGTGGTGGCGAGGAGTTCTTCGTGCTCGAGGGCGAGTTTGGCGACGAACACGGGCTTTATCCGACCGGCACCTATGTCCGCAACCCGATCGGCACGCGTCACACGCCGCGCGTCGGCGACGAAGGCTGCACCATATTCGTCAAGCTGCACCAGTTCGAGAAAGCCGACCAGCAACCCGTCAACCTCGACACCAACGAAGCCGAATGGTTACCCGGGCTCGTTCCGGGACTCACGGTGATGCCACTGCATGAATACGGTACCGAGCACGTGGCGCTCGTCAAGTGGGCGCCCAACACCGAGTTCCAGCCGCACACGCACTGGGGAGGCGAGGAGATCCTCGTAC
>JAACFG010000157.1 GCA_009937605.1 Gammaproteobacteria bacterium | reverse complement strand
GCACCGGTTCCGCCATCGACCTGGGGAGTTGACACGAATGCCAGGACGCTGTCCCATTTTCTGAGCCAACGGTTGACCGCGTTCTTGAGCACCGGGCCCCGTTCACCGGAGCCATGTCCCTTGCCATGCACGATGCGCACGCAGTATTTCCCCTGGGAGGCGTTGTAGTCGATGAAGTCAGCGAGTCGCGGTTTCGCTTCGGCGACTGTCATGCCGTGCAGGTCGAGTTCCGCCTGCACGCTGTAGGCACCGCGCTGCAGTTTTCGCATCGTGCGTTTGCCAACATGCGGGCGATGAAATCGCAGGCCCGCGCCGTAGCCATGCTCGATCGTATCGATGTCGTCTTCAAGACTCTCAGCCAGTACATTGCGCTCGTCTTCCCGGGAGAAGCGCGCCCTGGGTTTGGGCTTCTTCTTTTCCACAGGGACGCGCGCCTCAGTACTGAGCGGTTTCGTGCCGCGCATCGCCCGGTGAAATTCGTCGGTGTCTTTCTTGCTCACGGTGTCTTCTTTGAGGGTATGGTGTGCGCTGAACAACCGGTATAGTGAGCGCGTCTCCGAGGCCAATCAAGGCTCCGCCCGTCAAATTTTTTATGAAAAGCCTCCGCCAGAATGAAAATCCTCGTAAGTAACGACGACGGGTATCTCGCCACAGGTATCAACTCGCTGATTGACGCGCTCGAGCGGGTCGCGGATGTTGTCGTGGTCGCGCCGGACCGTAATCGTTCCGCAGCGAGCAACTCACTGACACTATCGACACCACTGCGGGTCAGCCAATACGCGGAGAACCGCTACAAAGTCGACGGCACGCCGTCAGACTGCGTGCACCTTGCCCTGACAGGCTTTCTTGACGATGAGCCGGACCTCGTGGTCTCGGGCATCAATCACGGCGCCAATCTTGGCGATGACGTAATCTATTCGGGCACCGTGGCTGCCGCGATGGAGGGGCGCTTCCTCGGGCTGCCTACGATTGCGGTCTCGCTCGTCGGGCAAACGCTCGTTGGCGCCAAGTTAAAGCATTTCGATACCGCCGCGCGTGTTGCCGTTGAACTGGTGCAGAAACTCGAGCGGGCCTCGCTGGCGCACGATACCGTCCTGAACGTCAACGTGCCGGATCGGCCTTTCGCGGAGCTTGCCGGAATTCGTGCCACG
This sequence comes from Gammaproteobacteria bacterium, assembly GCA_009937605.1. Classification (GTDB taxonomy): domain Bacteria; phylum Pseudomonadota; class Gammaproteobacteria; order Steroidobacterales; family Woeseiaceae; genus UBA1847. The sequence continues at coordinate 6,316 of JAACFG010000157.1, read as the reverse complement.
CGCCTGGGATTTCGTCACAAGTCCGAGCAGATTCTTACCGATACGGACCCCTACGGCCGACCAATCTACTGGGTTGGGCCGGCAGGCGCAGGGCAGGATGCCGGCGAGGGGACCGATTTTCACGCCGTCGAGCAGGGCGCGGCGTCCGTTACGCCGCTCAAGGTGGATCTGACACGGCATGCAGCCGTATCGGGCATCGAGGAGTGGCTGGCACGATGATCGACGTGCGCCAGGGTATTGGCATGACGTCGCGGCGCACGCGCGACAGGCTCGTACAGCGCCTGCGTGAGCAGGGAATTCACAACGAGGCCGTGCTGGAGCAAGTCCGCAACGTGCCGCGGCACCTGTTCATGGACGAAGCACTGGCCAGTCGCGCCTACGAAGACACGGCCCTGCCGATCGGCCTTGGCCAGACAATCAGCCAACCCTATGTGGTTGCGCGCATGACCGAGGCATTATTGGACGGGTTCGAGGGCGAGACCGTGCTCGAGGTCGGCACGGGCTGCGGCTACCAAACCGCCGTGCTGGCGCCGCTCGTAAAAAAAATCTACACGATTGAGCGGATCCCCGAATTGCTGCGCAAGACCAAACAGCGATTGCGGGACCTGGATATCTACAATGTGCAATTCAAGCCCGGCGACGGCTGGGAGGGCTGGCCCAAGTACGGGCCGTATGACGGCATCATCGTGACTGCGGCACCGGATGAGGTTCCGGAAAAGCTGCTGAACCAGCTGGCACCGGGCGGACGACTCATCATTCCGGTCGGGCCGCAGGGCGTGCAGGACCTCGTGATGATCACAAATCGCAATGATCACTATGAGCAGGTGTCGCTGGGGGCTGTCAGTTTTGTGCCGCTCGTTAAGGGAATATAAGATATATTTATCAATATGATAAGAAGAGTAATTAAAGTGAAATCTTCATGAGTCTGTTCCGGCCACTGTACGATAAAGTGCTTGCCTGGTCGCGTCATCCCCATGCGGAGCGCTATCTCGGCGCGATGAGTTTCGCCGAGTCCTCATTTTTCCCCATACCGGTCGATGTCATGCTGGCACCGATGTGCCTGGCGGATCGGGAGAAGTGGATTCGTTTCGCAGCGATTGCCACGGTCTTCTCCGTGCTGGGTGGACTTGGCGGCTACGCGATAGGCTGGGGCATGTTCGAGGCGATTGAGCCCTGGTTGCGTGACTCGCACTATTGGAGTGCTTACGAGAAGGCCCGTGCGTGGTTCGATGACTACGGCGTCTGGGTCGTGTTCGTCGCCGGCTTCTCGCCGATTCCGTACAAGGTATTTACGATTGCTGCGGGCGTTGCCACGCTTTCGTTGCCGGGCTTTTTCATCGGCTCGCTCGTTGGCCGCGCCGCACGCTTCTTTTTGGTCGCAGGACTCGTGCGCCTGGGCGGCGAGCGCTTCGAGACGTCGCTGTCGACACATATCGAACGCGTTGGCTGGACTGTGGTTGCGATCAGCGTATTGGTCATCGCGTGGCTTATGATGCGGGGCTAATGGTCTCCCGCCCGCTCATTCTTCTGTTTTTGGTCCTGGTGCTCACGTCCTGTGGGCAATCCTATTGGCAGCAAAACTCTCAGACACATATCGTCCGAAAGGGCGAGACGCTGTTCTCGATTTCATGGCGCTACGGTAAAGACCCGGATGATGTCGCCCGCTGGAATCAGTTAGGCGACGGGTCGCTGATCTACCCGGGCCAGGAAATTCGACTGACTCCACCGGGTGGATCGACGAACCGTTCGGGCACGGCCAGCAGACCGAGCACAAAGCCGCTGCCGCAGATTCCGTCGCAACCCTCGCCGCAGTGGAAGTGGCCCACCACCGGCAACATTAATGTGGAATTTGGCGCAAAGCCGGGAACGGGCACGGGTGTATTGATCAATGGAAAAGAAGGGCAGGCTATTGTTGCTGCGGCGTCTGGACGTGTGGTCTATTCCGGCAGTGGACTGATCGGATATGGCCGGCTTATTATCCTGAAGCATAACGACACCTACCTGAGTGCCTACGGGTACACTGCGTCGCTACTGGTCAAAGAAGGACAAGAAGTAAAACAAGGCCAGAGAATCGCGACGATGGGGGAGGGGCCGGAACGCAAGCCGCGACTGCATTTCGAGATCAGGCGCAATGGCCAGCCGGTTGACCCGCGACCATTTCTGCCGTCGAAACAGGATTGACGATCTCACGCTATCGCCTGTCGTACCTTGGGGGTGTGTATTGGGACAATTGCTGGATCCAACACGGCAATACCTCGACGAGATTGGTGTCTCGCCGCTCCTGACTGCGGAAGAAGAAAAGGAATACTCCCGCAGAGCATTGCGAGGCGATGAATCCGCGCGCCAGCGCATGATCGAAAGCAACCTGCGGCTGGTAGTGAAAATCGCGCGCCGCTATCTGAACCGCGGGCTGCCGCTCCTTGATCTGATCGAGGAAGGCAATCTTGGCCTTATTCATGCCGTGAAGAAGTTCGATCCGGAACGCGGTTTTCGTTTTTCTACCTACGCAACCTGGTGGATCCGTCAAACGATCGAACGCGGCATTATGAACCAGTCGCGCACCGTGCGGTTGCCGATACATATCATCAAGGACATCAACTCCTGTTTGCGGGCCGCGCGCCGGATGTTCCAGGAGATAGGCCGCGCACCGACGACGGCGGAATTGGCGAAACGACTGGATCGTGACGTCGAGGACGTGGAACGGCTCATGTCACTTCACGAGCGGGTGACCTTGCGCGCCAACGCTCAGGATGGTGACGGCACCGACCCGGTTGAGCGCCTGCAGGGGAGACGTTCAGCCGAACCATCGCGATGTGCCCAGGCCGATGACATGCACGACGTTGTCGATCACTGGGTTTGCGAACTCAGTGACAAGCAAAGAGCGGTCGTCGAGCGGCGTTTCGGCCTGCACGGCTACCGTCGCGCAACACTGGAGCAGATTGGTGACGAAATCGGCGTGACGCGGGAACGCGTGCGGCAGATCCAGATCGATGCGCTCAAGAACCTGCGCGAGATGCTGGAGATTCACGGTATTTCGGGGGAGTCATTGCTGGATTAAGCCTGTAGGGGCGCGCCCTGCGCGCGATCGCCCGCAAGGCGGGCTCCCACAGGCGCACTCCTACAAGTACAAGATCGCCGCGACTCGTCGGCCCTCATTGGCGAGGACGTTGAACGTGCGCGCGGCGGCCGCTGTGTCCATTACTTCGAGTCCAATACCGTTGCGCGCAAACGCGAACGTCAATTCGCGAGGTGGGAACACATTCGTGGTACCCGTACCCAACAGGACGATCTCGGGTTTGGTGTCTATCACCGGGCCAAAATCTGCGTCCGTCAGGTCGGCGATGGGTTTGTCGGACCACATAGTCAACTGATCATCCGGCGTCAGGACGATCGACTCTGTGTACTCAGCGTTATTGACACGAATCGACGTCTTCGAAACGCTCCGTATGACCAGTTGGGCCGACAATTCTCTTGTGAATTTCAACCGCGCATCCCTTAACATTCACGCCTCATCGTGAACGCATCATATGACAAAAATACGGCGCTCGTCGTGTTGCCCCCGGGGCGTGGCGGCCGGCTTCAGGATGCGTCGTTGCGCGCGTGGCTGGCGCAGTCCGAGCTGTCGCTTGCGACTGAGCCGCGGGAGCTTCTTGCCCAGCTTACCGCTGAGCTTGGCCTCCCTTACCCGCAGGAGGGCCTTGCAGCCCTGCGCATGTGGGGCCAGACGGGCGATCGGCCGACGGTCTGGATAGCGGCGGCCGATCCCGTCTATCTCGAGCCGCGCCTCGATCACTTGTGCCTTCATGCTCTGCGCCGACCCGGTATTGAATCATCCGATTTGCGGCCCTTGTTCGATCATCTGCAGGAAACCCTTGCCACCGACAAACGTTTCGGATTCGCGCGGCTGGGCTCCAATGGCTATCTGCGTGCCGAGCAGCCGATTTCGACATCAACAGTCCCGGCCTACGTCGTCGACCAATGCGACCCCTGCGAGTTTCTGCCGGCCGGCGAACATACGGTGTCGCACCGCAATATCCTCAGCGAAATAGAGATGTCCCTGCACGAGCACGAAGTTAACGAGCGGCGGGTTGCAGAAGGAAAGCAGCCGGTCAATTCCCTGTGGTTGTGGGGTGGCGGCATGGCACCCGACAAAACGACCCGACCGCAACCGCCGCTGTTTTCCGATGACCCGCTGCTGGCCGGCTATTGGGAATGTGCGACGGCAGTCTGCGACGTTTGGCCGGGTAACTTCGGGGCCTGTGCCGAGGCGTCATTGCACGGGTTTGTCGCAGTGACGCCCGAGACCGACCTGCGCCATGGAACGATGGAAAGCTATCTTATGGAACTGCGGGACCTGCTTCGCTCCAAACGGGTCCACCGTTTGATCCTGTTATTCCGTGACGGCCTTCGAGCTGACGTGCGGCGATCCCAGACGCTCAAGTTCTGGCGTCGCGACAACGCACTACTGGACTGATGGTCAGCGGAGTTCGGCCCATCATTGCGCGTCCCACACCAAGCGCAAACGCGATCGAGGCGCTCGGCGACATCGATCCGCTGCACGCTCGCCTGTTTGCCATGCGCGGGCTGACGGCTCCGCACGAACTTGACTACGGCCTTGCCAATCTCGCTCCAATTGGTGCCCTGGAGAACATCGACCGGGCGGCCGAGCTCGTTATCGCCAAGCGGAACGAGAAGATCATCGTTATCGGTGACTTCGATGTCGATGGTGCAACGAGCACAGCGCTCGTTCTGAGGTGCCTGCGCGAATTCGGATTCGAAGACGTCGACTACCTTGTGCCCAACCGTTTTGAGTATGGCTATGGCTTGACTCCCGAGATCGTCCAGGTTGCAGCCGAGCGATCACCCTCGTTGTTGATCACGGTGGACAATGGTGTGTCTAGCGTAGCCGGTGTGGCTACGGCCAACGCACTCGGTATACCGGTGCTCGTTACCGATCATCACTTGCCCGGTGAAGAGTTACCGGACGCCGCAGTTATTCTCAATCCGAACCTGGCTGACAGCCATTTCCCGAGCCGTTATCTCGCAGGGGTCGGTGTCGCGTTCTACCTGATGGCGCGCGTAGGCCGGTTGCTCCAGGAGCAGGGCGTCGAGGGTGCTGCGAAGGTGCCTGCCAGGTATCTCGACCTCGTCGCGTTGGGAACGGTCGCCGACGTTGTGCCGCTGGACCACAACAATCGCATCCTTGTGCACCAGGGATTGTTGCGGATTCGTGCCGGCCACTCAGTGGTTGGTATCCAGGCGATCCTGCGGCAGTCGGGCCGCCAGGCGGCTCGCTGTGTCAGCACCGATCTGGGGTTTGCAGTTGGCCCGCGCATCAATGCAGCGGGACGCCTGGAGGACATCTCTGTTGGCATCGAGTGCCTCCTCACGGACGACTTCGATACCGCGCTCGGGTACGCGCACACGCTCGACGCCATCAATAGTGAGCGTCGGGATATCGAAACCACGATGCGCGAACAAGCATTTGCTTACGTGGATGCGCTGGGATCCCAGCGGTGGCCAGCCTGTGTCAGTGTCTACGACTCAAGCTGGCACCAGGGGGTAGTCGGCCTGATCGCCGCGCGTGTTCGCGAACGCTGTCATCGACCCGTAATCGCGTTCGCCCGCGAGAATGACAAGTACCTCAAGGGCTCGGCTCGTTCGATCCAGGGAGTCCACATTCGCGACCTGCTCGAAGCCGTGTCGGCGACCCGGCCGGGACTGATCGAGAAGTTCGGCGGCCATGCCATGGCGGCTGGCCTGACGATCGCCGAGTCAGGATTCGAGGAATTCAAGAAGGCCGCTGCAGAGCAGATGGCGCGTCTCTACCCGCAGGCGGACTTCAGTGGAGCGATACTCACCGATGGCAATTTGCCAGGAGACGCGCTGAACCTGCATTTCGCGCGGTCGCTGCGCGACGCCGGACCCTGGGGCTCCGGATTTCCCGAGCCGATGTGGAGCGGTGATTTTTCGGTCGTGGAACAACGGGTTGTCGGCGAGAATCACCTCAAACTGCGAGTGCGGCCTGCGGGCGGTGGCAGCACTGTAGATGCCATAGCATTCAACCAGGCTGGCCCGGCCTACCGTGGGACAGTACAGCTTGCTTTTCGTCTCGACGTTAACGAGTATCGCGGCAACGAGACTCCACAACTCGTGGTGGAACAAATTGCATCCTTGCAGGGCAGCGGCACGTGATAAGATCGCGGCCGATTTTCGCCCAGGCCAAACAGACAAACTCATGGAAACCAGCCAGATCAAACAAACGATTGCCGACCTTGCCGAACGCTCCGATGCGTTGAGGAGGTATCTTTGACTA
>JAACFG010000156.1 GCA_009937605.1 Gammaproteobacteria bacterium | reverse complement strand
ATCTGTTCTCAAATTCGGTTGCACCCATGATCGCCGCAACATCAATCGCTGTACTCGATCTGCTCGAGCGCGACAATTCGCTGCAGCAGCAGCTGCATGAGAATGCCGCCCATTTCCGCAGCAAGATGACCGAGCGCGGTTTTGACCTGAAGCCCGGAGAACACCCGATTATCCCGGTGATGCTGGGCGACGCCAAACTCGCTACGACGATGGCCGATAAGCTCCTTGAGCGAGGGGTCTATGTCATTGGCTTCTCATTCCCGGTCGTCCCCAAGGGCCAGGCGCGTATTCGCACGCAAATGTCGGCAGGCGTTACTCGCGACCAGCTGGATATGGCGATCGCCGCGTTTACGGATGTGGGCCGGGAACTCGGAGTGATTTCATGAAAGCACTCGTCAAAGCGAAAGCGGAACGCGGCATCTGGATGGAAGACGTTGATACGCCGCATGTCGGACACAACGACGTCTTAATCAAAGTCAACCGCACCGCGATCTGCGGCACCGATATTCATATTTTCAAGTGGGATGACTGGGCCCAGGCGACGATCCCTGTGCCGATGGCCGTTGGGCATGAATTCAGTGGCCAGATCGTAGAAATGGGCATTGAGGTGCGCGGCTTTGAAATCGGTGATCGTGTGTCAGCAGAAGGTCATATCACCTGTGGCGTATGCCGCAATTGCCGTGCCGGCCGCCGCCACCTCTGCATGAACACCTACGGCGTTGGCGTCAATCGGCCCGGCGCATTTGCCGAATACCTCTCGGTGCCCGCCTTCAATGTGTTCAAACTTCCCGATGCGATCACGGACGAGATGGCGTCGATTCTCGATCCGCTCGGCAATGCAACACACACGGCCCTGTCGTTCGACCTGGTTGGCGAGGATGTCCTGATCACTGGGGCCGGTCCCATTGGTATCATGGCTGTCGCCATAGCGCGGTATGCGGGCGCACGCCACGTAGTCATAACCGATGTGAATGACTATCGGCTCGACCTCGCCCGCAAGATGGGTGCCACGTGCGCCATCAATGTCACGGAAGCCACAATCGACGAAACGATGAAGGACCTGGGAATGGTCGAGGGCTTCGATGTCGGGATGGAGATGTCCGGCAACCCGCAGGCCTTCCGTGACATGCTGCGCACGATGCATCACGGTGGCAAGGTTGCACTGTTGGGTATTCCGCCAGGAGACATGGCGATTGACTGGAACGATGTTATTTTCAAAGGTCTCGTGCTTAAAGGAATCTACGGGCGTGAAATGTTCGAGACCTGGTACAAAATGTCCAGCATGCTGCAGAGCGGGCTGAACATGGACCCGATCATTACGCATCATTTCGACGTCGACGAATTCCAACCTGCTTTTGAGCTTATGGAATCCGGTCAGTCAGGCAAAGTCATCCTCCACTGGAACTGAGGGTACGCGTATTACTGGCGATCTTGTCCAGTGGTGACGATCTCGTTTGCCTACCTCCTATGGCAACTGCCCTGTAGCAAGGAAGAACGTTACGAGCAGCGCTATCAGCATCAGCGATACCGGGACTTTATCGAAGAACAGCATAACCCATCTCCTTTCTTTAGCCGTTCACAATGTCGGCAGCCCGGCGATCTTGGGTCCTTCGTGGCGTAGCAGAATGCGTCGCGGAGGAGGCGAGGACCCGTGGCTTTGCGTCACTGACTTTCGTCAGATTTGCCCTTTCGCCACCCTATTATCTAGCAGCGGTTCCGGTAGTCAATTCGGGGATATGCCTACCATTACTCCATCTCGCAAAGGCAATGTGAGTACACGCCCTTGGGGTCGTTGAACCGGCTAGCGTGTGCGAGCAATTTCTGCAATTGATTGGCAAACACCTCTACCCGGGTCGGCGCGTCCACCAGGATGGCCGGATCCAGGCCAGTCACGCGGAAGATCGAAAGCATATCGAGGATCATCTGCTCTGTCGGCGTGAGTCTTCTCTCGATCAATTTCTGCCCGTAGTCACCCTCCTCGAGCCCAGCCAATTCGCCCGCTGCCACGACAGCATCGTCGAAATTGCCCAGCTGATCGACCAGCCCGTTTTCGAATGCGTCGTCGCCTGTCCAGACCTGTCCCTGGGCTATTGAGTCCACATAGTCCTTGTCAAGCTCTCTGTGCTCGGCGACGCCCGAAATGAAGTCGTCGTAACCGTCCTCGATTACCAGTTGAAAGAGCTGCCTGGTGTGTTCGGCCATCTCCCGGTCGGGGCGCAACTGGCCGGACCACGGCGTTGTGCCGACACCATCGGTGCTGACGCCTGCCAATTCCAGCGTCCTCTGGAAAGTCGGCACCATGCCGAAAATACCAATTGACCCGGTGACGGTTGCCGGACTCGCGATGACCCGATCCGCAATCACCGATATCCAGTAACCACCGGAGGCTGCAACGCTGCCCATTGATGCAACCACAGGCTTGCCAGCTGCCTGCAAAGCCTCGACCTCCTGTGCGATCACTTCGGAAGCGAAGACACTGCCTCCGCCGCTATCCACGCGCAACACCACCGCCTTGACCGATTCGTCGACAAGTGCGCGGCGCAGCAATGCGGCCGTGGAATCACCCCCGATCGTTCCGGGCGGCTGCGACCCGTTGAGAATATCTCCAGCCGCAACGATTACAGCGACGTTTTGTGCTTCTACACCTTCACCATGCAGCAGCCGCATCTGGTTGAGATAGTCGACCATGTGAACGGCCGAGTACGTCGAATCATCGTCAGAATCTACTCCGACGTAACTCTGCAGGAGTTCGCGCAATTGGGCTCGCCCCAGCAGTTCATCAACCAGGCCACGATCAACCGCTGCCCGCGAAATATCACCTCCCGCACTTTCCACGTACTCGACCAGGTTCTGTGAGTAATCGTCGATCGCGCCTTCCGGCATGCCGCGCGCCGCAACGACATCATCTTCGTACATTGTCCAGAACTGCTCGATCAGGCGCCTGCGCGACTCACGGTCCTCGGGCGACATATCCATGCGTTCATAGGGCTCAACAAAGGATTTGTGCGTGCCGACCCGGAAGATGTTCCAGTCAATGCGAAGCAAGTCGATCGCATCCCTGAAGTAGTTTCGGTAAGACCCATACCCCTGAAGGAAGACGATACCCTCGGGATGCATGTACAGCTCGTCCGCGTGTGCGGCGAGGTAATAGCCTTGTTGAGAAAAGTAATCAGCGCTTGCAATAATGCGCTTGCCGGATTCGCGGAAGCTGTCCATCGCAGCGGCAATACGCTGCAACTTGCTAAGGCCCGCCCCGCCAAGGGCACTAAGTTCCAGATGCACGACCTCGATACGATCATCCGTGCTCGCCAGTCGGAAAGCTTCGACCACGTCCGTCACCAATGTCTGCGGAGGCTGGTCGTCAAACAGCTCACCGACGGCTCTGTCGAACGGGTCTCCTGCGATTTGCTCTACAAGCTGACCAATGGGCTGCACAACTAGCGCAGCCTTTTGCGGGATAAGCTGAGGCGGACCACCAGACAGCGCGCCGAAAAACAACAGGAAGACGAATAGCAGCAGGAACAGATGCAGTAGCTTGCGCAGACCATCAAGGCCGTGCCAGATGGCGCCGAAAAACCTGCGTACAATATTGCCAATACTCATAAATTGATCCCTTACTGCGCGTCGCCTACATAGGTGATTCGATAGATCTTGCCTGAAAAGTCATCACTGACAAGCATGGAACCGTCTTCAAGTACCAGCAGATCAACCGGACGACCCGATACCTGTTCTCTCTGCAACCACCCTTCTGCAAACGGTTCGTATGAAACAGCCTGATTGCCCTCAAGTCGGACAAGTGTGATCCGGTACCCTATCTTCTTGGACCGATTCCACGAGCCATGTTCCGCAATAAATACCTGGTTTCGGTATTCGTTGGGAAACATGTCACCAGTATAGAACTTCACTCCAAGTGGGGCGACGTGCGGCCCGAGCTTCTGTGCCGGTGGCGTATAGTCGGAGCAGTCACGGCCAGACCCGAATTTCGGGTCGCTTATTTCCCCGGCATGGCAGTACGGATAACCAAAGTGCAGGCCCTGCCGCGGGGCGCGATTGAGTTCGCACGCAGGGATGTCGTCACCCAACATGTCCCGGCCATTGTCCGTAAACCATAACTCCCCGCTCGTCGGATGCCATGTAAACCCGACGGAGTTACGGATCCCGGACGCGTAAGTCTCACGATCTGTGCCATTGGGGTTTACGCGAATAATCTGCGCATAAGCAAATTTGTCGCAAATATTGCAAGGTGCGCCAATGCTGATGTAGAGCTTGTCGTCTGGGCCGAAACCGATGTATCGCCACCCGTGATGACGATCCGATGGCAAGCTGATATCCAGCACTTCTCCCGCCGGCGCATCGTCCAGGTGATTCTCAATATCGACGTAGCGAATCACACGATCGATCTCGGCGACGTACAGGTCATCATTATGGAACGCAATGCCATTGGGCGTTTTCATGCCGCTGAGCAACTCAATGGTGCGCGTCGAACCGTCGCCGCGTCGCACGACCGCGTACACGGAGCGGCCCTTTCGGTTAGAAACGAACACTGTTCCCTGGCTGCCAAGCGCGAGCGACCGCGCGTTTGGCACGTCGGCATACTCTTCAATAACGAAACCGGGAGGCAGTCGTATGTCATCGAGCGATGCGGTCACTGACGAGCTCAACGCTACCAGCACGAGTAAGACCGAGAGCTTGCGAAACACGCTACACCTCTTTGCTATTCACCAGACAGGAATACGAGTGACAGCTCTGGCAGAAACGCGATCAGCATAACTGACAGGAGCAGGATAACCAGGAAAGGGAACGTCGCCGAATAGACATGCATGATCGGCTTGTCGAAACGGTAACTTGCGATGAACAGGTTCAGGCCGACCGGTGGCGTCAAATAGCCAAGCTGCATTGCGGCGAGGAAGACAATGCCGAGGTGTACTTCGTTCACCCCGAAACCAGCCGCAATTGGCAGTATCAAAGGCACAACCAGCACGATGGCGGAGAAGATGTCCAGAATCGCACCCAGTACCAGCAGGAACAGCAGCAGGAGAATGAGGAACGAGGTCTGACTACTGACCATTTCAGCAACAAACGCGAGCAGTTTCTGTGGCACCTCCGCATCGATCATGTAGTAGGTCGAAGCCAGCGAGACCCCGAGGATCATCAAGATACCGCCGACGAGAACCATCGCCTCACGCACGATTCGCGGCAGCTCCCTGAACGAAATTTCTCGATTGATCAGGACTTCCGCGATGAACACATACATCGCCGTGATTGCTGCCGCTTCCGAAACCGCGAAGAAGCCCGAGTAGATTCCGCCGAGCACAACGATCGGCAAAGGCAGCTCCCAGATCGCTTCACGCAATGCGCCACCAACCTCGCGCAGAGAGAAGTTACTGATCGGCTTGCGGTTGTGGCGATTCACCCAAATGCTGTATCCGGACAACATCACAAGCATGGTCAAACCCGGCAATATCCCGGCGCGAAAGAGATCATCGATACTAACTTCGGCAACGACGCCGTACAGAATCAGGGGCAAGGAAGGCGCAAACAGCAGGCCCAGGCTCCCCGACGAAGTCACGAGACCGAGATTGAAGCGGTCGCTGTAGCCATCCTGTTTCAGCGCGGGATACAGAATGGCACCGAGTGCGATGATCGTTACGCCCGACGCCCCCGTGAACGCCGTAAAGAACGCACATGCCGCGAGGCATACGAGCGCGAGACCACCGGGCATCCATCCAAACATCGCGTTGGTCAGTCGCACCAGTCTCTTGGGCGCATCACTCTCACTGAGCAGGTAGCCTGCAAATGTGAACAGGGGTATTGCTGTGAGAATCGGCATTTGCGAGATGCTGAGCAACTCGAGCGCCATGGTCATCAGGTCGGTATCGGTACTCATGAAACCGGCCATCGCGCTGGTCCCGATAATGGCGAACAACGGCGCTCCCAGAATCGCGAGCAAGATCAACAAGAGGCTGACGAATATCACGATGCCGCCTCTTCGCCAGTCGGCTTGAAGATTTCGAGCAACAGTTTCGCCGTACGCAAGAGGAACTGATAACTGAGCAGCAGGAATGCCAGCGGCACTATCGCGTGCAACATCCAGAGCGGAACATCCGTGAAGATCGTGTCGCCCCAGCTCATCTCCTCACGAATCAGGCGATAAGCGTTCCAGCCGATGACCACGCAGACGGCCGCCGCAAACAGGTCAACGATCACTTTCGCCCAGGCCACGACCGGTCCCGATAGCACATGCGTAATGAGGTCAATGCGAATGTGCTTGTTATCGCGGGCCGCAGCTACAGAGCCGACCATCGCCAGCCACAAAACGATAATCTTGACGAGTTCATCAGCCCAGGAAAGGCTAAAACTGCCGTTAAGTAACTGGCGGTTGATGATCTGGAATACAGATACCCCGATCATCGTCCCCAGCAGGACTACAAGTGCGGTGTTTTCGGCAAGCCGCCCTGCCTGCTCCAGTTTATCGAGGAGTTTCCTCAATTCGCAGGTCCGGCCTCATCACGCGACCCGGCACGGTACTCGGCGACGTACGCCAACATCTCGTTGTACAGCTCTTTGCTGAGTATTCCCTGATCTGCCAGGTCGGCGTTCAATTCCTTGAGCGTTTCGCGGAGCCGCTGATACTCAGAGAGCTCAAATGGCACAGTCTCGATTCCAGTGTTGAGCATCGCCTCCAACGCGCCGGCGTTGTCAGCGAGGTTCGACGTATCGAAATTCTGGTAAATCTTCCCCATCACTTCACGAACAACTGCCTGGTCACCTTCATTGAGCTTGTAGAAAGCCTTCTTGTCGACCGCCATGAATCCGAGCGTATAAAGAAGCGGCAGATCCGACATGTACTTGATCTTCGTGTGCCACTGAAGCACGAGCGCGCCAATTGGCGACATTCCTACCACGTCGATAAGCCCGGTTTGCAGCCCGGTCAGCACATCAGTCAGTGGCAGAGTCACCGGCGTCAACGACAGCGCTTCCATCGCTTGCCGGCTTATAGTATCGCCCTCCGGGACCCAGACCTTCTTGCCTTTCAGATCCTCGAACGTCGAGATACGCGTATTCGACATGAGAAGGGCGAAGCCCCCCGCCGCGAAACCGAAGCTGACGTAGCCTGCCTCTTCCAGACCCGCGATCAACTTGTCGTCCATGCGAGTGCGTACGAAATCGGCTTCTTCCGCCGAGTCGAACACCATTGGCAGACCGTAAAGATTGAGGCCGGAATACTGACTCGCGAGCGCGGTCGGAGTAAAGGCACCACCCTGAAGCGAGCCAATCCGGATGCGACTCAAGACCTTTTGATCGCTGCCCATGACGCCACCGCCGTAGTACTTGATCTGCACGCGGCCGTCAGTGCGTTCCTTGATCTCTTTCGCGCCGGCACGCATATCCTGCATCCACTGCGAGCCCTCGGGCGTCACCGTCGCTATCTTCAAAAGACCGGTCGCCAGGATAAGAGTTGTCAAAAACCGTTTTTTCATCATCAAATCACTCAGAAATAGTCGTCCGCGTCAGCGAGCAGTGTCGCGGCTTGCTCCTTGGCAAGGACATTACTTAACGTGTAACCGTCCTGGTAGGGGTCCGCCGCCATAACCTCGTTGAGCAGTTGATCGTGCAACTCGCGCTCATAAAGTAGTCTTGCGTAACCGCGAGCGTACTCAACCTTGGCGCTCAGGTCCCTGCCATCCGTTAGTGCGATGGCCTTTTCGAAGTACTCGCGGGCCTTCTCAGGCTCTCCACCAAGCGCCGGCGGGCGCAGGGTTAGCAATACTCCCATATAGGTATAAACGGCGCTGTTAACTTCGTCGCCACTTATGTCCAGATAGCGGCTGAACAACGCCTCGATTTGCGGGAGTTCGGCCAGTGAGTTCCAGTCCGAACTGTGCGCACGCAGAAAAACCACCGACGCAAATCCGTAGGTATACAGGTACTCGCTTTGTTTGGGGCCGATGCCATCAAGCGTCGCGACGAACTCGTCATAGTTGGCGTCGGGCCAGTCGCACGCGGGGCTATACGATTCACACATCGCTTTGAGTGCATAGCCGCGCGCCCGGGTTGTCAGCCGGGAAGCTCGAACCTCATCGTCGGCGAAAATTGCGCCGTAGGACGCGTACAAGGTCGCCCCCGATACCAGTATGTCCGGATCATTCGGATTGTCGCGGATGAACCCGTCGATAAGCACCATGAAGGTGGGCAATGCGGCCTTAGCCGTCTCGGGATCATCCTGGTTCAGGATAGAGTCTGAAACACTGTCAGACAGCCCGCTGGCGGCTGACGACATGACTGACGCGCAACCACTCAATGCGAAGGCGAATACGCCGATGATAAGTGCGTTTCTCATTATCTGACGGACTCCACTGAAAACAATTGGTTCAGCTTTTGTAAGTGGCCCGCATTATAACGAAAACCGCCCCGGTGGCTGTTGCGCCGGGGCGATGATGTCCTGATGGAAGCTAGATTTTTTCCTTGATACGCGCAGCCTTGCCTGTACGTCCCCGAAGGTAGTACAGCTTTGCGCGTCGCACGTCGCCACGACGCTTCACAGCAATCGAATCAACGACCGGGCTGTAGGTCTGGAAAACGCGCTCAACACCTTCGCCGTGGGAAATCTTACGAACGGTAAACGACGAGTTCAGGCCCCGGTTACGCTTGGCGATAACGACGCCTTCAAAAGCCTGCAAGCGTTCGCGCTGGCCTTCCTTAACCTTGACTTGTACTACGACGGTATCGCCTGGAGCAAACGCGGGAATTTCCTTGCCCATCTGCTCTTGATCGATCGCTTCAATAATTTTGCTCATTGTTTCTGCTCTTTCAAAAATTCGTCGAGCAACGTCTGCTGCTCTTCACTCAATTCCAACTTCCTGATCAGGTCCGGGCGTCGCTGATTCGTTCGACCCAGTGCCTCCTTCATTCTCCACCGCGCGATCGCCGCGTGGTCCCCGGACAACAATACGTCCGGTACATTGCAACCGTCGATCTCCTCCGGCCGCGTGTAATGCGGGTGATCCAGCAACCCCTCCATAAACGAGTCCTGGGCCGCCGACTCGTCATCGCCCAATACACCGGGCAACAACCGCACGACAGCGTCGATCACTGCCATCGCGGCAACTTCACCACCCGAAAGCACGAAATCGCCCAAGGACAATTCCTCGTCGACCTGCGATTCGATGAATCGTTCGTCGACGCCTTCGTAGCGGCCCGCAAGCAGAATCAACCCGGGCAATTCGGCAAATCGATTTGCCGTAGCCTGGTCAAACACCTTGCCTTGCGGCGACAGGTATACAACCGGGCTGCCCTCAGGCGACCTTTGCCGTGCGGCTGATACAGCCCCGGCCAGCGATTCATACTTCATCACCATGCCAGGACCACCGCCGTACGGTCGGTCATCCACCGTGCGGTGCACATCGCTCGTGTGATCACGCGGATTCTCGAATCCCACTGTGACCAGTTCGCGGCGCTGCGCGCGTCCCACGACGCCAAATTCGGCAATCGTCGCTACCATTTCCGGGAACAGGCTGATGACGTCAAAATGCACGGCGTCAATCCCATTCCCAGTCGACCCTGATCTCGCCCTTGGCGAGATCAACACCGAGTACCACTTTGTCCATGACGAACGGAATCAAACACTCCTGTTCGCCCTTTACCACCATTACATCGTTGGCGCCGGTCTCCAGCAGGTAATCCACCTTGCCAAGAACCGTGCCGTCACGATTCACAACGCCAAGACCCTCGAGGTCGGACCAGTAGTACTGGCCGGCGTCCGTTTCCGGCAGCCAATTCCGTGGAACCCCAATTTCGGTTCCGATTAGTCCGGCGGCCTTGTCACGATCGTCGTATCCATCGATACGCGCGATGACGGTTTTTCCGTGTCGCTGGCCTTCAGCGACTGACGCTTCCTGCCATCCGTCATTGCCGGAAAGCAGCCAGCTGTTGTATTCCAGAACCGCTTCACGCGGATCGGTGTACGAATAAACTTTGACCCATCCCCGTACGCCGAACAGGCCCGAAATTCGGCCCAGGACGACGGGTTGAGCAGTAACGCCCAATCAGTTCGCCGCGGCTGCCTTGCGGTGCTGTTTCAGCAGAGAGGCAACACGATCGGACGGCTGTGCGCCCAGGCCAATCCAGTGGTCCACGCGCTCGACGTCAATCCGCAGATTTTCCTCGTGGTCACGACCAACCGGGTTAAAAAAGCCAACACGTTCGATATACCGGCCGTCCCGACCATTACGCGAGTCGGTGACCACCAGGTGATAGAAAGGACGCTTTTTCGCGCCAGCGCGCGAAAGTCGAATACTAACCATTACATTTCCGTATTAA
>JAACFG010000155.1 GCA_009937605.1 Gammaproteobacteria bacterium | reverse complement strand
AGTTGATCTCGGTGATGCCCAGGATATCCTGGATGGCTTCCTCGATCTTGATGACAACGCCTTCCTCAACTTCCTGAGGCGCCGCACCCAGGTACGCGACCTGGACCTGCACGAGATTCAGTTCGAAATCCGGTGTCGTTTGTTTGCGAATCGTGAAGACGGAAATCAGTCCGGCGACAATGATGAACATCATCAGCAGGTTCGCCGCGACATGATTGCTCGCGAACCACGCAATGATGCCTTTCTCGCTGGTTTCTGTCCGTACCTGCATAGCCGTTATTCCTCGGCGCCGGCGGCGGTCGATTGGGTGTCGCTGTCGAGTTCCTCGTCATCCAGCCTGTCCGAGGTTCGCACGGACATGCCGTTCGAGGGCGCTTCAATCACCGTGATCGAGATTCGCTCGCCGGGGCTCACCCCGTCACTGATGTACGCATGCTGTGCATCGCTTCTGAGGATCTTGACGGTTCTCAGCTCAAGCTGATTGTCGTCGTTGACGACGATGAGTTCGTCAGCACCACGCAATGCCCCTCTCGGCACGCGAATGGTATCGACGGAGGTTGTAGCGTCAATGCTGGCCGCAACGAAAGTCCCGATAGGCAATGGCGTGCCCTCACCATGCAACTGATACGGATCGGTGATGCTCGCCACGACGTAGGTCACGTGGCTTCGCTGGTCGACAACCCCTTCGGACCGAACGATCTGCGCCGTCCACTCGACCTCTTTGCCCTTTTGCATGGCCTCCCAATCCCGGCCCGGGGCAAATCGACAAATGCCAGGTCGTGATCGGTCAGCGGCAAGCGCACTTCGGCAACATCTGTCGCAAACGTAACGCCGAGCCGGGTTCCCGGGTTGACGAACTGGCCCAGATCGGCATCCTTGCTCAGCACCATGCCCTCATAGGGCAGACGAATGTAGGTACGCTCCAGATTGCGCCGGGCGCTAGTCAGTTCCGCCTTCGCGGACGCGAGTGCAGCGGCGGCCGAGGCGTATTCCGATTCCGCACGATAGCCCTGGCTGCGCAGCTTTTCCGCGCCATCGAATTCGATCTGGCGTTGCGACAGCAGCGCCTCTGCCTTGTCGACTGCGACGCTGTAATTTGTCGGATCAATGCGCATGAGCACCTCGCCTTCTTCGAAGACGCCGCCCGCGATGAAATTGGGCGAGATTCCGACAATCGAACCCGAGACTTCCGCGCTAAGCAAGGTCTGCGTCCGGGGCTGCACCGTTCCCTGGCTACTAACCTCGAACGTCTCCGACGTTTGTTCGAGCGTCAGTACATCGACAAGCATGTCGAGGTTTTCGGTGTCTTTTTTGGGAGGCTCCGGCTTCATTGTCGACAGCAACCCGGCGATTGCGATCGGTACAATGATCAGGGCGGGAGTGAGTACCCAACGTCGGTAAACAGGTTTCATCAGGATCGTTTCCGATTTCTTATTGGCAGGCGGCCTATTCTGAGGGTTTTAGATCGAAATCTCACGGATTCGTTCATGTTGAATCCAACAAATCCACTCGTACGCGTCGACGTGATGATTCACAATAGCGTCGCAGCAATGATGGATCGATAGCACCATGTGTGAACTATTCGCAATGTCCAGCCGCTACCCGACTACCGTCGGCTTCTCGCTGGAGACGCTTGCCCGGCGTGGTGGTGACGTCGGGCCCCACAAGGACGGCTGGGGCGTCGCGTACTTCGAGGAAAAAGATGTGTTCCTGCTGCGCGAATCGAGTCCCGCAGCGCATAGCGGCCTCGTCAAGTTCATGGAGACGAACGGGCCGCCGAGCAAGCTCGTGCTGTCGCACATCCGCCACGCGACGCAGGGTGAAACGATCTTGCGAAATACGCAGCCCTTCAAGCGCGAACTCGGCGGGCGCGCACATGTGTTTGCCCACAACGGCGACCTGGTTGGCATCCAGGATGCCTGTCATCTCGAGTCACACCGTTTCAGACCGATCGGCGATACCGATTCCGAATTCGCCTTCTGCTGCCTGCTCCATCGTCTCGCGGCATTGTGGGATCCGGTCGAAGACACCGTGCCCTCGGTCGAATCGCGACTCGAAATCGTGGCTGAGTTCGCCGCGCAGTTGCGGCCGCTCGGCCCGTTCAATTTCATCTACGCCGACAGTGACACGCTGTTTGTTCACTCCCACCGGAGAACCCAGGACGACGGCGTCGTCCGGCCGCCCGGGCTGTACCTGCTGGCACGGTCGTGCAATGAGCA
This sequence comes from Gammaproteobacteria bacterium, assembly GCA_009937605.1. Classification (GTDB taxonomy): domain Bacteria; phylum Pseudomonadota; class Gammaproteobacteria; order Steroidobacterales; family Woeseiaceae; genus UBA1847. Next base: position 6,118 of record JAACFG010000155.1, on the reverse strand, counting down.
GGCTGTCGACCTGACCCAGTCTGGTGTAATAATGGCTCCGCTCGCACAAGAGCTGGTGCTCGTTGCCAGCGTGCCGCTCACCGATGAGTCGTGGGAACCCATGGAAGAGGGCGAAGTTGTCGCCCTGAAAGAAGGGTTGGTCTGGGCACGTTCCAGTGAGACTGTCTAAGAGAAGAATAATGAATAAAAGAGATTTCCTGAAAGCGTCTGTTGCGGCGGGCGTTACCGCTGCACTTGTTCACCCTGCAACGGCTTCATCTGCCGACACGCCCGGTGCACTGCAGAATATGACCGGCAACGCCGTGCCGATTTCTGTCGCCGAGCGCAAAGCGCGCGTCGCGAAAGCACAGCAACTCATGCGGGCCGCCGGCATCGACGCGCTCGTCATCGAGGCCGGGTCCGCCCTCGTGTATTTCACCGGCGTGCGCTGGTGGCGATCCGAACGCTTCACCGGTGTCGTCATTCCGGCCGAAGGCGAGTTCGCGATCATCACGCCGTATTTCGAGGAACCCTCTATTCGCGAGAGCATGGCGTTCGGCGATGACGTTCGCACCTGGAACGAACACGATAATCCGTTCGCACTCGTCGCCGGTGTCTTGAAAGACCGCGGCTTGGAGCAAGGCAAGATCGCTGTCGAAGAAACCGTTCGTCACTTCATAGTCGATGGCGTGCAACAGGCAGCCCCCGACTTCGAGGTTGTTTCCGGTAAACCCATCACGCGCGGTTGCCGCATGTTCAAGTCGCCGGCAGAGATCGCGCTCATGCAAATAGCCAACGATGTCACGATGGCCGCGTACCGACACGTGCATGCCAACATCGACGAAGGCATGTTGCCGGCAGACATCTCCGCCATGATGAGCCAGGCGACACGTGATCTTGGCGGGCGCCCCGTTTTCTCGATGGCTTTGCTCAACGAAGCCAGTGCTTATCCGCATGGCACGGAGCAACCGCAAACGTTGCAACCCGGCGGGATCGTACTGATGGACTGCGGTTGCAGCGTGCACGATTACCAATCGGATATTTCCCGCACCTGGGTGTTCGGCGAGCCGGACGACAAGCAGCGCAAGGTCTGGAACACCGTCAAGCGCGGCCAGGAGCTCGCACTGGAAACGGCCACGGTTGGTACGCCGGCCGGCAAGGTCGATGACGTCGTGCGCGCGTTCTACGAAAGCGAAGGCTACGGCCCGGGCTACAAGACACCCGGGCTGCCGCATCGGCTGGGCCACGGCATCGGCATGGATGGCCACGAGCCCGTGAACTTCGTCCACGGCGAAGAGACGGAACTCGCCCCCGGCATGTGCTTCTCCAACGAACCCGGCCTCTACATCTTTGGCGAGTTCGGTGTTCGCCTCGAGGACTGCCTCTACATGACCGACGACGGGCCGCAGCTATTCTCAGCCCTGTCGCCGTCTATCGATAAGCCCTTCGGCTAACGTCGCCGCGGAGCGGCGTGGCGCTGGAAGTTCTGGCTGCGCTGCGCTCCCTGCTGGCGCGCACCGTAGTCACGTTCCAGTTGCGGGCGTGTCGCCGGCTGCGAATAGCCGCCAGACGGTCTCTGCATGGTGCTTGCACCGCCGCCTCCTGCCCGATCCAGGTTACTCGGTTGCGTCCATTGGCCATTTGACCGTTGCGCCCAGCTGCCGTCGTTGCCGCGCTGGTAGACGTTGCCGGACCTGTCGGTCAACACGTTGTTCTGCATGTTGTTCGTCGGTCGGGCCTGCTGGGTGTTGGCCGTTGCCGGGCGCTCCGCATTCCTCGCCCTGTTTTCGGGGCGATCGTAAACGCTTTGTCGAGTTGCAGGCTGCGTGCTCGGTCGTGTGCTCGGTCGGTTCTGGCCACCCACACCACCGGCTGGCCGGGCAATATTGGCGTTGTGTTTTCTGTAGCCGCCACGAACATACGGTCGTGGGCGCGGATGGTAGCGGCCCACACCCCACCAACCGCCGCCGCGGTGGAAAGTGACTCGAAACGGCCCACTCGTCCAGGAGACGCCAAATCCCCATCCCGTCCACGGGTTGTAGCTGACATGGAAACCCCAGGTCGGGTAACGCGGGTAGTAGTACGGGCCGTACCACGGCCGGTAGTACCAGCCCGTGCCGTACACGACCGTGCCGTGGTAGTAGTAACTGCCGTAGTAGCCAGGCGTGTAGCCCACGTAGACCACCTGCGGAGTAACGTCGTAGACCTTCACATAGGTCACGTTGTGATGAGGATTGGAGGCCGGGATATCGTAGATAGCATCCGGTATCTCGGTTGCCACTGACCAGGGCCCCCTCGCGGTGGTGGCGACGTACCACACGCCGTCGTCGCAGGCGTAGTAAAGGTTGCCGTACTTGAATACCGCCGCGGCCGTGTTCTGCGCGTACTCAACCTGGATGTCCTCGACAGGCGCGAAGTCCGGTTCGCCGTCGTACTCCACGCTGAAGGATGTATCGCTCCTGTCGATCGCTGCCGTTTCCGGAATCGTATTGTCGAGTACCGCATCTCGTGCCTGCTGCGTACCGGACACCTGGCTCAATACCGCACCGTTGACGGAGTCAGGCGGAATATCGGCGAATGGCTGGGGCAGTGCATCGTTGGGCACATGCACCCATGTAAGATCGCCGTCGATGCCTTCACCGCGATACCAGCGGCCGGACAACAGCACATAGTATTTTTGCGTGGTCAGCTCGAGGAAGGCGTCGCTGTCTGTGTTCGACATGTACAACAGGTCCATGCCTTCAACCGGTGCCCACATAGGCGGCCCGTCGGAAACGAGTAACTCGGTGGGTTCGGTCGCGATGATGATCTTCATGTCGCCAACTTCCGAGCTATCGCCTTCGGTCGGCTCGGCGAGCTTCTTAACGTCATCGGGAACGGTGGCGGACATGGCCCACGGCCCCATCACATCGTCGGCCGCAAACCAGGTATTGCTGCCAACGTAGAGATAGTGGTTTACACCCGCCCTTACGATAAGGAACGGTGAGTTAACAACGTACTCCAGGTACGTGTCATCGATCCCCTTGAATACCGGGTCACCATCGATCGATACCAGCATCGCCGGTTCCCTGGATAACAGTATCTCGGGCGGCGTGTGCTTGAGGTCTGCCTGCGGCAGGCCAGACGGATCGTAGTCGAGGTCCGCAAGGAGCTCGTCGACAGTCATGTTAAACGTCGTGCTTTCCAGTTCCGTTTCAATGAAGCGGGCCAGGGCGTCCTTCTGATCGTCACTGGCATCTGCGATTCGAACGTCACTGACCTCGATGTCACGAAGCACGGCCATGCGAGTGTCGCGATTGGAATCGAGCTTCGTCTTGATCCAGACAGCACCGAATACCGGAACATCCGGCGCCGATGGGAGCTTCACGGAAACCGCCGCGCGGGCCTCAATATTATTGTCCGAGAATGACTCCACCTGGGGCTGGTAGATGATGACCACGGAGCCATTGTCACCGATGATTTCCTGCGGCCAATCCACCGCCTGCGAATTGGCGGCATGCGCAAAACCCAGCAACGCCAGGAACAGGAGGCTGACTTTCTTCATGGGCATATCGAGGAATATCCTTTTAGGCTGGCGCGGGCAGCCATTATCGGGTAAACCTTAGCCGATGTCTTTATTTCAAGAACTCAAGTGTAAACAACCCATAGGGTAACCACATTGAAAGACGAAACACTCGCCATACACGCTGGTTTCAAGTCAGACCCCACATCGAACGCAGTATCGGTTCCGATCTACCAAACCGTGGCATACGAATTCGAGAGCGCACAGCACGGTGCGGATCTCTTCAACCTGGAGGTTGAGGGCAACATCTATTCGCGCATCATGAACCCGACCGTCGACGTGCTCGAAAAGCGGTCAGCAGAACTCGAAGGAGGCATAGCGGGCCTCGGTCTCAGTAGCGGCAGTGCAGCCGTGAACTACGCAATCCTGAATATTGCCGAGAGCGGCAGCAACATTGTGACGGTACCGCAACTTTACGGTGGTACCTACACGTTGTTCCAGCACATGTTGCCGAAGCTTGGAATCGATGTGCGATTCGCGGCGGATGACTCTGCCGAGACAATGCAGGCACTCGTCGATAGCAAAACAGCAGCTGTCTACTGCGAATCAATTGGCAACCCTGCCGGCAACATCGTCGACCTCGAGGCCGTCGCAAATATGGCGCACGAGAATGGTGTGCCGTTGATCGTCGACAATACGGTCGCAACGCCGGCGCTCATCAAGCCGATCGAATGGGGTGCGGACATTGTCGTCGAATCACTGACCAAGTACATGGCGGGCCATGGCAATTCGCTCGGTGGCGTGATCGTCGACAGCGGGGAATTCCCGTGGGCGGAGCATGCCGAACGCTTTCACATGCTGACCGAGCCCGAAGCGTCCTACCATGGCGTCGTTTACACGGAGGCGTTCGGGGCCGCAGCGTACATAGGACGTGCTCGTACAGTGCCGCTCAGAAACACCGGCTCCGCGCTAAGTCCAATGAATGCTTTTCTCATATTGCAGGGGCTTTCTACTTTGCCGCTCCGCATGGAGCGACATTGCGATAATGCCCTGGCTGTCGCCGAGTACCTCGCCGGACATGAGCGCGTTGAATGGGTAAGTTATGGTGGCCTCCCGAGTTCGCCATATTACGATCTCGCCCAGAAATACACGGATGGAAAACCGTCGGCCCTGATGACCTTTGGCATCAAAGGCGGATTTGATGCTGGTGTGAAATTCTATGACGCGCTCAACATATTCCTGCGTCTCGTCAACATTGGTGACGTCAAATCATTGGCAGCGCATCCGGCCTCAACGACACATCGGCAGCTGACGCCAGAGGAACTGGATGCGGCTGGCGTGACCCCGGATATGATTCGCCTTTGTATTGGCATTGAGCACATCGACGACATACTCGCCGATCTTGAACAGGCTCTGGCCGCGTCGGTCTGACGCGGCCCCGGGTGATCGCACAGCCACATGCGGCCACGATTTTGTGCGAGAATTTGGCGACAGGAAAGAACAACAACAATAACCTGCAGATGTCACCGGGGTATGGATGTCTTTATTCCAAGAGCTGAAACGCCGTAACGTCATTCGCATCGCGATTCTATACGCGGTGTCGTCGTGGGTGCTGCTGCAGCTCACCGACGTCTTGTCATCGCTGCTCAACGTGCCGGAATCGGCCGGCTCAATCGTTGTCATGCTGCTCCTGCTCGGCTTTTTCCCCGCACTGATCTTTGCCTGGGTGTATGAGATGACACCCGAAGGACTGAAGCGCGAAGTCGATGTCGATCGCAATCAGTCGCAGACGCCGGAGACCGGCAAAAAGATCAACGTGGTGATCGTTGTGTTACTGGTCATCGCCATCGGTGGACTCATTGCCGACCGGCTCATACCGGAAACGACTGTTGAAGTGGATGACGTCCTCGTCGATTTGACCGACGCTCCGATCGATGAACTGTCGATCGCGGTACTGCCGTTCGCCGATCTCAGCCCGGACCAGGACCAACAGTACTTCACGGACGGTCTTTCGGAGGAACTCCTGAACCTGCTCGTGCGAGTCGACGATCTGCACGTTGCATCGCGAACCTCGTCTTTCGCTTACCGGGGGTCGACGTTGAGTGTCCCGGAGATCTCGCAGGCGCTAAAGGTAGGTCACATTCTCGAGGGCAGCGTGCGGAAGGACGGTGATCGCATTCGCATCACGGCGCAGCTCATCGAGGCAGACACCGATCGTCATCTGTGGTCCGAGAACTTCGATCGTGAGCTTGTCGATATCTTCGCGATCCAGGATGAGATCGCGAACGCCATCGTGCAGGCCTTGACCGGCAAGCTGGGCGTTGGCGCCGATCGGGCCATCTCAGTAGACGTGGCTACTGAAAATACGGATGCGTATGAGATGTATCTCACTGCAAGAGAGCTATTCCTGAAACGTGCCGAGTTACCGGAGAGCATCCGGCTGTTCAGGGCGGCGGTCGAGCTCGATCCGACGTTCGTGCGTGCTTGGGAAGGTCTCGCTGCGGTTGAGGCCGTCGGCAACGACTGGATTCCCGACGACATCGATCACTATCCGCTGGCAGAAGAAGCGGCGGAAATGGCGCTGTCCCTGGATCCGGATTCGTCGATGGCACTGGCGGTGCTTGCCTCTATTTCTGC
>JAACFG010000028.1 GCA_009937605.1 Gammaproteobacteria bacterium | reverse complement strand
CACGCAAGACCCGCCGCTAGTTCACGCATCCGGCATGGCGGTTCGCCCGCATTGCCTTCTTACATCTCATCTCCGTGCGTACCGGATTGGTACGCACGGAATGCTACTACATCTTGTATTAGAAGGCGAGCAATGCACTATATCTAGATGGCGGTGGCGAAATCCACGACGACCAGCGATGAAACCGGTACGCTTGCCGCAGACACATTGATCCAGGGGAAAACACGTTGACTGATCTGCACCACGACGGCCGCTCCAGACACCAGGTAGTCGGCATTTTTCTTGGCCCGTTGCTCGCGGCAAGCATGATCCTGGCCGGTGCGCCCGAGGGACTTTCGCAGTCGGGATGGTTGACCGCATCCGTTGGTGTGCTCATGGCCGTCTGGTGGGCTACCGAAGCTGTACCCATCGCTGTCACTGCATTATTGCCGATCGTCGTTTTCCCGCTCCTCGGTATTGCGAGCATTCAGGACACAACGGCGCCTTACGCAAACAAGGTCATTTACCTGTTCCTGGGCGGCTTCATCGTGGCGTTCGCTATGCAGCGCTGGAATCTCCATCGTCGCATCGCGCTTTCAGTCCTGCAGCATGTGGGTGGCAATGGTCGTTCACTGGTTGGTGGATTTATGCTCGCCAGTGCTGTCATCAGCATGTGGGTTATGAACACGTCGACGACCATGATGCTGTTGCCAATTGCTGTCTCCATTATCGCCGTCATCCACAGGACGGTGGATGGCATGGATGACAAGGGCAAGGAAGACTTCCAGTACTCGCTGCTGCTCGGCGTTGCGTATGGAGCGACGATCGGTGGCATGGCTACGCTCGTCGGAACGGCGCCAAACGCGATGCTTGCCGCATTTATGCAGGAAACCTATGGCACGGAAATCGATTTCTCCAGCTGGATGCTCGTCGGACTGCCCCTGAGTGCGATGATGTTGCCATTGGCGTGGGTCGTATTGACCCGTGTTATTTTCAAAGTCGATTTCACAACGTCCGCGGAGGGCAAAGCGGCGCTGCAAAAACTCAAGGACGATCTCGGCGCCATGGCAGTCCCCGAGAAACGAGTTGCTATTGTTTTCGTGCTCATGGCAATGACCTGGGTACTGCGACCCCTGCTCATCAAGCTGCCCGGACTGTCCGCCCTGGACGATTCGGGCATTGCAATGGCCGGTGGTATCGCACTGTTCCTGATTCCGAGCGGCGACAAGAAAGACCCGCTACTCCTGCGATGGAGCTACGCAGAACGGCTGCCATGGAGCGTGCTCATACTTTTCGGCGGAGGCTTAACGCTGGCCGGCGCAGTTTCGCGTACCGGACTCGCGGAATGGTTGGGTGCCAGCTTACAGACAATTGGGACGCTTCCTCTGGCCGCTATCGTCATAATCGCCGCAACAATGATCATCTTCCTGACCGAACTGACCAGCAACATCGCAACTACGGCCACATTCCTGCCCGTTGTCGGTGCCATTGCCATCGAGTCAGGATTCGATCCTATTGTAATGACAGTGCCTGTGACCTTCGCCGCAAGTTGTGCATTTATGCTGCCTGTCGCGACGCCGCCAAATGCTATTGTCTTTGGATCGGGAATGCTGACGATTCCGAAAATGGCCCGGGCGGGAATGATGCTCAATATTGTTGGCATCTTCCTGGTGTCCCTCGTCGCGCTTTATCTCGCGCCCAAGTTTCTCTGAGGAGTTGAGCCTTGACCAACAACTATGAAGTCAGCAAACAAAACAAGGTCAGGCAGCTTCGCGAAAAAGCCGCCTACGATCGCGAAACTGTGCATGCGGTGCTCGATGCCGGTCTCGTTGCCCATGTAGCGTTCGTGCAGGACGGCCAACCCGTGGTCGTACCCATGCTGTATGGCCGCGAAGGCGAAACCCTGTTCCTGCACGGTGCGCGTAAGGCCCGGGTGATTCGCCTGCTCGAGAGCACTGAGACTGCGTGCGCAAACGTCACCCTGCTGGATGGTCTCGTCTATGCCCGCTCGGCGTTCGAATCCTCGATGAATTTTCGATCCGCAACGGTGTTTGGTAAGGCTCGGCTCGTTGAGGGCACCGACGATAAAACACACGCCCTGCGAGTTATCAGCGAATGCACGATGCCGGGTCGCTGGGCCGAACTGCGTGACTCGCTGGACACGGAAATAAAAATGACTGGCGTAATCGCCCTCGATATTGAATCCGCGTCAGCGAAGATTTCGACGGGAATGCCCGAAGACGAAGAAATTGACCTCGACACACCGATCTGGGCGGGTGTTCTGCCAATAGAAACGCGCTTCACTTCATTGCAGGCGGACGACCTCGTGAAGGACGGCATCGAGCCTTCCGCAGCCCTTCGGGCAATGGAAGGCAGGAAATTGTAGGAGCCCGCCTTGCGGGCGACCTCCTACAATCGCCCGCAAGGCGGGCTCCTACAACAGATCCTGGGTATGCTCTGCCTCGAGCCTGAGCAGGGCTTCCTTCGTATCGAGACCACCGCCAAATCCGGTCAGGTCACCCGTGCTGCCTATGACGCGGTGGCATGGCACGACGATGGGAATTGGGTTGCGCCCGTTGGCCGCGCCAACGGCACGTACCGCTTTCGGTCGGCCGATACGTTTCGCGATTTCACCGTAGCTCGTCGTCTCCCCGTAAGGAATGTCCTGCAACGCTTCGAGCACACTGACCTGGAACTCGGTTCCCTGAAGCCTCAGCGGCAAATCGAAGTCCCTGCGTTCACCGGCAAAGTATTCTCGCAACTGCCGACGCGCATCGGCCAGTTGTGCTTCATTGAAGATCCAGTCGGCCTCGGGCTCGCGACGCATTGAGCCTTTCGGGAATCCGATCATCGAGAGCGCACCATCCTCGCCTGCCAGTAGCAGTTCGCCGATCGGTGTATCGAGGTAGCAGTAGTACATAGTCAGCCTCCGGCTCCGTTATCGGAGCCCCAAATCAATAATGCCGCGTAGGCGCGCCATGGCCGCCAGGCCTGGGCCCGTGCACCCAGTTCGGCGGGCCGTAAGCGGCGATCATGTTCGTCGTCGAAAGCGCGCAGCAGCCCGAGATCGGATGCGGGAAACGCATCCGGGTTCTTGAGTGCCCGCATCGCGACATACTCGGCAGTCCAATCGCCCACGCCTTTGATCGATGTCAGGGTCGAACGAAACTCTTCTGTCGACCGTTCTGCGCCAAAACACAGCTCGCCGCTGCTCACTGCTTTTGCGATATCTCGTATCGTCTGAGCACGGCTGCGAATAATGCCGAGGCTTTCGAGCCGGGCGCGTGAGAGTTGCTGCGGCCCGGGGAAGAGCCGTGTCGGCGCGTCATCCAGGCCTTCAATCGCAACACCGATGGGCTCGCCGTAGCGTTCTGCGATACGTCCGGCGAAGGTCGTTGCCGCCTTGACCGATACCTGTTGCCCCAGCACGGCCCGCACACACAACTCGAACCCGTCCCATGCGCCGGGCACTCGAATACCCGGGTTGCTCTTCATCCAGGCTCGTAGCCTCTCGTCTCGCGAAAGCACAGCGGCGATATCATCGATCGGTGCGTCCAGGTCGAACAGACTGCGCGTTCGTTGCACCGCCGCGAACAATGTATCCGTCGCTATCCCGTGTGCTGTCAGCGAAAGCGCTCCATCCACATCCTGCACATCGATCACACCGGCTCGATCCCCAATGCGCACGGTCCTCAGGTAACGTCCATTGCTCACGAGTTCCACACCCGGGGTCGCCCGTCCCGCAAAAAACGTCAGCAATTCTGTCCACCCGTACGGTCGCCGGTAGGGAAGCTGGACAGTGAGGGCCGCCGTCGAAAATTCAGCATCCCGACCGCGACGAAGCTCTCGCGGCGTTCTGCCATATGTTTTTCGAAACGTGTCATTGAAGCGCCGCACACTGCCAAAGCCGGCCGCAACAGAAATATCCTGCATCGTCAGCGACGTCTGGTCGATAAGCCGTTTCGCGAACTGCAGGCGCTGAGTATGTGCAACGGCAAGCGGACTGGCGCCCACGTGCCGGGTAAAAAGGCGTCGCAGGTGGCGGCTGGTTACGCCCAGCCGGTCCGCAAGGCGCTCGACATTACCGTCCTCAAGCGCCCCATCGGCTATTAGCCGCAGCCCGCGCTGGACCGTTGTTGATGTTCCGGCCCAAGCCGGTGTTCCTGGCGCGCATTCCGGCCGACAACGCAGGCAAGGTCGGAAGCCGGCCTCGCTGGCGGCAGCCGCCGTAGGGTAGAAAGTGACATTCTGACTCTTCGGGAGATTTGCTGGACAAATCGGACGACAGTAAATGCCGGTCGTCTTCACGCCGACGTAGAAGCGCCCATCGAATCGGGCATCGCGGGAAAGCCTGGCTCGTTCGTAAACGTCGCTGTTAATCGTCGTGGCGCTATCCATGGAACAAAGTATACGCCGGAGGCCGGTCTGAAATAGCCAGAATCGGACGCCTATGATCTATGGCAAAAAAAGGCCGGGTGGACGATTGCCCACCCGGCCAGCGCACACTAGATTGACGGGGGAATCAACTATGCGGCGCGTGCCTGATTGCGTTCTGCCAACCATGCCTCCAGGTCATCCGAGCCGCCAATCAGCTGGCCATTAATGAATACCTGGGGATACGTTGTGTTGGTCGATACAGCGCGCAAGGTCTGGTCCGTGTAGTCACGATTCAGTACAAGCTCTTCAAATTCGATTCCCGAATCGTTCAACAGGCCCTTGGCGCGTGCGCAGAAGGGGCAGCCATCGCGCGAAAATACGGCCACGTCGTAGGGGAACTCGCCTTCCGGATCGAGATACTTGAGCATCGTGTCGGCATCCGAAACATTGAACGGATCACCTGGCTCTTCCGTTTCGATAAACATTTTCTCGACAACACCATCACGAACCAACATCGAATAACGCCACGAGCGACGCCCGAATCCGAGGTCTTCCTTGCCAACCAACAGGCCCATCGCATCTGAAAACTCACCGTTGCCATCGGGCAGGAACGTGACGCGATCCGCATTCTGTGACCGCTTCCACTCGTTCATGACAAATGCATCGTTAACGGATACGCAGATCACCTCGTCAATTCCCTGCGCCGTGAACTGCGGCACGAGCTGGTTATAACGCGGCACATGCGACGATGAACAGGTTGGCGTAAATGCACCTGGAAGCGAAAAGACGACAACGTTCTTGCCGGCGAATATTTCCTTTGATGCAACGTCTACCCACTCATGGTCCTGGCGTGTACGGAACGTAACGTCCGGGATTCTCTGGCCTTCCAAATTCTTGAACATGCTTGTTTCCTCTTGATCAGTTATGGAGTGATTCTAGGACTGTTCATGTGATCGGTAAAATGGTTTAATTGTCTTGTTGTAACCTGTTTTATCGATCATGCAATTACCAACCATCAAACAGCTGCAGTACTTCCTGGCCCTGACCGAGACGCGACACTTCGGGCGTGCCGCAGACCTCTGCTTCGTATCCCAGTCCGCGTTCAGCAACGCGATCCAAGCGCTCGAGACGACCCTCGGAGCACAGCTCGTGGATCGCACCAATCGCAACGTGACGATCACGGCCACCGGACAGGAAGTCGCGACCCAGGGACGTCTCGTAATCAGGGATGCCGAAAGCCTCGTGGAAATCGCCCGTGGCGGGAACGAGCCATTGGCCGGCGAGCTTCGCCTCGGGGTGATCCCGACGATTGCACCATTCATGCTACCGCAGGCCTTGCCAAGACTACGTAAGCACTATCCGAAGCTCGAACTGCTGTTGACAGAAGATCAGACCGAGCGAGTGTATCGGCGCCTCATGGACGGCGAACTCGATGTTGTCCTGCTTGCTCTGCCCTGGCAGCTGCAGGGTACCCAGGAAATGCCGTTGTTCAAGGATCGCTTCTGCCTGGCGTGCCGAGACGACACCGCACGTGTCGATCCCGAGAACTACCGCTTCAACCGCCTGGACTCGGACAGCATCCTGCTGCTCGAAGACGGCCACTGCCTGCGCGAGCATGCGTTGGCTGCATGCCGCATTCGCAGCACGCAGAAAGTGCGGCGATTTGGTGCCAGCAGCCTGCTGACGTTGATCGAAATGGTCGACGCGGACCTCGGCATTACGTTCTTACCGGAGATGGCGCACGACTCGTCGATGTTGCGCAATACGCGCGTCAAGCTCTACACGATGGGCGAACAGAGCTATCGCACGATTGGCCTGGTCTGGCGCAAAGGCAGTCAACGGGCAGACGAGTTCCGCCTTCTTGGTGAGTTCCTAAGGGACAATCGCTAGGTACTCGTAGGCAGGAATGCGTATTGTTGGCGACATGGGCAGGCATCAGCATAGTGCTTACAGAGGTGACATCATGAAACAGACCGTTTTCCTGCTTGCAGCCGGCCTGGCACTCGGTGCCTGCGCGGCCCATTCCGGCGAACCAAAAGACGACGCAGCGCCGGCCACGGCTATCGATGGCGAGCAGGCGTATGCCGAGCACTGCGCGGGCTGTCATGAAACCGGAATGTTGGGGGCGCCTCGCGAAGGCGAGCCACAGGATTGGGAAGATCGATCAAGCCTCTGGCAGGCCGTGCTGATGGACCATGCCAAGACAGGTTATTTCGACATGCCTGCCCGCGGCGGCAAAACCGAGTTACCCGACGAGGTGGTCAACGCGGCATCCGAGTACATGATTGAGGCCACTTTTCCGGACCGCCTCAAGGATTAACGAATATATTGAGACGCTACCAACAATAGGCGTCGCCCTCGGGCCGCATTCCGACAGAAACATCTTCCTTATGCTGCCGCCCATGGCTGGTCATTTCAGACGAGCGTATTCCTATGCGTTTTCGAAACTCATTAAGGATTTCCAAGTGTTCCTCGACGCCCACGAGGTTTTCCATTTCGGCCGGGTCTCTACCCAGGTGGAAGAGTTGCTCGAAAATCGGTTCCTGACCCGAAAAGTCCAGTTGCTCTTCTGTGTAAGGACAGCCTGACGGCTGCAAATATCGCACGTACTTCCATTCGTGCGTTCTAAGTGCCTCAACAAACGGGTTCCCCTCCGCGACCGTGAGACTCTCAAGGAAGACCTCGTCACGCTCGACGCCGCCCGAATTCAGGCCTCGTCCCTCCATCGTTTCGGGCACCGAGATACCCGCGTAAGACAGTATGGTCGCTGGTACATCGACACTCAGTACCAGCTCGGAATTGTCGTTCCTTTGGTTGGAGCGCGAAACGCGTGGATCGTAAATGATTAGTGGAATCTTCGCGACGAGATCGTACAGAAGGTTCTTTCCGCCAGTACCGTACTCACCGTTCAACAAGCCGTGGTCACTCGAATAAATGATGATGGTGTCATCGGCAACCCCCAGGCGCTCAAGGTGCTCAATAAGATCACCAACGACTCGATCAATTCCCGTTACCGTTTGATGATATCGGATCAAGTGTTCCGGCTGCATGTTGCGATCGTAGTTATAGTCGTACCATTGCTTACGTGCCTCATGATCGATAACGCCTTCAGGAATAAACCGGTAGGGATCTCGGCCCGTGTCCTCAGCTATCACCACTTCCCTGTCCCGGTAGAGTTGGTCGTATACAGGGTGTCCTGCGAGCTTCGGATTTTCATTCGCGGCATAGCCCATCACCTTGCAGGCGTAGGACTCACAACCCGGGTCTGCCCCTTCCGGATACATGGTCGAGACAACTGAGTTATGCGGCGCCGAGAAGCTGACCGACAAATTGAACGGAACATTTTCGGGGCGCGTGTTCAGGAAGTCCTCAATGTACTCGCCCATTATCTCGGTCGTAATATCGTTCTCTGCGTTCTCGTAAATCTCTGTCGCCGGATTATCGGGAAGGTCCTTTGGAAAGAACGGAAGCCAGCCGTCATGCGCTCGCCAGTAATCGAATTTGCTGGCGGCACCGCCATCAAGCGAATAGAACTGCACACCAAACTTGCCAATGAACCCGGTGAAGTAACCTGCATCCCTGAGCAGGGCGGGATACGTTTGCTTCCATTGCGACTCGACTACCTGATAGGGCGAGTTGAACCCCAGGCCGCTCGTGCGCTCGTATTGGCCTGACAAGAAAGCAAATCTGCTCGGAGCGCATATAGGCTCAACCGTGAATGCATTCGTAAACCGCACGCCGTCCCTGGCAAGTCGATCGATATTTGGTGTTTGCGAAAATGCGTGGCCAGTCGATGACAGGGAATCTGCACGCTGGTCATCGGCAAGCAGGAAGATGATGTTAGGCGGGTTTTGGGAAGCCGACTCGCAGGCAACCAATCCGACGATTGCTATTAGCAAGAAAAGGAAGGCCCACATTATGTGGGCCTTCTTATTCCCTGGTTGAGAAAATCTAGAAGTTATACGACGCCTCAACACCATAAACTCTGGGCGGGTTGACGTAGCCAGTATTGTTGGCGAAGTCGATTCCACCTAAGGGGTTGTCCTCATCCGTAATATTGCGTCCAAAGAACCCGATCTCATAATTACCGTCCAGGTTGCGATAACCAAACCGCAGTCCACCTTCGAACTGATTGTCATAGGTGAATTCGATATTCTCGTAGAGGAAATCGTTGGTCAGGCCTTTTACTTTCCAGTCCGTGAACAGGTAGAGCTCATTGCCACTCGCCAGAGGGAGGTTGTAAGCAAGTTCCAGGTTGAGCGTCCATTTCGGAGCATGCTGGAAAGCATTGCCGTCAATTATCGCAAAGCCATCTGCATCCAGGGGATCCAAGACGGTACATATGCCAGAGCCGCAAGGCGCTGTTGCGAGTCCCGGGTCATCGATTTCCGTCTTGTTGTAGCCATACCCGCCGGACAGAATGAGATTGTCGGTCACCGCATAATCAATCTCAAACTCAACTCCGTAACCGATACCCTTATCAGCATTCATCAGGGTCGTCGAGTTGTTGGCGCCACCGATGGCCGTCAGCTGCATGTCATCGACGACGTAGTAGAACGCCGCTACATTCGTCCTGACTCTGTCCGTGAACCACTTATAGCCGATCTCATAAGACATGATCGTTTCCGAGTCGGCTGTCGTAACTTCGGGGTCATCCTCAAGACGATCCTGGATCGTCGGGGCCCTGAAACCCGAAGCCACGCGTCCATACAGCGAGCTATCGTCACTCATTGCATAAGACAGAGCCAGGTCCCAGCTCGTATTGTCATCCGACAGACTGATCGGCTCGAGTGGTTCTCCGACACCATCGGTGTAGCGGACATGTTGAGCGTCTTTCTGATCGTCCGTGTAGCGAAGACCTGCAGTCAGGGTCCATTTGTCGCTAAAGTCATAGCTACCTTGTCCGAAGACTGCCCAGGTCGTGTTCTCAATGTAAGACGTCGATGCTGTGGCAAATTCTGTAGCGCCGGCGCTCGCGTTCTGAGCGTTGCCATCAAACTCATCAGCGAAATAGAACACGCCAATCTGATAATTGAATCGGCCATCCAGCTCACTTGCAAGGCGTAGCTCCTGCGTGAACTGGTTTATGAGAATATCGCTACCGGTGTCAATATTGACGACAAACGGTGACGTGAATTCGCTGAAAGGGGTACTGGCCGGCCCGGACGGCCCGTCACCACAGGTGAACACACAACCAAAGCCGCCATCAATATCGCTACGCGCATGCCGGTCGAAAATGTCCTGATAAGACGTGATCGAGGTGATCGTGTAGTTGTCGAGCTCCCAATCCAGCTTCAGGGTCGTGCCATTTGATCTCATCCTCGCTGGATTATTGGCGCCACCATCGAACCACACTGTATCCCGATCGTAGTTCTCATTCAGGCTGTTGCTACCCTGACTGAAGACGTTGGCACGAAAGAGGGAGGCTGTACTTTCACTATCCTGCGTCTGCCAATGTAACAAAGCACTGAAGTTGTCTGACGGTGTCCAAAGAAACTGCAGCCGCGCGGCACCAATATCGAATCCGCCCATGGCATCTTGTTCGCCAGTGTAGGCGTTGGTGACCCAATCCGCCTGTTTCTGTTTCAGCACGGAGACTCTCGCCATCAGCTTATTTTCGGCCAGGGTGCCGCCGAGTGCCGCCTCGACATTAACCGTCCCCATGTTGCCCGCAGTAACCCTGGCGTAGCCGTCAGTTTCCTCGGTGGGTCGGCGAGTGTCGATTTTGATAATGCCGGCCGTGGTGTTCCTGCCAAACAGTGTGCCTTGTGGGCCCCGCAGGATCTCTATCCTGTCCATATCAAACAGGGGAAACGCCTTCAGAGCCACTTTCTCCATTACCACATCATCGTAAACGATCGACACTGGCTGGGACGCGGCCTGTGTGAAGTCAGCATTACCCAGACCTCGCATATAAAAGCGCGGAGACGTGCGTCCGTTGGAAGACTCTACATGCAAGCTGGGCACGGAACTCGACAGTGACAATATGTCTTCGCCGCCGCTGAATCTCGCGTTCAACTTGTCACCAGACAAAAAGCTGATGGAAATTGGTACTTCGACAATGTTCTCTTCACGCTTTTGCGCGGTGACAATGATCTCTTCCAAGACCCCTTCCATCCCCTGGGCCTGTACACTTGGGCTGGCCAGGAAACAGCAAATTGCGCCCACTGCCATGGTTGTTGCTCGATTGAGATTAGATCGTAAATTCATTGGTTTTCCCCGAATTTGTATTGTTGGATACGGGCCTCTCTGACACGCCGGATTGTACCGAAACTTCCGGGCATTTGCTGGCCGACATGCAGACCTGAAGTGGAGAAGATATGAACAGACGAGGGTTTTTAGTTAGTACGCTTCTGGGCCTGAGCAGCAGCCCACTCATGGCAAAGCTCGCCTCCGATTATCGATTTTCTACCAGCCCGTTTACGCTTGGAATTGCCTCTGGCGACGTCACGGACCGCTCGGCCGTCCTGTGGACCCGACTCGCACCGGAGCCGCTAAAGGGCGATGGTGGCGTGGAGTCCCACAGCATTCCGGTTCAATGGGAATTGGCGCTCGATCCTGAAATGTCCCGTGTTGTTCGGCGAGGCG
Organism: Gammaproteobacteria bacterium; assembly: GCA_009937605.1. Classification (GTDB taxonomy): domain Bacteria; phylum Pseudomonadota; class Gammaproteobacteria; order Steroidobacterales; family Woeseiaceae; genus UBA1847. The sequence goes on along the minus strand of JAACFG010000028.1, from coordinate 13,765 downwards.
AGGCGCTCGCGACGCCCACTTTCGCACACTCAGTGCATGTTGAGCTGGAAGGGCTCGAGCCTGGCTGCGAGTACTGGTACCGGTTTTCCGTGTCATCGCATTCATCCCGAACAGGCCGCACCAAAACGCTCCCGGACAGGAATAGTCACCCGGATTCGGTTCGGTTCATAACCGCCTCCTGCCAGAACTGGACGCATGGTTACTTCGTCGCGTATGAGCACATGATCCAGGACAAACCGGATTTCATCATTCATTTGGGCGACTACTTTTACGATACCTCTTTCGGCGTAGCCGATTTCCGGCACCACGAGACAGAAAAAGCGCCCGTCACCGTCGATGAGTTCCGCTGTCGACATGCACGGTACAAGACGGACAAGCACCTGCAGGATGCCCACGCACAAATTCCGTTCTTCACGACGATTGATAATCACGATGCCATTGAAGACATGGATCCCGAGAAGTTCGCACAACGGGCGGCTGCGTATCAGGCCTGGTACGAACACATGCCGGTGCGTGGCTACGAGGCCGCGGGTGACAATTATTTCGACCTGCAGCGGACAATCTCACTTGGTGATCTGATACAGATCAGCCTGTTAGACGGCCGCCAGTTCCGGGACCGCAAGGAAATATGCAGCAACGACTACCCGGATTTCGGATTTGGCAACTACCGTGAGCGTTGCACTGCCGTGTTCGACGAGGACCGCTCCATGCTCGGAGAAGAGCAGGAGCGGTGGCTGTCGGAGAACCTCATGCAGAACAGCTCAACCTGGAATGTTATCGCCTCACCGGGGCCTTTCTTGCCGTTCCGATACCATCACGATGGTAAAGAGTTGAGTTACATCGGTGCGTGGGATATCTACCCAGCCAACAGGGAGCGAGTTGCGAAAGCCATCAAGACGGCTGAAGTTGGTCATCCGCTAATTCTTAGCGGTGACGTGCATTCTTTCTGGGCAGTTGACGGCAGTCTCACAAAGGATGTGAGTGAGCGTGTCCCCGTCGTCGAATTCGTGGCGTCTTCTATCTCCGCTAACTGGCCCGAAGAATTAGCCAAGCCGGTCACGGATAACCTGCCACACAATCCGCAGGTACAATTCTACGACCCGGATAAACGGGGTTACCTGTTACACGAGGTGAACCACAAGGAGTGGAAGACCACTGCCCGCGCCATGCAGGATGTGAGAGATGAAACATCGCCCGCATTGAACCTGGCGAGTTTTCTTGTAAGCAAGGGAAAACCAGGCGTCAAACGACTCTATTAGTTACGCGTGGCTCTTGTCGACCCATTCCTGAAGAGCCGCTTTCAGCGTGGCTTGTTCGATGTCATGAGGTACGCACTGCGGCTCATTGTTGAGCGTGTCTGCACTCAGGGCAATGCACTCCAGGCTGAGCGCCTGCAAGGCCAGCCCGAGATCCATCACTTCAATCGGGTTCCCGTCACCGCCCGCCAGGTTTATCAGGTTGCCCTGCGCCAGCAGGAAGAACTTCTTGCCCGAATCCAGTGTCAGTTGCTCAATTTTCGGCCGCAGCGTGTGCTCGTGTACCGCCATCTCACGTAGCGATCCAATATCGATTTCGGAGCTGTTTTGCCCCGCGTTGCAGAGCACGACACCGTCTTTCATGAGGTCGAAGTGTTGCTTTTGGATCGCGGCGTTGCGCCCGGTTACTGTGATCACGATATCGGCGTCACCCAGGACATCTTCCAGCACACCAGTCCTGAATCCCTCAAGATGTGCTTCAAGTTGAGTCAATGGCTCCGTGTCTACCACGGTAACGTGAGCCCCCAAACCGCGAAGCCGCTGGGCCACGCCCTGACCGCAGTATCCGTAGCCGATCACCACGACCGTCTTGCCACCCAGCATAATGTTAGTCGTCCGCATAATGCCATCGACAACGGAGATACCAACGCCGTACCGGTTTTCTACAATACGTTTGGCCATTGTGTCGTTGATGATGATCGTCGGGAAGGCGAACGAAGGCAGCTCTTCTCTCAGGCGGTTGGCACCCGTAGTCGTTTCCTCTGTTGCACCGATAATTGAGTCACACAGGCTTTTGTATTTATCGTCCTTGCCCAGTAGATGATGCAAGTCACCACCGTTGTCGGCGATGATCGTGGGCATGGTATCCAGTACTCGTTTCGCATTTTCCATGTGATCATCGAACGTTTCACTTCGCCACGCGAACACCTCGACGCCCAACTCTTTGACCAGGTAGGCCGCGGTGTCATCTTGTGTCGACCCGGGGCTGCCTGTGATCGCGATGCTCGCACCGCCCGCGATTAGTGTTTCAAGCCACACACCCGTTTTTGCTTCTACGTGAAGACAAATGCCTATCTTGTGACCCTCAAAAGGTCGCTCAACACTCAAACGCTGTTTTAAGGCCCGCAGAATCGGCATGTTTTGGCGCGCCCAATCGACGCGATCTTTACCCGATGCATGAAGGCTAAGATCCTTGATTTTTCGTCCACTCATTCTTGCGCCACATTCCGCAAGTAATGCTGCGACTCGAATTGAGACATCAGGTCAGCAACAACTGCGGGATTGTCTTTGCGAACATTTAGAAACTCCAGTGGATCCACTTTAAGATCGTAAAGCTCTCGTGGATTACCGCCGCGATCGATCAACAATTTCCAGTCTCCGCTCCGGACTGCAAATTCGAGATCCGATACCGAATCCAGCGCCCAAAAAGCAGTGCGCCCGCCTAATTCACCGCCGGAAAGAACAGTGCGAACATCTATCCCGTCGATTGGACGATCATCCGGAATCGCACCACCACCGAGACGCGCCAAAGTCACGAACAAATCGGTTCCGACCACCAGATCATCAGACTTGGAGCCAGGCTCGACCGTGCCCGGAAAGCGAACTATCGCGGGGACCTTTAGCCCGCCTTCATGCAGGAAGTGTTTGCGGCCCCGGTATCCGCCGGTGCTGCCATAGGCATTTATCTCGTACCAGGACAGCCAGCTGGAAGTAACCGGCCCGTTGTCGCTCGTGAAGACGACGATCGTATCATCGGTCAGGCTCTTGTCGTCCAGCCACTGCAGTACACGACCCAGCTGCGCGTCCATGTAGGTGATGTTGGCGTAGTACTCGCCGGGCCCTCTTGGCGTCAACTTCTCGACCGGAACCTCGGGCAGACCCGATGGAATCGGCACAATGGGCCCGTTTGTATACTGCGAATAGAGCTCGTTGTATTCCTGTGGATTCTCTATCGGTGTGTGTGGCTCTGCCATGCTCAGGAACAGAAAGAACGGCTGGTCGTTGTGCTGACGCTCCAACCAGTCAATCGCCTCGTCGGCGTACAACTGCGCCGTGAAGCCCTCTTGTTCTGGCAACAGCTCACGATCTCTGTAGATATTGACGGGATTCTTGTTGGTCGGGATCTGAAAGGCATTGTGGCCGTAAAAATAGTCAAAGCCCTGATCTGTCGGCTGCGGTTCATCTTCGCTCCCAAGATCCGAGTTCAGATGCCATTTGCCGATAAGCGCCGTGGCATAACCTTCGGCGTTAAGAACCTCAGCGAGCGTGATCTCCTCGTCTCGCAGAAAGACGCCAGAATCTTCGGGAATCCAGCTCTTGATGCCCGTTCGATAGGGTGCCCGCCCGGTCAACACTCCAGCACGAGACGGCGAACACAATGCCGACGGCGCGTAGTAGTTGGTGAAGGTCATGCCCTCTTTTGCCAAGGCGTCAATATTGGGAGATTGAATGACGGGGTGGCCGTAGCTGCCCAGATCGCCGTAGCCCAGATCATCGACATAGATAAGCAATATGTTTGGCTGTTCAGCGAGGCTCGAAGCACTCAGAAACAGAGAAAGCGTGACGACAATGAGAGAGTTGATCGACTTATGGGAAGATAGGCTTTTGGTGATCATTCTAGTCCTCTATGGCCGGATTGTTCGTGCCCGTTTTATCGGGCACCCGCGCCTCATCTTCCTCGTAGTATCGCACCATCGTCTGAATTTCGTCGTGAAATCATGATGCCCGGTCTCTCGACTAAAAAAAAAGGCCCCGATAAAATCGGGGCCTTTCGTGTTTGGTGCCGCAACCAAGAGTCGAACTCGGGACCTGAGGTTTACAAAACCCCTGCTCTACCAACTGAGCTATTGCGGCCAAATGATCAGGGGTGGCGAATTATTCGCTACTCGAGGCGCTCTGACAAGGGCCCAGGACGCAATTTATTGCGGACAGGTCGCCGCCTCTCGCAGAGCTACGCGCTCCTCGCCATACTTCTCGATGATTGCGCCCGCGCCCTTGCCCGGCGGCAACCCGATATCGACAAAGAAAATCGCTCCTTCCTGGTACATCGGAGAAATATCGACTTCAAATCCGGCGGATTCCGCTTGCAACTCGATTCTCTCGGCATTGTCTGCGTTCCCGAAAATGCCCAGGGAAATGGACAGGCCATCTTCTTCATTGCCAACGATAAAGGCGTCATTGAGGCCCGCTTCGGCCAGCTTGCCCAGCATCGCCCGGCCGTCGTCGCGCGTTGGCACGTTCAGAACCTGGACCGAATGGCCAACGAATTTCGGTCCCCGCGTCGATCGCAGCACGGCTTTCATACCCTGATTGTTGTACTCAAGTACGGCCGAGTCCGCATCGTCGATAACATCGAACGAGCCGATGCTCACGCAGGACCGACCAACAACAGCCTCAAGATCCGAAGGTTCGCCCGACCCAAGCACCGCACCGACACTGGTAATTGCGTCACTGTCCCCTCCAGTTGTCACGTCAAGCGGTGGCCCAAGGTCGGCTTCCTCGACGATCTCGATGCGCGGATTCGATTCCTCCGGCCTGAATACGCCCCACATGAAGTAAAGGATATTGGCAAGGATCAGCAACAGCAGCAGGTTTTTCATCGAGCGGTGTCCAGCATGTGCGCCAGCCCCTGCAGGACAAGGTGCGGACGGTGCAACGGTGTTTCGCAAAGCGCGTTAAGAATGCGTGACGCGTCCCCGCCGGTCAAGACAACGACGGGTCGGTAATTATTCGATTGCAGCGTCTGAATCGACCGGTCGATAGCGCCCGCTACCGCGTTCTGTGCCCCTTCGCGGACCGCGGCCGCCGTGTTGTGAGCGAACATGCCGAGATCAGCTCGTTCGCGACCCGGTGCCGGCTTGACCAGGGGGATATCGCTTGTCGACGTGGCAAGTGCGTCCGCCATGGTCGAGACTCCGGCGATGATCTGGCCGCCGAGATGCTGACCTTCGTCGTCAATAGCGTCAATGGTCAACGCCGTGCCAACGTCGACCACGAGGCACGCGGACTGAATCTCCGCGAATGCGCCAATCATTGCGACCCACCTGTCCACTCCGATACGCCGCGGTTGCGTATAGCTGTTGGTCACTCCCCACCCGCTGCGTTCGGTGCGCGCGAATCGAACATCGCATTCGCAATGCATGCCGACAACTCCCGACAATCGTGTGGCGAAAGTCGCGCCGGCGACGTTGCTGACGAACACTTCATCGACGCGACGCGGGATCTTCGTCGTTATCGCCTGCAATCCTTTGTCACGAATACGCTCCTGCGAGATGTGCCCCGTCCGCCGGATCTCTCCGTTCTCGAGCACGCCCCATTTGATGCGCGAATTCCCGACATCCATGAGCAGCGCTTTCATAAGAGCACCACCGACCCGGACGTTACGCGGCGAATCATGCCTTCACCAATATCGACCAGCAATGCGCCATCATCGGCAATGCCCGCGCCGGTGCCGGTCACCTGCTGTTGTTGCATGTCGATCGCAAGTTCGCGCCCGAATAACCAGTCCCGCTCGCCCCATTGCTGTACGTAGCGGTCAAAGCCCTCGGTTTCAAAATCGACAAAAGTGGCGCACAAACTATCAATCAGCCGGGCAGCCAGGTCTTCGTGTTTCGGCAGAACCGTGGCAATTCCCGCAATGTCTGCAATGCGGCGCGCCGAGTCCATTTCCCGCCCGAGGTCCGATCCATCGCCAAGATCTACGTTAATGCCCACGCCGGTCACGACGGTAATCTCGCCGGACGACCGAGACTGGGACTCGGTGAGAATCCCGCCAAGCTTGCCTTCGTCCGCCATCAGGTCATTTGGCCATTTGAGCCGCACGCCACCTACTCCCGTGCTTTCAAGCGCATCAATGACACCGATACCAATCGCCAGTGTCAGCGCCGGCAGGTTCGCGGGCTGCACACCGAAGGTGTAGGCAAATGACATGCACAGACCGGACCCGGGAGGCGACTGCCACGTTCGACCGTGCCGGCCCCGACCCATGGTCTGATTATTCGTGGCCGCGACGAGCAGTCGACCCGGCAGTGGACCCTCTTGCCGCATCAGGTAGGTGTTGGTCGACTCGATCTCGGGAAAGACGTTGAAGTCGGACAACCTCGCCGCGGCGGCTTCACCTATCGACTGACGTATGGCGTCCGCGTCAAGATTGATCATCGGCGCCTTTGAATCTGCCAGGTTTGAACATCATTGCCCTGACGTTGCGGTGCTCGGTGCCCGCGCGCATGCGTTGAATATTCGATCGGTGCCAGTAAATAACGAACATCGCCATTACTGCCAGGTAGATAAACAGAGGCTGATCCTCGGGTAGGCGCGTGATACCGACCCAGATCGGGCACATCGTTGCGGCCGTCATCGTCGCCAGACCCACGAAGCCGGTCATGACGAGCGTCCACCCCCACACAAGCAATACGCCGATTATCAGTTCGGGCGCGAGTATGACCAGTGTGCCAACCAGCGTCGCGGCGCCCTTGCCGCCTTTGAAGCCGTGGTAGATCGGCCAGACATGACCAACGACGGCGCCGGTTGCGCAGGCCAGCGTTAACCAGGTCCGGGAAATCTCGGGATCCTCCGGAACAAATGGCAGATTGATACCGGGAACCAGGCCCGCAGCGACGACGCCTTTGCCAACATCGACGATCACAACGCCAAGCGCGAATACAATGCCCTGGGTCCGCAATGCGTTGGTACCCCCGGCGTTGCCACTTCCCATTGTACGAATGTCGACGCCACCTCGCAGCCAGCCAACCAGCATGGCGCCCATGAGCGAGCCAATGAAATAGCTGATCAGGAACTTGACGCCCAGTTCCAACATCGAGTGATCCGTTTTGCGGCGAGAGACCGGCGCATTGTAGCATCGCCTCATGCCCGTCGAGACCGTCCACTTGTTCCTCAACCCGGCCGCCGGTCGTGGCCGCGCTAACAAGCGCTGTGCGCGAATACGTGAATTGCTCGGTGCGGGCGACTTTCCTCTGGAAGTGTACCTGAGCCAGCGCGAGGGCGATCTCGAGGAGCGGGTTCGCCAATGCGTCGACGGTGGCGGACGACGCATCGTTACCGCAGGCGGAGACGGCAGCGTCCATGAGGCAACCAACGGCATTATGCGCGCCCGAAGCGAGGCTACCCTTGGTGTCATCCCGACCGGTACGGGAAATGACTTTGCCAAGGCCGCTGGTATTACTCTCGACTGGGAACACGCAACCAGGCTCCTGGCAGACCGCATCGCTGCCAACGTGCAGTCTCGCACGGTCGACGTCGGAAAAATGAACGATCGCTATTTCGCCAACGGCGCCGGCATCGGCTTCGATGCCCGGGTCACACGAATCGCCCGTTCTTATCGACTGCCCATGGGCGACCTCGTCTATCTCCTTGCCATTTTTCGCGGTATGGCCGAGGGAATTGCGACGCCAAATATGCGAATTATTTCGGACGGCGATGTACGGACCGGACCAATCACACTCGCAAACGTCGCGAGCGGACCATGGATTGGCGGTATGTTCAACCTCGCACCGATGGCCCGCAACGACGACGGCCATTTCGATCTCCTGGTGGTAGAGCCGGTCTCCAGACCGCGCATCCTCGCGCTGCTACCCAAATTGATGTCGGGTAAGCACATGGGCGAGGAAGAGATTACCCACAAGACGGTCACGCGCATCCTGATCGAAGCGGATGAGCCCGTGGACTGTCATCTCGACGGTGAAATGCAGCCTATGCAGACTCGCTTCGAGATCGAAATACTAGCGGGTATGCTGCACTTGTTCTGAGCGTGCGCGGGATCCGAGGTAAATTGCGAACAGGGCGATCGCTGCGCCGAGTAACTCGATGGGCGTCATCGGGCGATCGAAGAACAGGACATCCCAGGCAAAACTCAGCGTCGGCTGGAGCAGCAATGCGAGTCCGGCTTGAGATGGCGTGATATGCGGCAGACTACTGGCTATGAACATCATGCCGAATCCGTGTGACAGGACTCCGTAACAAGCCAGCCACGCAATATCGGTGCCGCTACTGAGCGCAAGCGAATCACCCTCGGCGAACGCGACGATGCCCAGGATAGCGGCAGTCAGTAAGGAGACGACCGCTATTTCCCGGCTCGGTACACGATAAGTCGAGCTCTGCCGCAAGCGTCGCATGCTCAGTAGATAGAGTGCGAAGGTCAGGGCCGCGCCCAGTCCGAAAATTATGCCGCGCCGATAATCTTCCGATAGAGACTCCCAGTCCACGCCGACAATTAAGGCAAGCCCGATCAGAGCGAGGGGAATCGCGACGAGCTGCCTGAGACTCGGTGGCTCCCGAAGAACCAGGTACCCGGCGGCAGCCATAACGAACACTTGGAAGTTCGCGATCAGGGTCGCCAGCCCGGGGCCAATGTACTGAATGCTGCGGTGGTAAAACCAGAGATCGACTGCAAAAAATATCGCCGCGACTGCCAACATACCCCACAGAGCGGCCGACAGTTGCAGTCGTCGTCGCGTGAGTAGCAAATACGCGGCAAGTGCCAGGCCACCAATCGCAACACGCCAAAATGCGCTGCTGGTCGCCGATACGTCGACTAGCTTGACCCAGACAGGTGACAGGCTGATCAACGCGGCGCCAATAAAAAGACGCAGCGTCGGGTTCGCCAGTAGTCGCACTATGTTCCCAGCCAGCTGGTGCGGCGCGAGGCCACCTCGTCATCGGCCTCATCGTCGACCAGTAAATAGCACGTATCGGCTGGTGCCTCGGCCCACTTCAGTCGCAAGGTCATCAATTCGTCCCCGCGGAAGACCGTGACCTCGGACTTGTCACCCGGGTGGTAACGGCGCGTCCGCGCCTCGCAGCCCGCGAGACTGATCCGCAGTCCGTCGAGCGCAATGAGCTGGTCGCCGGGCGAGATACCTGCCAGTTCGGCCGGTCCGCCGTTGTGAACTGCGCGAAAAACCGTGGTGTTGCCACTCGTGCCAAGCACGGCCCCAAGCCAGACAGCAGGGAGCTTACTGTCACTCTTCGGTTTGCCGCCGGCATCCTTGCCGCCTTCCGAACGCCTTAGCTGATATCCGATGCCATGCGTCTTGAGCAACGCCTCAAGCGGCAACTCTCCGGTACCGCGCACGGTCGCCGAAAAGAAATCCTCGAGATCGAGCCCGGACGTCTCGGCGCAAATTCTCTCGAATCCGTCCTCGGGCATACCCTCGCCACTTTCTCCCCAGCGCGCCCAGGCCGCTATCATCACATCGTCGAGCGAATACTCGCCGCCAGTCTCCGATCGGAGCTTCAGGTCGAGCGCCAGCGCTATGAGCGCACCCTTGGCGTAGTAGCTGATGATCGCGTTGGTCGCGTTCGCATCCTGCTTGTAAAACTTGGTCCAGGCGTCAAAGCTGGAATCCGCTACGCTTTGCCGGCGGCGACCGCCGCTGCGCCTGACACGGGTCATCGTCTGGCCGAGCAGCTCGAGGTAACTTTCAATACTGATCAGGCCACTTCGTACCAGCGCCAGATCGTCGTAATACGATGTCACACCTTCAAACACCCACAGCAAATCCGTGTGGGTTTCCCGTGACAGGTCGTACGGCGTGAACGCCGCAGGCTTCATTCGCTTGACGTTCCACAAGTGGAAATACTCGTGGCTCACCAGCCCGAGGAATGTGCGGTACTCGTCGGAGACCCCCTTGTCGCCGCGCGCCGGAAGGTTATCGCGCCCGCAAATCAATGCTGATGACCAGCGGTGCTCAAGGCCTCCGTAGCCCGTGCCCGGCGCGTTCAGCAGAAACAGGTAGCGATCCAGATCCCCTGGCGCGCCGAGACGTGCCATGTGGTGTTCACAGATTTCCTGCAGGTCGTGGCACAGGCGGCGCATGTCAGCACGAGTCTCGCCCCGAATTGCGATCGCGTGCGGAATACCCTGCACGTCGAACTCGCCAATGGAAAGCTTCCCAATTTCGACAGGATGATCGATCAGCTCGGCGTAATCCATGGCCTGATAAGAGCCAAAACCATACGGTTCGGCAGCCTTTCTATTCATCGACGTGGCAACGCGCCAGCCTTTGCCGACAGGTTTTTCCGGCGGCTGAATGTCAAGATCGCAAGCGGTATCTTCCTGACCGACCACAGCAGGGAAAACGCAGGTACCATTGAAAAACGCATGCGTGAGATCGAGATGTGAGCCGCGCACACTTTCATCATGCGCGTAGATTTCCAATACAAGCGTAAGTTCTCGATCGGTCGCCGCCGCCTGCCACCGGGTCTTGTCGAGCTTCCGCAGTGCCACATCCCGGCCGTCAGACTCGGCCCGCGCTGACACTACATGTTTCGCGTAGTCACGAATCATGTAGCTTCCGGGAATCCACGTCGGCAATGCGAAGACCTGGCCCCCTGGGTCCGGGGTCGCGACGGTCAGGCGTACTTCAAACAGGTGAGCAGCAGGGTCTTTCGGCCAGATGGAATAGCGGTGAGGCGTGGCCACGTCAGGATCTCCTACCGAACAGGTTCGGTCAGTTTCAGGGTCAGGCACTTTGACGATCCGCCGGCTTTGAGGAACTCGCTGAGCTCGACCTCGTGTACGCGAAAACCGGCGAGCATCAAGCGCGCCTTCAACGGATCGGATGCTTTGTTGAGAATCACGCGATCACCGATATTCACGGCATTGCAGGCGAAGTTACCGGCGTCAAATGTATCGACGATAATGCGCTTGTGCGGTGGAATACGGCTTTCAATCGCTATGCGTGACTCGTAGTCGAACGCCGGTGGGTGATACATGAGAAAGCCGTCGGTCAGCGGACAGAAGCAGGTATCAATGTGATAGAAGCGCGCGTCCGTGAGACGAATCGACACAACTTCGATATCGAAGAAATTTCGAATCTCGGCATGCGCTTCGATTTCCGTGCGAAAACCGTAGCCTGTCCATAACCAGGGCCCGTGTCGGTCCAGCAGGCAATCGCCCGCGCCTTCGAATCCGATGTTGTCGTCAAGATCGAGCAGATCAAAACCGTTTTCAGTGAACCACTTCTTGAAGAACTGCTCTTCCGGCCGCCGCTCGTGCGGCATGAAATGACTCGCGATCGCTTTGCTACCATATACGACCCCGGCATTCGCCGTAAAAACCATGTCGGGGAGCTCGGGTTGCGGTTCAATCGTCACAACGTCGGCAAACTCACCGATCTGGTCGCGCAGCGCTTCCCATTGCTGCTTGGCTCGCTCGATGCTCAGCGATTCCTCATGGCCGGCCATCCAGGGATTGATAACGTAGTCCACCGTAAAAAAATCCGGTGGACACATCAGGATCTTGTCTTTGCTCATGAGCCTTCGTTTCCTTCTGCCGGCAGGTGAACTTCCGCAAGCATGCACCGCACGCTGCCGCCTGCTGACGATTCGATACTGTTGATAGCCACGCTAATGATCCGGCTCTTTGAGGCCAGGATTGCGCGTTGTTCTTCGTCCAGTGAATCGTACGCCTGTTGCGACATGGCGAGAACACGTTCGCCGGCTTTATTTCTCAATTCCAGCATGTTTCCCGCAAAAGCATCGAGTTGGGCGTAGCTCAGCAGGACGATCTCGTGGCCGTCTTCGTGCAGGCGAGCCAGCACGGCTTCACGCTGGTCCTGCCGGGGAATCGCGTCCGCACAGATAACAGCGATTTCTTCACCAATGTTCATCAGTACATTCGTGTGGTAGATCGGCACGCCGCTGCTATCGACGGCTTCGAATGCAACGACGTCGTATCCCATGCGCTGGGCGAAATCGCCGAGCGGGTCGAGGTGTGTCCGTGTCGAAATACACGCGTAGGCAACCCGGTTCGCGCGATCAAGAACCATGCTGCCGGTGCCCTCGAGGTGATGCCCCGAGTTCTCATGCGGACTGAGGTCCACGACCTCGGCAATTTGCCGACCAGCCGCATCCCCAAGATGCTCGACGATATCCATCCTGCGCTCGGTACGGCGATTCTCGGCTTCCATCGGGTACAAAACCACGCGACCGTCGGCGTGCATGCTGATCCAGTTGTTCGGAAAAATCGAATCAGGCGTATGCGGCTCATGCGTATCGTCAATGACGATTACTTCGACGCCGACATCGCGCAACGCCGCGACGAGCGCATCAAACTCATCGGCCGCTGCAGTTTGCTGCTCCACGGGGTCCGCGTCGTTCTTCCCCTGGAAACGATTGGACGCCGCTGTCAACGGATTGCTCTCAAACCGGACCGGACGAATCATCATGACCGCGGAAGCGAGTTGCGATTCATTGGGTTTAGTCATGGTGTTATTCACCTTTGATCATGCATTATATGTCCGTGTCACAACGAATCCGAAACGCGCTCCTGAATCCGGCCTGGGTCTGTTTTACGTGGGTCGGCATGACGGTCGGGATCTCGATGATCGCCACCCCGGTCCGCTTCACTGCAATGTCTATAACGCGGCCCGTCGCGCTCGACGTAGGCCGCGTGGTATTCGCGGCGCTCAATAAAGCCGAATTCCTGGCGCTCGTGTTGCTCCTCGTGATTGTCCGCACGTCCGGCCGCAGTCGCGACCTGTGGGCCTGGTGCAGTGTACTGGTACTGATCGTATTGGCACAGGGCGCCTGGCTGATTCCGGAGTTGGCGGCCAGGACGGAGATCATCCTTGTCGGCGGCGAGCCGCCACCGTCCTTCGCGCACGCGATCTACTCGACGCTCGAACTCGCGAAAATCGGGATCCTCCTGTTTCTCGGCGTCCGGTCACTGGCCGAACGTAGCTAGAGTCACGCCGCAGCGCTGGGACGCTTTGACACCACTACGTGCCAGCGCGCGAGATTGCTCGCATTGTCAGGCACGTGGATCTTGATCCAGCGGGCGAAATCGACGAAGACCAGCGCTGTGATATCGGCCATCGAAAAGCTCTCACCGGCGAGAAATTCGTTGTTCCCGAGATGTGCGTCCAGCCTGCCGAAAAACTGCAGAACTCGTGCGCGACCTCGCTCGGCAAGTTCCGGTATTTGCGGATATGCTTCCAGTCCCGTCACGGCACGACCTGCCAGTCCTTTCGCCGAGTTGCGGAAAGCATCTGCCATCGCCCACAAGCCCTGTTGCTCAACCTTGGCGTTCCACATAGAGACACGTGCCCGCTTTTCTGCTGTACCACCCATGAGCGCCGGTTCGGGATGCGTCTCTTCGATGTACTGGCAAATCGCGAGTACCTCACTGATGCAGCTACCGTCATCCAACTCAAGCGCCGGGACCACGCAATCCGGGTTCACTTTGCGAAAAGCCTCACTGAATTGCTCTCCTGCCCCAAGGTCGACCTGCACGGTCTCGATCTCAATACCTTTCTCGGCGAGAAAAATCCGCACACGCCTGGGGCTCGGGGCTGTTTTGCAGTCATAGAATCTCACTCAATCCTCCAGTGCCTTGTACACCGTTTCCGATGTCTGGTTGAACATTAGCGCCCGGGCTTTTTCGTTTTTCGATTCGTCGCGTCGCCAGGTCTTACCGACATTCATACCCGCCTGGACTGCAGGCCGCTGCTTTAGTAAATCAAACCAGCGACGCAGGTTTGGAAATTTAT
>JAACFG010000154.1 GCA_009937605.1 Gammaproteobacteria bacterium | reverse complement strand
GAATCGCAAGTCTCTGACGCGTGGCGTCTGTACATGTGCATGACGACCTCGAAGAAGCCCATCGTATCCGGCGCGTTCAGCGAGGAGGGCGTGCCACGCATGGCGGAAATGATGCAGTTGTTCCGCGCGGACCGGGCTGAGCTCATCGCGAAGCCGATGTCGATCTTCACAATTACGGCCACCGGCAATTTCCGCTACGGCGAAGATTCCTGCCAGAACCTGCTCGATTGCGTCGAGGCCGGAATTCCCGTCGAAATCGTACCCGTCACATTGATGGGCCTGATCGCGCCGGTGACGCTGGTCGGCGCACTGGTCTTCCACTGCGTCGACGTCCTGACAGGCATCACGATGGCCCAGATTGTGCGACCGGGCGCGCCGGTGTTGTTCGGCGGTGCGCCGGCGACCTTCCACATGAAAGCGGCGAGTTCACCGATGGCCGCTATCGAAGCGCAGCACCTCAATGTCGCGTACGTGCAGATTGCGAAATCACTCAAGCTGCCGACGCAGGCTTACATGGCTTTGAGTGACGGCAAGTCTCTCGACGCGCAAGGTGGAGGCGAGACCTTCAGTAGTGCGCTCCTTGCCGCGATCGCCGGTGTTAATTCAGTGTCGGGCCCGGGCATGCTCGACTTCGTGCTGACATTCAGCCTGCCGAAGCTCGTACACGACAACGAAGTCTGCGGACAGGCACTGCATTTCGTCAGGGAGATCAGGAAACTCGATGACCTGCCAACGCAACATCTCGTCGACCAGCTCATGGCCGAAGACCATCTGATCACCTCGCCCCACACATTGGAGCACTGGCCAAACGAGCTCTACCTGACCGACCCTGTCTATGACCGGCTTAATCGCGAGACCTGGGAAGAGGGCGGCTCAATGTCGCTCTGGGATCGCGCCTGCGCCGATGTCGAGACGCGACTCGGCAAGTACACACCAATAGAAACCGATCCCGAACTGGACGACGCTATGCGACAACTGGTTATCGACGGGTTCGAAAAGCAGGAGCAACTACCGGAATTGCCGCCGCCACCTGAACCTTCGGCACCAGCCCCGGTTGCTGGTCGACGTGGACGGAAGGGGCGTCGGCGCCGATCCTAGTGGCCCGAGGGTCCCAAATTGAAGCCGGAGTTCGCGAACTAGGGTAATTGCGGATAGCCGCCGGTTGTCGCGGCCTCTAGGCTGTACAGTGCGATGGTCTTTCTTCGTGAAATCAAGCGGCGCAAAGTCCTGCACACGCTGTCGCTGTACGTCGTGGGCTGCTGGGTCGTCCTGCAGGTCATTGAGGTTCTGTCGGGAGCCGGTTTGCCGCCGACGACCATGCGCAATGTTCTGGTCGCGATGTCAGTCGGCTTCCCGTTTGTTCTGCTGGTCGCCTGGTTCTTCGACATCTCGTCCGAGGGTGTCACGCGGACACCTCCACGCGAACCCGACGAAGAACTGCCGCGGCTGAATCTCAGTGATCATGCGTTATCGGTCGGTCTGCTGGCCGTGTTGGCGTTGAACGCCTACGTGTTGTCGTCGCCGGCGCCTACTTCCGCTGTCTCCGAGCCGGCGATGGAGCAGCGCACGCTGGTGGTACTGGCTTTCGACGATATTAATCCTGTCGCGAAGGATGACTCGATCGGTGATGCGATCGCCGGTGAACTTCGCAGTGAGCTGACCCGCTTCTCAGGGCTCAGAGTGCTTGGCCCGGAGACGAGTCGCGTCATAAAAGCCGCGGGGGATGAGTACTCAATTGCAGCAGAGCTCGGGGTGACGTCGATCCTGTCAGGCAATACACAACTCAAAGACGGCAAGCTGACATTGCAGGCCCGACTACTGGCCCTGCCAGCCGGTAATGTTGTTTGGCAATCCGAATTCGAGGACACGACCAGCCGCGCTGTCGAACTGCAAAAACGTGTCACGCAGGCTGTCCTCGAAATCATCCTCCCCAGCGCCAACGCCGCAACTGCGCACGCATCGAGGATCGAGGCCGGCGAGTGTAGTGATGTCTATGAGCTCTATCTACGAGCCCGGCAAATCGGGCGAACCGGAAATCGGCTTCGCAAGTTGGAACTCCTCGAAGAAGCGGTCCGAATAGACCCGAATTGTGCGATCGCCTGGGAAGCAATAGCGGGAGCGAATATCACCTGGACTGTTGAGGGATTCTCGAAAGCCGGTGCGGCTGCCCGGCGAGCGCTCGAACTCAACGACTCTCTGGCGGGGGCCTGGGCTGTTCTGGCAGAAATTGCCGAACATGAGAAGCGCTGGAACGAATCTGAGGAATTGTTCCTTCGTGCACTATATATAGACCCAACGCACGCGCTGGTGAACGCTCTATACGGTGAGGCACTTCTGGCGCGCGGTCGCGTTCGCGAGGCGCTGCACTATACATTGGAGGGGTATCGCTATGATCCCGCCCATTGGTGGATCAGTGCTCATGTTGCCATGATTGCCAGGTACCTTGGAGACGCAGAGACCACGATAGAATATGCGCGCATCACGAGGGACCTGCGACCAGACCGCTATGAAGACGGCGGTACCTGGGACTTGCTTGCCGAGGCCTACCTGATTCGCGGAGACGTCGACCAGGCCCTCTCTACCTGGGCTGAGCGCGGCGACATTGTTGCTGACTGGTTTCCACAGTGTGTCAGGTCGCGCCAACTACCTGAATTACGTCAGGGACTGAATGCCGCAATGAAGCAGACACTCAGTCGCTACAGAAACGGCGATCTGCCCGAAGCTGAGGGTCTTCACAGCTGGAACATAATCCGTTGCGCCACCTGGATTGGCGAAGCGGATATCGTTGTTGATTTAATAGCAAACGAAGAGTTGCCAGCCGAGGTTCAGTTCATTTTGTTCTTCCAGGTCGACTCGGGCGTTCTGCGCCAGACCGAGTTCTTTCGCAACAGTGTTGTCGACAGCGGCCTGCTCGACTACTGGCACGAGTGGGGATTCTCGGACTACTGCCGCCCAGACGGCGACAGCTTCGCCTGCGACTAGGGCGCGAGCCTTTCGATCGCCCAGGTGCCATCTTCCTGCTTCGTGTACTGGAAGCGATCGTGCAGTCGATTGCGGCGCCCCTGCCAGAACTCGATTTCCTCGGGCACCACGCGATAGCCGCCCCAGAATGAGGGTAGCGAGATGTCCTTGTCCCTGAACTTCTGTTTGATCTCCTGGAATTTGTTCTCCAGCAGGGAGCGCGACGAGATCACACTGCTCTGCGCAGACACCCAGGCGCCGATCTGGCTGCCACGGGGCCGCGACAGGAAATAGGCCAGGGATTCCTTGTTAGAAATCTTCTCTGCCTTGCCGCGAATCTTGATCTGCCGCGCCGCGTCGGACCAGAAGAACAGGAGCGAGACATTCGGATTCTCTGCGATCTGCACCGCTTTCTTGCTCTCGTAGTTCGTGTAGAAAACAAAACCGTTTTCGTCGAATGACTTGAGCAGCACCGTACGACTCGACGGACGCGCCTGGCTGTCTACCGTCGATAACACAACGGCGTTGGGGTCCATGGAAACGGTCTCGCAGGCATACCGGAACCAGTCCTCGAACTGCACGATGGGATCTTCGTCAAGGTCGTCACGGTCCAGCGCAAAGCCGGTCGCCGAACGGCGCATGGCCGTTACATCCATACCGTGATGCTCTGGATTGTTCTTCGTATCGTCAGGCATTTGCCCAATATAAGCATCAGGCGTCGATTAGCCAACAATCAGAAGCTCATCAGGCGGCGCCGGAGCGGTTCGAGCACCCTGCAAATGTCGAAATAACGTGATGGGAGAACGATATGAGCCGCTTGATACTGGCCCTGGCATTGCTGTCTGCAGGCGGAGCCGCGATCGCCGTGGAGCCATTGCAGTCTGTTCACGAGCCGCTGAGCAGCGATCTGGTCTCCCGATTTTGGGCTGTGCCAAAGCACAAGGCGCCGGAAGATCCGGCGATAATCTACGTCAGCCCGGATTCAGGCGAGACCTGGGACGCAACGGTGCCACTTCCGACGAACTCCATCGAACCGCCTTCGATTACCGGGTTTGCGCATACGTGGGACCACGTTTACGTAGCGACTGATGGCGAGGGCGTATTCCGGACAGTCGATGGACGCAGCTGGGAGAAATGGAACGAGGCGGATGTATCGATACGGTTTATCACGGGGAACGCGAGCGAACCCGTCGTCGTTATCACCGAGCATGGCGCGACGTTTGCGTTGTCAGGAAGCGGATTTGAAAACACATTTGTCCAGGTCTATTCGTTTCCGTTAACGGCGACCGCCGTGTCTTTTGAAATCCAATCGATTATCGGCACATCTGACGGGAAGGTGTATACGTTCATGGGTGACGAGCTGTTCGATACAACTGACGGAGTTAGCGGCCGGCCCGGGCCATTGCCGGGAGCAATTCGGCAGATTCTTCACACACCGGATCACCGCGTCTACGTTGTCGAGGATAGTGAGGGCCGCAATCGTGTTTACACGAAGGTGAGTTATTCGCTTGTCGGCCCATTCACGCGGCTGTCTGTTGACGGTGCACCTGTCTATGCCGATGCGGTAAGTCCGGCCTTTTGCGGTCTCGGCGTGATCACCGCGGAAGAGCCGCAGCGCTTCATTTACACCTGCGATGACGGCGAGTCCTGGACCGAAGTGCCGCTGCCCGTGCCAACGGGGGTCAATTCTTTTTCCATGGATTGGCGCCTGACACTCGCGACCGATGATGGTGGCTTTATCAGTATCGATGAGGGTGCATCGTGGATTGCGCTGGCGGATACCGGGTCCGACCAAACCGGTTCCGCCCGCATTGCCACCTCCGACCTTGGAGTAAACATGGTCAGCCCGTCGCCAGTTAACGGCGGAATCATGAACACAACAAGCCGCTTCGAGCTTGACGTGACCAACCACGGGCTGGAGCGGGTCGAAGATATTCTAGTCGGGCTGGATTTTGTTACCTGGCGAGACGGCAGCACACAGGGTGGCTCCAGCTTTGGCACCAGCTTGCAGATCAATGGAGTGGATTGTTCTCGCGATGTCGACTGGGTGCTGTTCCCAGACAAGATCGCGCAATGCGAACTTGAATTTCTTGAGCCGGGCGAGTCCGCGCGCATTGTCTGGATCCACGGCTTGCCTGCAGATGCCTTCTCAATGCGTCTCGAGGCAAAAGTAGCTTCCCACAAGCTGCGCGACACGCATCTGAACAACGACAGCCTGGATTTTTCCCCCAACGTTCGCAGTGTCAACGACATTCCGGGTGGATCGGGGGGCGGCGGAGCGACGGGCATCCTGTCATTGCTGGCACTGTTTGTCTGCGGGAGACGGCGCCATGTTCGGCGAGGTATGATTAGATAATCCGCCATGATCCGCCATGATCCGCGTGCCCGGAGAAAGCCTATGTCCAGTCTCGATGAATTCCACAACAAGAAGCCTGTGCATGTCTGGCCGATCACGTTGCTCAGGGTATACACGGGCGTGTTCTTCCTTAAGTTTGGTTTCGGCAAGATTACGAACCCCAACTTCGCGGACGGTCTGGCGGGCTTCGTTTCGGGCAATCTCGACAAAGCGTTCGGGTTCATGCGCCCGTTTCTCGAGTCTGTGGTGCTCCCCAACAAGGGGCTATTCGCCGTCATGGTGGGCTGGGGCGAGTTCCTGATCGGACTGGCGCTCATCGTCGGCCTGGCAACGCGGTGGGCATCGATCGCGGGCGCCCTGATGATGGTTGCGTTCTGGTTCACCAAGGGCCAGGGCTTCCTAGATGCCATGAATCACGACGCAATCTGGTTCATGGTTTTTGTCGTATTAGCCGCCGTGCACGCGGGCAGGAACCACGGACTCGACCAGCGTCTCGGGGACAGGTTCAGATTCCTCGCATAGCGGTTCCAATCCCAAATAGCCTGCGGGTATAATGCCCGGCTGGACAACAGGTGCGGGTGTCAAGAACGTCGCACGGTTTGCGAAAGTGGCGGAATTGGTAGACGCGCTGGCTTTAGGTGCCAGTGGGGCAACCCGTGGGAGTTCGAGTCTCCCCTTTCGCACCAGTTATACAATCTAACTAGTTAATTTATAAGAGAATTATAGGATGAACGTCACTGTCGAATCGACAGGTGCTCTGGAACGCCGCATGCGCGTCGAAGTACCGATTGAGCACATCGAAAGCGAAGTAGATACCCGCCTGAAATCGGTTGGCCGTACGGCCAAGATCAAGGGCTTCCGACCCGGCAAAGTACCGGCCAAGGTCGTTCGCAAGCACTATGGCACGCAAATTCGCCAGGAAGTCCTGGGCGAAATGATGCAAAAAAGCTACTCCGATGCGGTCGCGCAGGAGAAACTTCGGCCGGCTGGTGGCCCGAAAATCGAGACTGAGGACGAGGATGGCAAGACCTTCGCCTACGTTGCGACCTTCGAGGTGCTGCCTGAAGTCGAGCTCAAGGATCTCGACAAGATCAAGGTCGAAAAGCCCGAGGTGTCGATCGACGACGAGGATCTCGATGACATGCTGCTCAGCCTGCAAAAGCAGCGCGTGACCTGGGAAGAGGTTGACCGGAAGTCGAAGGACGGCGACAGGGTCGTTGTCGATTTCACAGGTACCGTAGGCGGCGAGGCATTCGAGGGTGGATCGGGAACGGAAATTCCGGTTGTGCTCGGCCAGGGACAGATGCTGCCGGACTTCGAGAAAGGCCTGAAGGGTATCAAGGCGGGCGAGGAGAAGACGATCAAGGTCAAGTTCCCGAAGGAATACCATGCCGATGACCTCGCTGGAAAGACCGCCGAATTCGCAATCAACACACATCGTGTCGAGAAAGAAGTACTGCCGGAGCTGACCGACGAGTTTGCCGAGTCATTTAACGTCACCGATGGCGGGATGGAACAGTTCAAGAAGGACGTTCGCGACAACATGGAGCGTGAGGCGAAACAGAAAGTCGATAGTGACGTTCGCGAGCAGGTCCTGGAAGGCCTGATCGAGAAAAACCCGATCGATGTGCCGCACGGGCTCGTGCATGAGGAGATGCACGCGATGCAGCGCGAGGCCATGCAGCGTCTCGGTATCGAAGACGAGGACCAGGCGCCGCCGCTCGAGAATTTCAATACACCCGCCGAAAAACGCGTACGTATCGGACTATTGCTGCGCCAGCTGATCTCGGAGCAGAGCATCACCGTCGACTCAGCCGCGCTGCGCAGTCGTGTTGAGGAAATGTGTGCGGGTTACGAGAATGCGGACGAGATGGTCAACATGTACATGAGCAACCCACAGATCATGCAACAGGTCGAGCCGATGGTGATCGAGCAGAGTGCCGTTGAGTGGTTGCTTGATAACGGTAAGGTTAAGGTGAAGAAGGTCTCGTTCAAGGACTACATGAACCAACCTGCTTCGTGACACAATAGCCAAATTACAGGCTGGAGACGGACAACACTATGAGCGCAACTTCATTGAATCTCGTACCCATGGTCGTCGAGCAGACGGCTCGCGGCGAGCGTGCTTACGATATCTATTCAAGGCTTCTCAAGGATCGGCTCGTGTTTATTGTCGGACCTGTAGAGGATCACATGGCCAACCTTGTCGTGGCCCAGCTTCTGTACCTTGAGTCGGAGAACCCGAACAAGGATATCCACCTGTACATCAACTCACCGGGCGGTGTGGTTTCGTCCGGCCTGTCGATCTACGACACAATGCAAT